>JAHJCM010000033.1 GCA_018812945.1 Gammaproteobacteria bacterium | reverse complement strand
CGACACAAGGATTTTCAATCCTCTGCTCTACCGACTGAGCTACTCGGCCACGCGTTTTCGGTGGTGTTCACTACCGAAGCCCGCAAGTTTATCCGAAACTTGGGCGTTGCGCAAACAACAAATGCAAAATCGCTGTAGCATGTTCAATAATTAATAAAGCCAGTCCTTCCGACCCATGAGCAATTCTACAAGCATGCAGCCTCTACAAACGCCCAGCTACGATGTGGCCATTATTGGTTGCGGTGTGGTTGGCCTTGTTGCTTCTCTGGTATTGGCCAGTTCTGGTTTCAAAGTACTGGTGGTTGGAGCACGTCCGCCACAGTTTCAGCCCAATCCCGATCAGCGATTCGATCCCCGGGTGTTTGCCTTGTCACATCGAAGCCAACGCGTACTCGACCGGCTCAGGGTATGGGACAACATTCCCAGCGAGAAAGTGCAGCCAGTCACCGAGATGCAGGTGTGGGGCGATTCCAGCGGCGATGCGCAGGGCCATTTGCGTTTTAACGCGAGTGACACGGGGGTTGACTACCTCACCTGGATTATTGAGCAAAGTTGCCTCTTTGATGTGTTGTTCTCCGCAATGCGCTACCAGCCAGGCATTGATTGGCTTGATGCAAGAGTAGAGGGCCTTTCCCGCGAAAAAGAGGGATGGGCTGTGGTGACCAACCTGAAAACAGTGCGTGTCCCCCTGCTGATCGCGGCAGACGGCGCACAAAGTCAAACGCGCAAGCAGGCTGGTCTCGATTTCGCGCTTGATGACTACAGTGCTGAAGGCGTGGTGACCACCTTCGCCATTGAAAAGCCGCATCACGGGGCTGCACGCCAATGGTTTGTAGGCGATTCCGTCTTGGCCATGTTGCCGCTGCCGGGGCCACATGTGTCCATGGTGTGGTCCATGCCCTTGTCGCAATCTCAGGCGTTGGTGCAACTCAGCCCGGCGGACATGGTCAATCGTGTGAAGTCTCTCTCGGGCGGCGCGGTTCAAGAACTTTACGGTGATCTGGTGCTGGTGGGTAAAACCTATGCCTTTCCGCTCAAGCATGGTGTTGCGCCGGTTTGGTTCGACAACGGCGTTGTATTGATGGGTGATGCCGCTCACGTCATTCACCCCCTGGCGGGTCAAGGTCTGAACCTCGGGCTTGAGGATGCAGCCGAGTTGGCCAATTTGCTCACCTCACGCAAGCGCCTTCTGGCTGTACAGCGCCTGGGCCTTGCTGACGAGCAATTGTGGCGCGCCTGGGAGCGTCGTCGCAAAGCGGCTTGCACGCCTGTGCATTTTCTTACCGATGGCCTGCACACCTTGTTTCGTCTCGACCTGCCAGGTGCTGCCTGGGTGCGCAACAAAGGCATGCACCTTGTCAACCAATTGCCCATGCTTAAACGTTGGTTGTCCCAACAAGCCATGCGCTAGCTGCAACTGAAAAGTCCTGGCGCAATGAACAAATTGCCCTCAAGCGTGTCCTAACTACAATTCATCATTTTTATCCAAGCAGGCCTATGAAATTCAATCTACCTTTGTCCCTTCGCAAGCGCAGCAGTGCTGTTGTTTTCTCTGTAATTGCCTTGTCAGCGGGCGCGTGGGCCTTGTCACAATCAGTTCAGCCTGTGCAGGCGGCAGCAAGCAAGTCTCAGGTTGAGCGCATTACCGTAGCTGTGAATGAGTCCTTGGGGGCATCCGGTGTCAAGGTGGTATCGGTCAGCGACATCGAGTTCATCGATGGTTTGTTTGAGGTGGTGGTGAATCACAATGGCACCAAGAAAATCATTTACACCAATGCCAGTGGCAGCCATCTCATTTTGGGCGAGCTTATGGAAAGCAAATCCATGGCCAATTTGACCGAAGCCAGGCTGGACAAGCTCAATGCCATCAATTTCGAGAAAGATCTTCCATTGGGTTTGGCCTTGAAATCCGTTTACGGCACTGGCAGCCGGAAAATTGCCGTGTTTGAAGATCCCAACTGTGGCTATTGCAAACGTTTTCGCAAGGAAACCTTGAGCAAGTTACAAGACACCACTGTGTACACCTACGTATATCCGGTCCTGGGCCGCGATTCCGTCGACAAAGCGCAAAAGGTAATGTGCGCCAGTGACAAGTCCAAGATGTGGGATGACTGGATGTTGAAAGACCAATCTCCTACTGGAAATGGCAATTGCAATCCACCCATTGAAGATCTGGTCAGCTTGGGTCGGGGAATGGGCGTATCAGGTACGCCAACCGTATTTTTCCAGGATGGCACTCGTGTTAGCGGCGCCATCCCTTCTGCTGACCTGAATCGCCGCATAGCGGCGGCGTCAAGGGCCAAATAAAAACTTAAGCAAGGCCTCGGGGTTTTCAGCTTCCGCTTTCAGGCAGGGGCGTGCCCCTTGGCCAAATCAGCCACATTTTCAAGGGTTGGCGGGTCAGGCCAGCAGCTGTGCCAGCCTCTTCACCTGTTCCCCAGAAATAGTCAGCACGTACCCGGCCCCGAATGGCGCCGCCAGTGTCTTGGGCCAAGGTGCCCTGCGCAATGGGTGCATTGGTCACCGGGTTGCTGGATTCAATCCAGATCGGGCTGCCATAAGGTATTTTTTCACGGTCAATCGCCAGGCTGAGTTGGCCAGTCAAGGGAACACCCATGGCGCCCACTGGGCCTTCTTGTGGGCGCAGTACTTTGTTTTCCTTGAAAAACACCACGCTGGGGTTGGCATTCAGTAAATCATCCAGCTTGCCGGGGTTGGCTTTTGCCCAGTTTCTGATACCCGGAATGGTAGCCTGCGCAGCGGTCAACTCTCCGCGATCCACCAGCACTTTCCCGATGGATTTATATGGGTGGCCGTTCTGCTCGGCGTAACTCAAGCGAATTACGCTGCCGTCTGGCAAGGTCACTCGGCCTGAACCCTGCACCTGCAATAAAAATGCGTCCAGTTTGTCGTTTACCCAAACAATCGGTTTTTCACGGTCTGGTCCCAAGCGCTCCCATTCTGCCCTGTCAAAGAAAGGAACCAGCGTATTGCCCTGCAGGCGGCCACGCAGACGCTTACCTTTCAGTTCCGGGTACTGCTCGTCTAGTTTTACGGTAATCAAATCCGCGGGCACACCGTAAAGTGGCGCATTGTATGTACCTTGTGCCTGGCGTGCGCCTTTTAACAGGGGTTCAAAGTAACCAGTCAGCAAACCTTCTTTCTTGCCGTCTTCCTGCTGAAGCTGCCACACATCAAAGTTCGCCTCCATCCAGATTTGTGCAGGCAGCAGCGCATTCCCGCTCAGGTTTTGTCGGGCTTTGCGGCAGGCTTCCAGCAAACCGGTGGGGGTGGCTTTGCGTTTGGCCAAGGCATTGCCATTGACTGAGCACTGCTCTGAAAATGCCTCCAGAAAACGTCCGTGGTTAGCGGTGCTCCATCCTGGCAAGCTTGAAAAGTCAGATTTCACAAACAGTGGCAAGGCCGGTTTTTCATCTTTTTTCTCGGTTTGAGCCTGTTTTTCTCCTGCCGGGCATGAACATTCAGCCGTTTTCGGGGTCGGAGCAGTAGCGCATCCAGATAGAATCAAGGCGGCCAGCACGGTGCTGGGCCACCAACAACGGAGTGGATTGGACATGTGGTTACTCATTGCGGAAATGGTTTTGGCTTTGGGCCTGATCGTGTTCATTATGTGGTGGACGTTGAGGGCCAGGGTAGATCATCCAGCCGAAAAACCCGACGAAGAATCATCAGCACCAAGCACACCCCCCGACGAAGATTAGTGCAGCACCCGGGGCATTGACAGCAAAAACTCAGGCACTGGCACATCAAACTGTTCGCCGCCTTCGCCCACAAAGGTGTATTTGCCTTTCATTGTACCCACCGGGGTGGGTAAGGGGCAGCCACTGGTGTATTCAAATCGCTCACCTGGGCGCAGAGTGGGTTGCTCGCCCACCACCCCATCGCCTTTCACCTCCTGAACAATATTGTGCGCATCGGTAATAATCCAGTGGCGGCTTAACAATTGCGCAGTTCGCTCGCCCACATTCTCAATTTCAATGGTGTAGGCGAACACATAAGGGCCTTTGTCTTTGTCACTTTGCTCTTCCAGAAACTGGGTGCTGACTCGAACTTCAAACTGATACGGTGACGGGCTGCTCATGCGGTGTGGCTTGTGAATGTTGCTGTAGATTTCAAGTATGACTTCAAACCCCCGATTTCACAAATCCGAAGCCGCTTGCAAAGCCTTTTCGTTGGGGTAGTTTCGTTTAAACTCTTGCTTTGATTGTTGAATTCTCCATCGAAGGCCAACCATGAACCCGTTTGTTATCGCCCCCAGTATCCTTTCTGCCGACTTTGCCCGCTTGGGCGACGAGGTGAAAAATGTGATTGCGGCTGGCGCAGACTGGGTTCACTTTGACGTGATGGACAATCATTATGTACCCAACCTCACGATTGGCCCTTTGGTTTGCGAAGCCCTGCGCCCCCACACCTCGGCGATGATTGATGTCCATTTAATGGTGCGCCCGGTGGATCGAATCATTCCCGACTTTGCAAAGGCCGGCGCAAACCTCATCAGTGTTCACCCCGAAGGCACAGATCACCTCGATCGCACTTTGGGCCTGATCCGTGATTCTGGCTGTCAGGCCGGTGTTGTGCTGAACCCGGCCACCCCAATTTCCTGGGTGGATCACGTCATGGACAAGCTTGACCTTGTTTTGGTGATGTCAGTGAACCCCGGTTTTGGCGGTCAAAGTTTCATCCCTCAAGCTTTGGTCAAGCTGGCCGAATTGCGCAAGCGTATTGATGCGCATGTGGCCAAGGGTGGCCAGAATATTCGTCTGGAAGTGGATGGTGGCGTAAAGCCCGACAACATAGCGCAAATCGCGCGTGCAGGTGCTGACACCTTTGTTGCTGGCTCAGCCATTTTCGGCAAGCCCGACTACAAGGCCGTGATCGATCAAATGCGCGCCGAGCTCGCCACTACGAGATAAACAATCATGACCAAGCAAGCAGTATTGTTCGATCTGGATGGAACACTTTTACACACCGTACCCGATCTGGCCGCCGCAGTGAACGCCATGTTGGTTGACTTGGGCAAACCTGTTTTGCCTGAGGAAACAGTGGCCGTGTATGTGGGCAAGGGCGCGGAAAACCTGGTTAACCGAAGCCTGACTGGCAGCATGACCGACAAGGCATCACCTGACTTGTATGCCCGGGCCATGGCCAACTGGCAAAACCACTACACCCAGATCAACGGCAATCACTCGGTGTTTTATCCCGGCGTGAAAGAAGGGCTGGAGTTGTTGAAAAATGGGGGTTACAAGCTTGCGGTGGTGACCAACAAGCCTGAGCGTTTCACAAAACCCCTGTTGGAGCGCACCGGCATTGCCAATTACTTCGAGGTTGTGGTGGGTGGCGACACCTGCCCGGTAAAAAAACCTGACCCCATGCCTGTAACCCACGCCTGCAAGCTGCTCGGCGTGGATCCTTCGCAAGCCTTGATGATCGGCGATTCCGTGAACGATGCGCTGGCTGCCAATGCGGCAGGCGTTGAGTGTTGGCTGTTGCCCTACGGTTACAACGAAGGGCGATCTGTTCATGAAACACAGTGCGATGGCATCGTGAACACCATCGAGGAAGCTGCACAACGCCTGCTGGGCGCACGGGTACCACAATGATTTCTCAAACTGAATTCGATGCATTTGCTGCACAAGGTTACAACCGTATCCCACTAATTGCGCGCTGTTATGCTGACCTCGATACGCCTTTGTCGGTGTACTTCAAACTGGCCAACAAGCCCAACACCTTCTTGCTTGAATCGGTGGTGGGCGGCGAACGCTCGGGCCGGTATTCCTTCGTGGGTTTGCCCTCCAGCGTCACAATCAAGGTGATCGAGCACACGGTGTTGGTGCAACAGCAACACACGGATGGCGCACTGGAAACACTGGAAACATTCAACGGTGATCCGCTGCAATTCATCGAGCAATACCATGCCCGTTTCAAAGTGCCACCGCTCAAGGGAAGCCCTCGTTTTTTTGGCGGGCTCGCCGGCTACTTCGGGTACGACACGGTGCGCTACATGGAGCCCCGCCTGGAGGCAAGTCGCAAGGCGGATGACCTCGGAATTCCCGATATTTTGCTCATGTTCACCGATCGCATGGCGGTGGTGGACAACATCCAGGGCACCATTCAGCTCATTGTGTTTGTCGATCCCGCGCAAACCAATGCGTATGAAAATGGCGTCGCTGAGGTTAAGCGGCTGATGGGCCAACTTCGTCAGCCCATCGCCATTCCCGCGTCTGGCAACAGCGAAAGCACGCCCATCGAACGCAGCATGGGCAAAGATTATTTCTTTGATATGGTTGCCAAAGCCAAGGAATACATTGCCGCTGGCGATGTGATGCAGGTGGTTCTGGGTCAAAGGCTCAGCAAGCGCTTCACACAAGACGCGCTCATGTTGTACCGCGCCTTGCGCTCCTTGAATCCATCGCCGTATTTGTTCTACTACAACTTCGGCAGCTTTCAGGTGGTGGGTTCATCGCCTGAAATTTTGGTGCGACAAGATCAGGTTGAGGGCAAGCCTCCTTTGGTCACACTGCGCCCCATTGCTGGTACTCGTCCGCGCGGCAAAACACCTCAAGAAGACATCGCTCTGGCCGAGGAGTTGTTGGCCGATCCCAAGGAGATCGCAGAGCATGTCATGCTGATTGATCTGGCTCGCAACGATGTGGGCCGCATTGCGCAAACGGGTTCGGTGCAGGTCACCGAGAAAATGATCATTGAGCGCTATTCGCATGTCATGCATATTGTCAGCAACGTGCAGGGCGATTTGAAGCCCGGCATGGGGGCGATGGATGTGCTGCGCGCCACTTTCCCGGCGGGCACGCTTTCTGGTGCGCCCAAGGTTCGGGCCATGGAAATCATCGACGAACTTGAGCCCACCAAGCGTGGCGTTTATGGCGGTGCATGCGGTTATCTCAGCTTCACAGGTACCATGGATGTGGCGATCGCCATTCGCACCGGGGTTGTGAAAGATCAAACCCTGTATGTTCAGGCCGGTGCGGGCGTAGTGGCTGATTCTGTGGCTGAAAGTGAGTGGCTGGAAACCGAGAATAAGGCGAGGGCAGTCATGCGGGCTGCTGAGCTTGTGCAAGCCGGGTTGGATGGCGAATTGACCTGAGTCTCCAGAACGGACCTTTCCCCCAGTCAGGTAGCTCTAACATTTAACACTTGTTCATACCCTTGACCGGTGCCAATGATAGGTCGAGGTTACCATGCGCTTGCTTGTCGTAGAGAAGGATGTCGATGTTCAACAAAAATGGCTCGAGGCCGTGCAGCTCCACTGGAGTGGGCAAATCGAGCAGGTCGGCAGCAACGAAGACGCATTGAGCAGGTTGCGCAGTCCCTACTTTTTCCCTGTGATGGTGTGTCTGGCTGATCGCGAAACCATCTTGCAGGCACGGGATCGAGGTGTTCAGCGTTTTGTGATTCGACCATGTGAACCTGCCCAGCTTATTCATGAAATCAATCAGCATGTGCTGGATGGCACCCAGGAAAACACGCAGGATGCTCAGGTTCAGTTACAGGTCACGTACCACACCCTTAACAGCCTGTGTCATGGTCCAATTACTCACCGGCAACTGCAATGGCTCAAACAACGTTGTACCGGGAATCACCTACACATGGCCCGTATCGCGATTGATCAGATCATTCGTTACATGGACCGCCCCAACCACAAAACTGCTGAAATCAAGAATGCGTTGATGGAAATTTCTCTTCAGGTGCAACAACGGGTTGATCGTGTGCTGGGGCCGCAATACGCCTGAAATGCGCCAGGCGGGGTGGGGGCATGTGCTAAAATTTTGCGTGTTCCGGTGAAAGCCATCCTTTTTACGCCAATATGCAGGCCCATCATGCTGTTGATGATCGACAATCAGCATCATAATCCGTCTGCATCCTTTCTGGTTCAGCTCAAATCGTAAGTCATTGTTTTTATTTAAAACGCGATTCATTGGTGTTTATTGTGGTCCGTTGTCATCCATCTAATTAGCGGGTATCGTTGCGGGTATCAAATTCACAGATACCCTCACCATGCCGCTTACTGACGCAAAAATTCGCAACTCAAAGCCAACTGATAAACCAGTCAAGCTAACTGATGGCGGCGGCCTGTATCTTGAGGTGCGTCCCTCCGGGGCGAAGCTATGGCGTTATCGCTATCGAATTGCAGGAAAAGAAAATGTATTCGCAGTTGGTGAGTATTTCAACGACAAGCGCTTGGGTCATATTTCACTTGAAGAAGCGAGAGCACATCGAGAAAAAGCAAAGGCACTTGTAAAGCAGGGGCTGCATCCCGCCCATCAACGCCAAGCCGATCGCCTAACCACTCAAGCAGAAAACGCAAATACCTTTGAGGCGGTGGCTAGGGAATGGATGGTCAAGAAAAAGCCAGGCTGGACACCTTATTACTTTCGGCAAGTCGAGAACTTCCTTCAAAGGGATGTGTTTCCACATGTCGGCCGCTTGCCAATCCGTAATGTAACTGCTGCTCATTTGTTGGAAATTATTCGTCGCATAGAAAAGCGAGGTGCCGAGACCGTTGCTCTACTGGTTCGTCAGTGGTCCTCTGCAATCTTCCGCTACGCTGTAGCAACGCTTCGGGCAGATCATGATCCCGCGGCTGCGTTGAAGGGGGCCATTCATAGGCCCAAGGTTGAGCATAGCAAAGCACTTTCCAGGCAACAAATATCTGAATTAATTCAAGCGCTGGATGGCTATGGCGGATACAGAACAACCGTCATCGCTCTGCACCTGATTTTGCTGACTTTTGTGCGAACCATCGAGCTTCGTGCTGCACGTTGGGAAGAAATCGACTTTGATCGAGCCGAATGGCGAATTCCTGCCGAGCGAATGAAGATGCGCGAGCCGCATCTTGTTCCCCTGTCGACCCAGGCTCTAGCTTTGTTGAAAGAGTTGCACACGCACACAGGTGGCCGCGAGTACCTGTTCCCCAATTATCGAAATCCTCGTACTTGCATGACAGCCACCACGCTGAATAGGGCCCTTGAGCGGATGGGGTTCAATGGCAAAGAAAGTATTGGCTTTTCTGCGCATGGGTTCCGGGCCACCGCCTCAACCATGTTGAACGAGCAGGGTTTCCGTTCAGAAGTAATTGAACGCCAGCTGGCCCACGCAGAACGCAACAAAGTGAGGGCGAGTTACAACCAAGCGGAATATATGCTAGAACGCCGCGCGATGATGCAGCAATGGGCCGATCTGCTAAGCAACTACTCGGCGGAAAACAACGCGATTATTTCAATCAGGAAAGGTGTGGCCAAGCAATGAAAGGGAAAGATGCTTCAAGTTTAAATGTTGGATATTCCGACTTTACTAAGTTGTGCCGGGTAAGTGATCCGGAAGATTGGGGGTTATGTCTTTCAATACGTGAAGACGGTGTTTATTTGAAAGAGCCACCTGCTGGCCTGGAGCCTGCTGAGCGCGCTGCTTTGTCAGTGCATCCCACCGGCAATTTGAAAGACCCTGTATTGCGTTTTCCTTGTACGGTTGATCAGCTTCAATTTTTCCTTGAGGAGCATGGCGGGTACGGCAGCATCGATCCTTTTGATATGGCTGATTGGGCATTCAAGAAAGCCTTGGCCTCACAAGTTGCCAACGCAGAAGCAGCGCTAGGCCCGAGACAAGAAACCACATACTTGAACATCATCGGTGGACTTATAGAGTTGATGCTTGGGGAGTCTCCAGCGGGTAAAAAGCTGTCTGTTTATGAGAATTCCGCTGCCATTATTGATGCACTGCTTGCCAAGTACGAAAACGTTTATGGCATAACAAAACGCACCCTTGATGAAAAATTTGCGGTCGCTAAAAAACGCATTTCTGCTCCTTAGGATTTACTGCAATAGCAGTCGGCAAAACTGCAATTGCAGTGATTTGTATTTTCGGAAAATAGAGGATGAGTGCGTACCAACTTGAATAAGGACGCACTGTAATGCACCAACTCCCTGAAACCGGTTTTCTTCGTTTGTCTCAAATCATCGGCAATTCAAAGTCACAACCCCCTTTGCCACCCATTATTCCTGTTAAAAAAACCTGCTGGTGGGTAGGTGTAAAAACCGGGCGTTTCCCCAAACCGGTAAAGCTCGGTCCCCGGGTTACTGCGTGGCGGGTAGAGGATATTCGCAATTTGATTGAAAGCTTGAAGTGACGGGGGTTGTCATGGCAAAACGAAAAGCTCCCTTTGAGCCGGTATACGGTCGTTATACACCCATGCCGCACGACGTCTTAGATAGCATCGCTTTCCTCGGGTGCTCGGTGCGAGCTAAGTCAATCATCTTTGAGTTGCTCCGTCAGCACACCGGCCGTAACAATGGTCATCTTCAGCTTTCCTTGAAATACCTAAAAAAACGCGGTTGGAAAAGTGCTGATCAAATCCAGAAAGCAAAAACTGAATTGATCAACCGCGGTTTGATAATAAAAACGAAACTTGGCGGGCTCTCAATCGGCCCCGATTGGTATGCATTAACTTGGCTCGATATTACCGATTTCATTGGCCTTGATATCCGGCCCAAGGAATACCATCGGGGTGGGTGGCAACTTATGGACAAGTTACCCCCACCAAAACGTGTGCCCCATTCCGCGATACGGAACAATACTATTCCGCAGGAAGGAATGGATTTGTTGCCCAGTGTTCCGCCTGCCGGATCGCTGAAGGGGGTTTTGAATCAATCGGCCACTCCGCATGGCGGAAACAATGAATGTTGCCAGTTCCCAGGGCTTAAAAAGCCTTTAAGAATTGTAGGGAAAAGCAGGAAAGGTGTGCCGAACGTCGAAAAAATGCATTGAAGGACCGCAAGGTTACCTCAAGGGTTTGGGAGTGATTGATCCAGGTTTGAAGCCCACATCATCTCCTTGTGAGGGTATTCGGGGAAACTGTTCCTGATAAACTGAAAGGACTGAATATTTCCACCTATGGCGTTAAAAATGAATATCAGATTTCCTGCAAATGGCCGAAAAATGGCTATGCTCGAAGGAGTTGTCTAATTGGGTACCGAAGGCCAGTTACTTGACCACAAATCACTGAAAGCCATCCTAGGTAACAGCGCCGATTGGGATGAAATTGCAAAAGACTGCATCGCTTTTGCCAATGCCTCTGGTGGTCGCTTATTGATCGGTATTGAAGACGGGCAGGAGCTTCCTCCCAACCGTCAAACCATACCTGATCACCTGCCTGACTTATTGCGGCGTAAGCTCAATGAACGAACTGTTAATTTGCATCTAAGCCCTGCTGTCAGCACAGCTCAAAATGGTGCCCAGTATATTGAGCTTCGCATCGCGCGCTCTATCTCTGTTGCATCCACCACAGGTGGTCAATATTTTCTGCGCGTAGCTGATCAAAGCAAGCCAATCACTGGCGACGATGTTATTAGGCTGATCAACGAGCGCTCAACACTACCCTGGGAAACGCAAACAAGTCTGCATGTATCCAAAGCTGACTTGGATCAGCGCCGGTGTTCTGGTTTGTTGAATGCCTTGCGTGCCTCAGATAGGGTAAAGCCCTCAGTCAAAGAAAAAACAGATGATGAGTTGTTAGCGCACTACCAACTCGCCATTGGGCCGTTTTTGACCAACTTAGGAATTTTATTCGTAGGCCAACAACATCAACGGGCCCTTGTGGGTACCGCACCAGCAGTTCAGGTAATCAAGTTTGATGATCGTGGCGACAAAGTGAATAAGTTGCTCTGGGACGATCATACCCTTAGCCCAATTGAATTGATTGAAGCGGTATGGGCCGAGGTGCCCGACTTCAAGGAGAGGTATGAATTACCAGACGGTTTATATCGCCAAAACGTACCCGCGTTTGACGAGGTTGTTATTCGAGAATTGTTGGTCAATGCACTTGTTCATCGGCCCTACACGCAGCGTGGCGATATTTTCTTAAATCTGTTTCCAGATCGTTTGGAAGTGGTTAACCCCGGTTCGCTGCCCTTAGGTGTTACACCGCAAAATATTCTGCACACATCTGTTCGCCGAAATGAACATTTCGCACGTTTGTTTCATGACCTCAAGTTGATGGAAAAAGAGGGTAGCGGTTACGATAAAATTTTTGAGGTACTTCTTTCTCAAGGGCGCCCAGAACCGGAGCTTTTAGAGGCACATGATCGGGTTCAGGTAACCATTCGAAGGCGAATCCTGAAACCCGAGGTAATTGATTTCATTGCCAAGGCAGACCAAACCTATCAGCTCTCACAGAGGGAGAGAATTTCACTTGGTTTGCTTGCTCAGCATGATGCGCTTACCGCGCGAGAGTTGGCCGACAGGTTAGAGCTGTCCACGGTGGATGAGCTTCAGCCTTGGGTTCGCCGTTTACTCGATTTAGGTTTGGTTCACCATACCGGCCGAACCCAGGCTACCCGTTATTTCATCGCCCCCAATTTACTTCGTTCCATGGACTTCTCCGGGAAAACCACCCTTAAGCTGATCGAGCCGCATCGCTTGGCAGCATTGGTTTTTGAGGATTTGCAACGCTACCCAGGTTCAGCCATCAGCGATATCCACAAACGGATAGGTGTCGAGCTTAATCAAAAGCAGGTAAAACGAGCATTGGAGCAGTTGACGGAGCAGGGTAAAGTCCATGCTGAAGGTATTAATCGCTGGCGCAGATATTGGGCGAAAGAATAAGTAGTTCTATCGGACAAAAGCTGATTTATCGCTGATAGATCGGAGATAGGCTGCGGGCGATATGGTGATATCTTCGATAAATCAAGGTGTTGTATCTCCTCTTTGCTTGATTCATTAGCGCCGTTACTTAAGTTTTTATCCATTATTTTTCAAGTACTCATTCAATGCCACTCACATTAAGTCAATTAGAGCGCCACCTATTCAAAGCAGCTGATATCTTGCGCGGAAAAATGGATGCCTCCGAGTTCAAGGAATACATATTCGGAATGTTGTTCCTCAAACGTTGCTCCGACGTGTTCGAGCAACGACGTGCTGAAGTAATTCAACTTGAAATTGGCGCGGGTAAAACACTGGCTGAGGCGGAAGTGTCTGCCGAGAACAAACGCTGGTACAAGAAGGATGGCTACTTCTGGGTACCGAACGAGTCGCGATACAGCTACCTTGTAGACAACTCCCGTCAGGCCAATGTGGGCAGTTTGTTGAGCAAAGCATTGGCTGGAATTGAAGGTGAGAACGTCAGTCTTTACGACGTTCTGGAGCACATTGATTTCACGAAAAAAATCGGGCAAAGCAAAATCCCCGACATCAAATTGCAGCAGTTGATTACCCATTTCAGTTTGCACCGTTTGCGGAACGAGGATTTCGAGTTTCCCGATCTCTTGGGGGCTGCTTATGAATACCTGATTGGCGAATTCGCGGATTCCGCAGGGAAAAAAGGTGGCGAGTTTTACACACCCCGTTCGGTTGTGCGAATGATGGTAAGGCTCCTTAAGCCTGAGCTTCACCATGATATTTACGACCCATGTTGTGGCTCAGGTGGTATGTTGATTGCCGCCAAGGAATACATCGACGAGCATGGCGAGGACGGGCGCAAGGCCAACTTGTTTGGCCAAGAATTCAATGGCACGGTTTGGTCCATCGCCAAAATGAACATGCTGCTACACGGTATTAGCAACGCAAACCTACAAAACGAAGACACACTAGTCGAGCCTCAGCATGTTGAGGGTGGTGAGTTGATGCACTTCGACCGAGTAATCACCAATCCACCATTCTCTATCAACTGGGGTAATACCGAGAAAGATGCCGATGGTAAACCTGCCTGGCGCCCTAAGTTTGAAGCAGAGCGATTCCCTTATGGCCAGGTGCCACTGGGTGCAAAAAAAGCCGATTTAATGTTTTTGCAGCATATGCTGGCAGTGACTCGCGATGGTGGCATGGTGGCCACAGTTATGCCCCATGGCGTACTTTTCAGGGGTGGAGAGGAAAAAACCATTCGCGCGGGCATTATTGAAGACGATCTGCTTGAGGCGGTCATCGGTGTTGCTCCAAACCTGTTTTATGGTACAGGCATCCCAGCATGCATTTTGGTGCTACGCCAGCGTGTGCAACATGGTGCCAATCGTGTTAGCGGCAAACGTGCTGAACGCCTGGGCAAGGTGCTGTTCATCAATGCCGACCGTGAATGTTTCGATGGCCGTGCGCAGAGTTTCTTGATGCCTGAGCATATTGAAAAAATTGTGACTACTTTTGACGAATTCCGGGCTATTGATGGTTTCTCCGCAGTTGTCGATATCGCCACGTTGAAAGCGAACGATTACAACCTCAATATTCGCCGTTATGCTGACAATTCACCACCACCTGAGCCGCATGATGTGCGAGCTCACTTGGTAGGTGGAATTCCTAAGGCTGAAGTCGCTGACAAAGCCAAGCTTTTCAGCGCACACGGCCTTAATCCACTCGATCTTTTTGTTGAGCGCGATGAAAAGTATTTCGACTTCAAACCCGAGCTAACTAAGCGACAAGATCTTAAACCTTCAATCGAAGGCAATCCCAAATTGTTGGCTAAGGAAGCGGCTATTCGTAATGTGTTCGAGCAATGGTGGAAAACCCACAGCGCCCGCATTACAGCCTTGTCGGGGCAGACTGACAGCGCTGCCAGTTTGGTGGCCCTGCGAAACGATTTGCTTGCCAGTTTCAGCCAGAGCCTGGAAGCCATTGGTCTGCTTGACCCCTTTCAGGTACGCGGCATCGTAGCTGGCTTCTGGTACCAAACCAAGTACGAATTTCTCACCCTGCAGGCTCGTGGCGCAAAAGGTGTGGCCGATGCTTGGCGTACCAGCATTGTCACTGCGCTGGAAGACAAAGCCAGCAAAGAAAGCCCACTGGAGCACAAACTGGTCAAGTTCTTAATGAGTGATTTCGTCGAGGCCATTACCGAATTGGAGACCAAGAAGGCAGAGCTGGACAGCCAGATCAAGGCGGCTAGCCCGAAGGATGCCGAAGGCGAAGACGGTGAGGCCGCAGAGGCTGCAGAGAACGTAGCTGACGAAGATAGCGCAGTGGATGTAGCCCAGCTCACGGCCTGGAAAAAGGAACTCGCCGCCGTCAAGAAGCAGCTCACGGCCAAAAGCGATAGCTTTAAGCAGCACATTGATGCTGCAGTGGATGGCCTGACACCCGAAGCTGCGGCCGAATTGCTGCTGACCATCCTGCACAACGACATGAGCGCGATCGTCGAGCGCTACATCGCTGCGCAGCGTAAGCAAATCGTGACTACTTTCGAGAACTGGTGGGACAAGTACCGCGTGACGCTGACTGAGATTGAGAGCAAGCGGGATGACGCGGCCAAAGCTTTGCATGTGTTTTTGAAGGGGTTGCGATATGTCTGAGAAGATACTCGCCGCTGGGCTCCATTCTTTCACCCTGTCAGATATTGCCCACGTCGAAATGGGTCAGTCACCGGACTCGCGATACGTCGTTGAAGACCCCTTTCAGGGTCTCGCGTTTTTGCAGGGGAACGCGGAGTTTGGGGCGGTTTATCCGGAACCTAAATTTGGGTGTTTGCGGCCTGCGAAGAGGTGCAAGGTCAATGACATTCTGATCTCAGTTCGCGCTCCCGTGGGCGCAATCAACGTTGCAGACCGCGACTACTGCATAGGTCGAGGCCTCGCTGCCATTCGAGGTCAAGGAATAACGCCGTCTCTTCTCGGTGAGGTCGTCGCACGACAGTCAATTGCGCTACGGCGAGTTGCACAAGGAACCACTTTCGAAGCAGTTAATAAAAAAGATCTTCAGACGCTGAAGCTACTTTTGCCGCCCAAAACGCAGTGGTCTCAGCTTGCCGAAATCCTCGACACCCTCGATACCGCTATTCACGAAACCGAGGCGATCATCGCCAAGCTCAAGGCTGTTAAGCAGGGTTTACTAAGCGATCTGCTAACGCGCGGCATCAACGCCAACGGCGAACTACGCCCGCCGCCGACCGATGCACCGAATATCTATAAGGAGTCGCCGCTGGGATGGATTCCGAAGGAGTGGGATCTGCAGCCACTTGGTGAAATAGCCAAAGTAAACCGAGGAAAATTTACGCACAGACCAAGAAACGATCCACGTTTTTATGGTGGGAAATACCCCTTCATTCAAACTGGCGAAGTAGCGGCAGCCGAAGGTGAGTTTGTCTCGACTTATTCTCAGACATTGAGCGATCGAGGCATATTAGTCAGCCAGGAGTTTCCGGTCGGAACGATTGCAATCACCATAGCTGCAAACATTGCTGATACGGCAATCCTCGGAATTCCCATGTACTTCCCCGATAGCGTTGTTGGTGCAATAGTGAACAAGATATACAACGTCAGGTTTATTGAGCTATCAATTCGGAAAGCTAAACGCATTCTCGAAGCACGGGCACCGCAAAGTGCACAAAAGAATATCAATCTTCAAGATCTTCGCCCGCTTTTGCTGGCTGTGCCAGAGAAGCCTGAGCAGGATGCGATAGCAATTCGGTACGAAGCCCTGCAGAACAAGCTGCGTAGCGAAACGGATGCGCTGGCTAAATACCGATTTGAAAAGTCCGGCCTCTTGGACGACCTTCTCACCGGCCGCGTCCGTGTCACACCATTGTTAGCTAAAGCCGCACAACAATCAGGGAGTGTTTGATGGGATGGGAACTGGATGACGTTGAAAAACCTTTTGTAGTACAGCTACAGGCACTAGGTTGGGCCTATAACGCTGGCTGTATTGATGACCCCGCAGTAACGGGCCGAACCAGTTTTACCGAAGTGATCCAGGAGGGGCTGTTACGCGACCAATTGCGTACACTGAACCTTGGGCCTGATGGTGCGCCCTGGTTGGACGATGCGCGGTTGTCTGAGGCTGTGCTGGCGATTACCCGGCTCGGCACGCACAAGTTGATGGAGGCAAACGAAAAGGCCACTGGCCTGTTGATTCGTGGCTTGACAGTAGATGGTCTGCTCGGCTGGGATGGTGGCCGCGGCCAAACAATCCGCTATATCGACTGGGACGTTCCAGCCAACAACCGCTTCACTGTGATCAACCAGTATCGAGTCGACAGCCCCCCGGGCTTCAATAGCGGAAAGGCCTTCATTGTGCCCGATCTGGTGTTGTTGGTGAACGGCATTCCGTTGGTCCTTGTGGAGTGCAAAAGTCCATCAATTCCCGAACCACTGGCTGAGGCGGTTGACCAACTGCGGCGTTACAGCAATCAGCGCAAAGCGGCCTTTGAGGTGGATGACAATGAAGGCAATGAGCACCTTTTTGCAACCAATCAGCTGCTGGTGGCGACCAGTTTTGACGAAGCACGGGTGGGCTGCGTAGGCGCTTCTTTTGATCATTATGCGCAATGGAAGACGGTTGTCGGCCCTGATGGTAGCGGCAGCGAAATTGAGGTGGCGCAGGCGCTTGGTAAAACATCACTTTCCGAGCAGGAGCGTTTGGTCGCAGGGCTGCTCGCACCAGCGCATTTGCTGGATGTGATTCAGAACTTTATGTTGTTCATGCAGGTGGGCGGGCAAACCATTAAAACGGTGTGTCGCTATCAGCAGTATCGGGCTGTTAACCGTGCCATTGTTCGTCTAAAGACAGGGCAAACTCGTTTGCAACACGGGGAGTATGATCAGCGCGGCGGCATCATTTGGCACACGCAGGGTTCAGGCAAATCGCTCACCATGGTTTTTCTTGTTCGAAAAATGCGTGCGCATGCTCAATTGCGGCGTTTCAAGGTGATTGTTGTCACCGACCGCAAAGACTTACAAAGTCAATTGTCTCTAACTGCCACCTTGTCTGGCGAAGTGGTAGATGTGGCCGAAAGCACCGCGGGTGTAAAAACACTGGCTCGGCGCAAGGGCCCGGGATTGATTTTTGCCACCATACAAAAATACCGTGATCCCGACAGCGTTGGTGAACCTCCGCTGAAAGCGGAAGACCTACCAATTATGGAAGAGTCCAAGGCAGCCTTCAAAGAAGACGACAGATTTGGGGTGCTAAATGATGATGACAGTATTCTCGTCATGGTGGATGAGGCGCACCGTACTCAGGCGGGCGACTTGCATGCCAATTTGTTAGCAGGCTTGCCGAACTGCGCCCGCATCGGTTTCACAGGAACGCCCATCATCATGGGTGAGAAAAAGCGCACTCATGAAATCTTTGGTGAGTTTATTGACAAGTACACCATCAAGGAAGCTGAAGCTGACGGTGCTACTGTTCCCGTGCTCTATGAAGGACGCACAGCCAACGGAGCGATCAAGGACGGCGCTAGCCTGGATGAGTTGTTTGAAGATCTTTTCCGTCACCACACCTCCGAAGAGTTGGAGGCGATTAAACGAAAGTATGCGACCAAAGGCCCCGTATTCGACGCGCCCGCTCTAATCGCTGATAAAGCGCAGGACATCATTCGTCATTACGTCACAAATATTTTGCCCAACGGTTATAAAGCACAGGTTGTAGCTTACAGCCGGTTGGCGGCAATTCGGTATTTTGAGGCCCTGAAGCGGGCTCGCGATGAACTTTTGGCTGATGCACATGCTCTTTCCGCAGCGGATAAAGCACTTGATGATGAAGCGCTGTGTCAGCGCCCGGCTAAGGAGCAGGCTGTTGTTCAAGCTTGGCGCTATCGCGACACATTGGCTCGTATCGAATTTGCTCCCGTTATATCAGGCAGTAATAACGACGATTCGGCGTGGAAGCAGTGGACCGATGGGTCAGTGCACGAGCAGTTAATCAAACGCTTTAAGAAACCTTTGTTTAACGCAAAGCCAGAAAAGACAGACCCCTTGGCTTTTCTTGTCGTGAAATCAATGTTGCTCACTGGTTTTGATGCACCGATAGAGGGCGTGATGTACCTGGACCGCCCAATCCGCGAGGCGGAACTGCTTCAGGCGATTGCCCGAGTAAACCGCACCGGTTTTGGTAAACGCTGTGGCATTGTGGTGGACTATTATGGCGTCGCGCAACATTTAAAAGAGGCGCTTGCCGCTTACGCCGATGAAGACGTGGAAGGAGTACTTGCAAGCCTAAAAGATGAGGTGCCGGTGTTGCGCGATCGGCATCTACGTGTCGTGGATCTGTTTCGCAGGCAGGGCATTGAGTCGATGTACGACACAGAGGCCTGTGTTGAGGCGTTGGGCAGCGAGAAGCTCCGCGCTGAGTTCGCTGTCAAGCTGAAGGCTTTTCTCGCGTCACTCGATACAGTTCTGCCACGTCCTGAGGGGCTACCTTATTCGCGAGATGCGAAGCATCTGGCTTACATCTACGCTCGCGCTCGAAATCGTTACAAGGACACACCGGTACTAGGTAGGGATGTTGGCGCCAAAGTACGGAAGTTGATTGATGACCATGTGATTTCTTTGGGTGTTGATCCGAAAATTCCGCCAATTCAGTTGACGGATTCAGGTTTTGAAATGCACGTTGCCCGTGCCGCAAATGACCGTGCCAAGGCATCTGAAATGGAACACGCTATTCGGTCACATATTCGTAAGCATGCTGATGAAGATCCAGTTTTGTACAGAAAGCTGTCGGAGCGATTGAGCGACATACTGAAGAATTTGGGTGAACAATGGACCGAAGTTATTTCTCAATTGCAGAAGATCATCGACGAGTTGCGCACTGGTAAAGCTGGTAGCGCTGATGCTCCAAGTGACTTGCCAGAACACTGTGCTCCGTTTCTCCGCACGGTTTTAGATGTAGTGTGTGCAGGGCACAAGCCGACAGAATCAGAATTGCTGCGCCTGAAAGATGTAACGGTGGAATTGGTGGATCTTTTGGTTGAGGAGCTACAATCCAATAGGGATATCTGGAGCCCTCATAAACTTTCCGCACAAGAAAACCTCAATACGCAATTGTTTGAGCACTTGATGCGTTTGCGGCCGCCCCTCGTGGACACTGACATGTCGGGCATACTCGCAGACAAGTTGATGGAGCAGGCGCGAGCCAACCACGACAAGCTTGTACAGGTTTAATCGATGCAGACTTCTTCAGACCTTATTAATCATTCCCTGAATAATGCTTTCGTTGAGGCAACGGCGTGTATTCAGGTTGACGATCTGCAATTCTCCATAAGGCGTAGTTCCAAACGTCGCACCATGCAAATCACTGTTGAACGATCAGGGCAGCTAGTTCTCGCTGCCCCGCCCGAAGTTGGGCTTGATCAACTCCGTAAGTTTATAGATGAGAAGCGCTTTTGGGTCTACACGAAACTGGCTGAAAAAGAGCGACTTCAGCGCAAGGTTCCCCAGAAAGAATTTGTCGCAGGGGAGGGATTTTTGTACCTGGGGCGCACTCATCGATTGAAGATAGTTGCTGACCAGAACGTGACCTTAAAGTTGGTAAATGGGCGTTTTGTACTTCGCAACGATATGCAACACGATGCTCGTGAGCACTTCATCCGCTGGTACAGCGAAAGAGCCCGTATTTGGTTGCTCAACCGATTATCTGATTACCAGACACGCATGGAGGTGGCACCCGCTGGTGTGAAGGTGCAAGACCTCGGTTATCGTTGGGGTTCTTGCGGAAAAGGTAACTGGTTGTATTTTCACTGGAAGACGATTCTGCTGCCAGCTCGAATTGCAGAGTATGTGTTGGTTCATGAAATTGCCCATCTGCATGAGCCCCACCACACCCCTGCATTTTGGCTACGTGTCGAGCGAGCAATGCCCGACTACGCTCAACGTAGAGCGTGGTTGGCCGAGCACGGAATTGATGTTGAGGGAATATGACCAATATGGCGGATTACTTTACTAGCGAGCACTTCAAGTTATTGAAAAAGTGGAAAGGGCAAAAGCGTGACGAATCAAACCCGGAACAGAATCGGGCTTATGACGAACTCAAAAAGGCCTACGAAGTGACCCAGGCGTGGGCCTTTGAAGTAAAGGCCAGATTGTTTCCTGAAGGTGTAGTCAACGTTCGCAAACGCCCAACCAGTCAGGCAAATTTTTTTCAGCCTTATAACTGGGCCCGTATTTATCCTACGAAGGATTCCCCCAAGGAATTGGCTTACACAGTTGGTATCGGCGCGGATGAAGGTTTTGTTATTAAAATCGATACAGTAGGACTCGATGATGGATCTGCCGTACGTCGTGAATACTTGTCATTGCGAGGCAGCTTTGATTCTTCGTCACCTGTCGTTGCCATCCTTTCGGCTCCAGAGGGGTTGGGTAAATCGCTCGCTGAATTGACCGATTGGACTGTTGATGCCATTCGTAAATTTGGGTACCGCTATGACGAGATGGCCTCTAAGCTGAATCTTACAGAAAATTTGAGCGATGAAGACTTGCTCAAACACTTCGATAGTAAACCCACGTTTCAAACCTTTCGCGCCTCGTGGTCTGATCAGGATAAAGCTACCTTTTGTAAGTTAGCTAGGGCTGTCCATTCAGCTGGGCTAGATTGGTGGCATATGGGTAAAGGTGTTCAGGTGCGATTCGGTCGCAAAAATCCTGGTAGTGAGCGCGCAAGTGGTGTTCTTGGTCTGATCCAAGGCTCAAAAGTTCGGAAGATCTCTTCGGTGCTTGAGCTGGCTACACTTCCGAAGTTGAACAGGGAGCCTTTGACTAATGAATTAGTGGAAAAAATTGAAACCGCCTTGGTCTCCGAACGTGAAACCTTGGATCAGTCGATACTTATGGAAATTGAACGTCCAGGACTGTGGCCGGACCAGCTTCGGGAGGATCCAGAAGATATGGACGAGGTGGAGGACGAAGTTTTGGTAGATCAGGCCTTAGTTAGAAAACCTTTCAATCGGATTTACTACGGTCCTCCCGGGACAGGCAAGACATACCAACTTTCTCAGATGTTAAAACGAGAATATGAACAGGTAACAACTCAAATCTCTCCTGAAGAATGGAAATCTCAGTTTATCTTGGACAAGATCGCCCCGTTGAAATGGTGGGAAGGGGCAGTTCTGGCATTGATCGAACTTGGCGGCGCAGCAAATGTTAGCCAGCTTCTAGCTCACCCTTTTATTGATGCAATTTCCAATTTGAAAGGTCGAAAGCAAAACGTCCGGCAGACGCTCTGGGGTACGTTGCAAGAACGCACAGTGGAAGAATCAACTACTGTAAAAACAAAACTGCGTTACAACCCTCAGGTATTTGATAAAGACGAGGGATCTATTTGGCGGTTGGCAGGGGACTGGGAGGAAACCTGCGATGATTTAATTAAGCTGCTTGATCAATATCGAGCGGGTGCAAAATCGTCGGAAGTTTTACGTAACTACAGCTTCGTTACTTTTCATCAGTCCTATGGCTACGAGGAATTTGTCGAGGGGCTCAGGCCGGTACTGGACGAGGAGGCTGAATCGGCTTCAGTTCGGTATGAAATTCGTCCTGGAGCATTTAAAGAACTGTGTCGTAAGGCTCGGCTAAGTCCTGACCAGCGCTTTGCTATGGTGATTGATGAGATCAACCGCGGTAATATCAGTAAGATTTTCGGTGAGTTAATTACCTTGATCGAACCCGATAAGCGCGAGGGTTCAGATACCCCGATCTCCGTCACATTGCCTTACTCTGGCGAATCTTTCTCAGTGCCTCAGAATGTCGACATTATTGGAACCATGAACACGGCTGATCGTTCCTTGGCTCTTCTTGACACAGCTTTGCGTCGTAGATTTGATTTCATACCAGTACTTCCAGATAGTCGAGATGAATCGGGCTCGCCACTTTTTGGTTTAAAAGTAACATGGGGTGAGCAAATTATTAATGTCCCCAAAATGTTATCTGCAATTAATCAACGTATTGAAGCTCTTTATGATCGCGACCATTGTATTGGTCACGCATATTTCACATCGCTTTCTCAAGTGCCCGATGGAGATGAGAGATTGGTGGCCCTGTCGCAGATTTTTAGTAACAAGATACTGCCTTTGCTTGAGGAATATTTCTTCGAGGACTGGCAAAAAATACGACTTGTGTTGGCCGACAACCAAAAGCCCGAGCCAGCTCGGTTTGTTGTTGAAAGCCTGGATCACGAAGAAGATTTGGCGCGATTATTTGGTGACAACCATGGCCTCGATACCTACGTGACTCAACAGCGATATTCTGTTCAAGTTGCTTCGTTTTCTAATCCAGATGCTTACATAGGCATCTATCAAACCCTACCAAGTTGATGAACAGATTAACAATTTACGAGTTTGATGCTCTTACAGCAGAAAACTTGAATTTTGTTGGCACAGATGGAGTGCATCAAATTCCCGCCAAAGTGTTTGCTTGGCTAGAAGATCGGTGCATACGAGTCGCAGAAGAGGGAGAGGGTGTATGGTTGCGGTGGGCTCAGCGGCGTGGGCGTCGGGTTATACAAGTGACCAGTTATGTCGGTGTAATTCGATCCCCTGATGGATTCCAGATCGAGGTGTTACCCAAATTGGGTAAAGCAATTCAAGGCGGGATTGTCGAGTCGCGCAGATTATTAATCGAAATGTTGAGCTGCCTTCATGGGTTTCGTCATGTCAAAACCGAGAAGGCAATGTTGCGCGCAGTTCAGATGCCATTGTTAGAAATTTTCATAAGCGAGTTTCTTCTTTGCGTCGAGCAAGTCGTTAAGCGTGGCCTTCGCAGCGATTATCGTGAATATCAAGGAAATCTGTTTGCGTTGAGGGGAAAACTTCTCCTTTCGAATCATTTAAGAAGCAACATTTTTCGCGCAGATCGTTTTTTTACCCAACACGACGAGTTTTCAACGGATCGGCCCGAGAATCGAATACTCCACAAGGCATTGCTCCAAATATTACTCGTCACCAAATCTTGTGAAAATCAGAAACTCGCTCGGGAGTTAAACTTCGCTTTCGAAGATATTCCTGCCTCTCAATCTGTGCGCCTTGATTTTCAACAGATCCGACTTGTTAGGGGTATGGCGTCTTACGCTGATGCCCTAAGTTGGGCGAAATTGATTTTGAATGATGAGTCACCTTTGACCGGGTTAGGCCGTCATGGGGCACCTTCGTTGTTGTTCCCGATGGAGTCTCTATTTGAGGCCTTCGTGGCTAAACATCTTGAAAAGCAGTTGTCTTCGAATATTCTTTTGAAGAAACAGGTGCAAGGTAACTATTTGGTCAGCCACCGTAATCAGCAATGGTTTCGATTGAAGCCAGATTTATTGTTGAAAAATACCCAGGCAAGCAGCGCGGTGCTTGACACCAAGTGGAAGCTAATTGACGGCCTGAAAGCAAATCGTAAGGAAAAATACGGTCTCTCCCAGGCGGACTTCTATCAGTTATATGCCTACGGGCAAAGCTATCTTGAAGGTCAAGGTGACCTTGCTTTGATTTATCCAAAAACTTCTGCTCTTGATCAACCTTTGCCCGTGTTTGATTTTTTGAACCAAAAGAATCTAAGGCTTTGGGTTTTGCCTTTCTGTCTAAATGAAAAGCGATTGCTTTTACCAAGCGGGGAGAAGATAAGCGCTAACTTCAATTGTTAGCGTTTAATTTCGTTTTCGCTTTCATCGATTTGCTGTTGAGGGTGTAAATTTTCGCTGGTCTATGTGCCCCACCCCTTAATTCTTCAGACAATTCGACCAGTATTTCTTTCGCCAGCACCCGTCTGCGGAATGTAACTTTGTCCAGCGGGTGCCCAAGTATCTCCTCGCTCAATGCCTGTAGTTCCGGAATAGTGAAAGTGTCTGGTAGCGTTCCTTCTGGAAAGTGAAGTTCGCGCACCTTGTTTCGAATGTCAATCACCGCCAACTCAATCAAATCGCGGTGATCAAACGCCAATTCACTGCTGGCACCTGCGTCGGTCACAGGCCGCCATTCCAGCGCATTAATTCGTTTTCCTAAACTCAGTTGTAGGTCTGGTTTCACCATGCCGCGAAACACAACGCTTACCGCCCATGGGGCTCTTGGGTCACGCTTTGCACCGCCCACAGTAACTACTTGTTGTAGCCCGGTGGGTGCAATGCCAATACGTTCCACGCCAATTCGTTTGGCTGCTGCATGAAACGACTCGTCCAAGTCAATCCTTAATACCCCACCAGGTAGTCCCCATTTGTTTTTGAATGGCGCTTCCTTTCGCTGGCTTAGCAGTACCTTCAAGCAGCCCTCTTGAATGGAAAAAACAGCTAAGTCCACCCGCACCAAAGGCATGGGGTAAATAGTGGGCTCTGAATTGTCTTTATTCGTCATATCGAAAAATCAAAGTTAGTTGCAATGTGAATCTAACATAATTATACTTAGTTGTAACTTGAATCTAAGGTGGTGGTCTTGAACTACGATGTAATCGGGGATATACACGGGCATGCAGATAAGCTAGAGCAATTGCTGGGTAAGCTGGGGTATTCAGCAAAGGGCCGTAGCTTCCGCGCACCCCAAGGTAGGCAAGCGGTGTTTTTAGGCGATTTAATTGATCGTGGCCCACAACAACTACGCGTGTTGGAAATCGTGCGTGAGATGGTCGAGGCGGGCGACGCGCTTTGCATCATGGGTAATCATGAATTCAATGCTGTGGCATACGTAACCCCCGATCCTCTAAATCCTGGCGATTTCTACAGGCCCAACAGTGGCGATACCCCAAAAGCTGAAAAAAACCGGAATCAGCACGCCGAGTTTCTTCGGCAGGTGGGGGAAGGGTCGGCTCAGCATGTAGCTTGGGTAAGCTGGTTTCGCACTTTGCCGGTTTGTCTTGACCTTGGCGGTATACGAGTGGTTCATGCTTGCTGGGATCAACCTTCTGTCGATGCCCTATGGAATGCGGGCTGGAAGCCAGGAGACCTGCTTGACGATCGCCTTATGGCAATTCTTCACGAACAAAACGCGGATGGCTCAGAATCTAGCCTGATGCAAGCAAGAAAGCTTTTAACCTGTGGCTTGGAAATTCCTTTGCCAAACGGCAAGGCCATTCAGAAAGATGGTCATCGTTTTGACAGCCTTCGAATTGCCAATTGGCGAGCGGCCGCTCAAAAGCTTTCTGATGTGGCTTTGCTTCCAAGGGGGCAAGAACATTTAATTCACGACATGGAATGGCCTTTGGGGCTGGTCATGTCAAACGTCGAAGGCTCCCCTGTGTTTCTAGGGCATCACTGGTTCAGTGGTCACCCTACAATCGAGAGCCCAAAACTTGCCTGTCTTGATTGGTCGGCGGGCAAGGGCGGCCCCTTGGTTGCATACCGGTGGGACGGTGAGGAAAGCTTAAGCGATGCAAAATTGGTGTGGGCTGGCGCCATTCAATAAATATGCAAATACGGATATTTAGCGGATATTTAGCGGATATGCATCGAGTATGCGTATTCGGATATTCGTAAACGGATACCGCTGCTTAATTCCGTTCGAGTGGTTTTATCTGTGGGAAAATAAAAACAGAACGGGTTAAATTTATTTAGCCCCGAGCACTAATCAAAATTGCGGGTATTTAAGCGGGTATTTAACCGACCTTCCTAAGTGCTACTGTAAATAGAATCAAATAGTTAGGCCCTGTATGCTGCTGATGATCGACAATTACGACAGTTTTACTTTTAATCTCGTCCAGTATTTTGGGGAGTTGGGTCAGCAGGTGCATGTTGTTCGCAACGATGCCATCACGGTCGATGAAGCCTTGGCGCTCAAGCCGAGTGCAGTGTGTGTGTCGCCAGGCCCTTGTTCACCCGCGCAAGCCGGCGTATCCATCGAAATCATCCAGCGCATGGCCGGCGTAGTGCCTGTGTTGGGCGTGTGTTTGGGGCATCAAGCGATCGGAGAAGCTTTTGGTGGCAAGGTGGTGCGTGCAAAAACAATCATGCACGGCAAAACATCACCGGTACATCACCGAAATATGGGTGTGTTCGAAGATTTGCCCAATCCACTCACCTGCATCCGTTACCACTCTCTGGCCATTGAGCGGGAAAGCCTGCCCGACTGTCTCGAGATCACCGCAGAGACGGCGGATGGAGAAATTATGGGGGTGCGCCACAAAACCCTCGAAGTCGAGGGTGTTCAGTTTCACCCCGAGTCCATTCTCAGCGACCGTGGTCACGATCTGTTGAAAAATTTCCTCAAGCGCGTTAATTAAACACTTTGCATCGAAATCTCATGTCCCAGCCAATTAACTACTCTGCCGTTCTGAATCAATTGCTTGCTGGGCACGATCTGTCGCACGAACTGACGCGCACTGCATTTCAGCAATTGTTAAGTGGCGGCCTAACTACAGCGCAAATCGCGGGTTTGCTGGTGGGTTTGCGGGTCAAAGGCGAAACAGCAGAGGAAGTGGCGGCAGCTGCACAAGTCATGCGGGATCTGGTCACCCCGGTTGAATTACCCGCAGGTACTGAGGTAGTTGACCTGTGTGGCACCGGTGGCGATGGTGCACAAACCTTCAACATCTCAACAGCCTGTATGTTTGTGCTGGCTGGTGCTGGTGCAAAAGTGGGCAAGCATGGTGGTCGCAGCGTGTCCTCGAATTCCGGCAGCGCCGATGTGCTTGAATTGCTCGGGGTCAACATCAATCTGAAGCCTGTCCAGGTGGCTCAATCCATTGAGCAGGTCGGCATCGGCTTCATGTTTGCGCCCAACCACCACAGTGCCATGCGTTTTGCAGGTCCGGTTCGCAAAGAACTGGGTGTGCGCACCGTGTTCAACATTCTCGGCCCACTGACCAACCCGGCCAATGCCAAGCGACAGGTCATGGGTGTGTACAGCGCCAATTTACTGGAATTGCAGGCTGAAGTGCTTCGGCGATTGGGTTCGGTTCAAGCGCTGATTGTTCATGGTGAAAATGGCATGGATGAATTGTGTATCGAATGCGACTCAAATATTGCGGAGCTGCGTGATGGTGAAATCAGGCACTACAGCATCAAACCCGAAGATTTCGGCCTCACTCGTGCCTCACATGGCAGCTTGCATGCCGGTTCTGTTCAAGAGTCTCGCGACAAAATTTTCCATGCATTGAACGGCAAGGGTGGTGCCATCGGTGACATCGTGTTGCTCAATAGCGCAGCAGGCCTGTATACCGCAGGAGTCGCTAGCAGCCTGAAGGAGGGCATCGATATCGCCCGCGCAACAGTATCCAGTGGAGCAGCGATACGCAAACTCAATGAATTCGTCGACTTTACCAAGTCGATTGAGCAATGAAACAAGGCAGCATCATGAGCGACATTCTTGACCAAATTCTCGCCACAAAACGCCAAGAGATTGCGCAGGGCAAACAGGTATTGTCTGAAGTGCAATGGTTGACCAAAGCCGCGCGGCTGGCGCCGACGCGGGGTTTCGCCAACGCCATGAAAACGGCAGTGGCCAAAGGTTTGCCCGCTGTGATTGCAGAGGTAAAACGTGCCAGCCCGAGCAAAGGCATTTTGCGCGAACCTTTTGATCCTGTCGAAATTGCGAAAAGTTACGCCGAGCATGGTGCAACTTGCCTGTCTGTTCTCACCGACATTCAATACTTCAAAGGCGCGCCCCAGTATCTTGACATGGCCCGCGAAGCGAGCGGCCTGCCTTGCATCCGCAAAGATTTCATCATCGACACCTATCAGGTTGTGCAAGCCCGTGGTTTGGGTGCTGACGCCATCTTGTTGATTGTTTCTGCCTTGCAGTTGCCTCAACTGCGGGAACTCGAGCAGTGCGCCAATGAACTGGGTATGGATGTGCTGGTGGAAGTGCACGACGCACAAGAAATGGACATTGCCCTGCAATTGAAAACACCTTTAATCGGCGTGAACAACCGCAATTTGAGAACCTTCGAAACCTCATTGCAAACCACGCTTGATCTAAAGGGCAGGGTGGGCCCTGAACATTTGTTGATCACCGAGAGTGGCATAGCCACCCGTGAAGATGTGGCATTGATGAGATCAAACGACGTCCATGCGTTCTTGGTAGGCGAGGCGTTCATGAGAGCACCCTCGCCAGGCCAGGCGCTGGCCGATCTTTTTTATTAAAGCCACGGAGCCAGAACAGTATTGCCCTCAATCTGTTCCAGTTTCTGGATCGTCCATTCATTGGACACCGGTTTGCCTGCCACCAAATTAAATTCCAGCAATCGCTCCGCTCGAAATGCAACTGCCCGCAGTTCAGCGCCTGGCTTGCTTGCTGCCAACAGCCTTTTGTAGTGCGTTTCAGTCAGTTTTTTTTCACCCAAAGCCACCAGTAAATCGCCGGCTGAAATTCCGCTTACATGCGCTGGGGTGCCGTTGATTACCTGCTTCACCAGCATGCCTTCAGGTTTGAATTGACCGTGTAAGCCGAGGTAAATCTGCTCATCATTCTGGGTTTGGCTGAGTGTAAAACCATAAGCCTTTAATGCATCGCCCACTGGCAACTCTTCCGTGCTCTGTGTCCACTCTGAAATTTCCTGCCTAAGGTCAACTCCAGTGGCTTCAAGCACCAAGCCGGGAAATTCGTCTTCCTGTAATCCCTCTCCGCTCAATCCCTTTCTTTGCCACATCAGTCGCATCACATCGTCCAGGCATTTTTTTCCGCTGGTTCGCTGTCGAAGTGCGGAATCAATACACAAAGCCACCAGCGAGCCTTTGGTGTAATAACTCACAATCGCGTTGGGTGCGTTTTCGTCCTGTCGGTAGTATTTGGTCCAGGCATCGAAAGAACTGTCGGCCACGCTTTGGTTCAAACGGCCAGGTCCCTTCATCACCTGCGCAATGTTTCTACCCACGCTTTTCAGATAAGCCTCTTCACTCAGTTTGCCCGCGCGCGCCAGCATCACATCGTCGTAATAGGATGTGAAGCCTTCAAAAATCCAAAGTAGTCGAGTGTAGTTCTCCTGGGTCAAATCGTAGGGAACAAATGCGGCGGGCTTCATACGCTTCACGTTCCATGAATGAAAATACTCATGGCTGCAAAGTCCCAGAAAACCTTCGTAGCCTTTGGGTGCTTTCTCAACGCCGCATTGTGGCAACTCTCCCGCGTTGAAAAGCAAGGCGGTGCTGTTTCTGTGTTCAAGTCCACCGTAGCCGTTGTCAGTTGCATGCAGCATAAACACATAGCGTTCAAAGGGCGCCTGCCTGGTTTTTGGCTCGAACAGGGCAATTTGCGCTTCGCACACCGGTTTCATGTCATTGCAAATGCGCTGCAAATCCAGGTCTGTATCGGCACCATACACGGCGAATACATGTTCAACGCCGAGGGCAGAGAAACTTTCAACCTGCAATTCACCCATTTCCACCGGGTGATCGATCAAGCTGTCAAAGTCGGTTGCTTGAAACTTCACCGAACTTCCTGCTCGCAACACAGGGCAACCATGCGGATCTTTCAGGGTTCCAGGCTGGCTGGGCAAACCACAGGCAATCAGCCAATCCTGCAAATACTCCCCAGGTCTTGAAATGGTTAATTCAACTGCTTCTTGTTCAAATCCCTTTGGGCACAAAAACAAGCTGGTCCCGTTGAAAAAACCATGAGTGTCATCCAGGTGTGCACCGCGCACTGACAAATCCCAGGCGTACACTCGCCATTCGCACTGAATTAACAGTGATTGCGAAGCCGGCACAAGTTGCGCGGCATCCACGTGAACGCGCCAAGTATCTTTTTTTTCCCGGGTGCAAGCAGTTTCAAGCGACCCCACACTCGCTCGCACATACAGCACATTTCGGGAAAACTCCCGAATCAGGTAGCTACCCGGAATCCAGGTGGGCAAGCTCAAATCAATCCAGCGCTTGTCCTCAGGGCCTTGCAGTTGTTGCGGTGCAATTTCGAATTGCAGCTGAACATCGAAATAGTGGCCTTTCGGGTCTGCCACCGTGACTTGGTAATGCAACATGTCAATTGTCTGTATATTAAATTTTGATCAACACTCGGCCCGTGTTTGTTCCCGCCATAATTTCCGCGGCAGCCTCAATCGCGCCCTCCAATGAAAGGGTTCGGGTCAAATCATTCAGCTTGTTCAAATCGAGGTCTGAAGCCAGTCTGCGCCATGCCTCTTCACGTACCGCAAGCGGTGCCATCACTGAATCAATCCCTTTCAAGGCAACGCCTCTCAAAATGAACGGCGCCACTGAAGAGGGCAAATCCATGCCCTGAGCCAACCCACAAGCGGTCACCGTGCCGCCGTATTTTGTTTGTGCACAAGCATTGGCCAAAGTGTGCGAACCCACACAGTCCACCACACCAGCCCAGCGCTCCCGTTGCAAGGGTTTCCCGGGTTCACTTAACAACTTGCGGTCCAATACTTCACTGGCACCCAAGCCCTTCAGAAACTCGGCTTGCTCAGGTTTTCCACTGGTGGCAACAACGGTGTATCCAAGCTTGTTCAACAGTACAATAGCAATGCTGCCGACACCACCGGTCGCACCCGTCACCAAAATTTCACCGCTCTCTGGTTTTACACCGCTTTTCTCCAGGCCTAGCACACACAACATGGCCGTGTAGCCCGCAGTGCCAATTGCCATCGCCTGCGCCGCACTCAGACCCTCGGGGCGTTTGATCAGCCAGTCACCCTTCAATTTGGCTTTTTCTGCCAGACAGCCCCAATGCGTCTCACCCACACCGAACCCATTCAGAATCACTTCATCTCCAGGTTTGAAGCCAGGGTGGGCACTTTCCAGCACAGTACCAGCGCCGTCAATACCCGCCACCATGGGCCACTGGCGTACCACGGGCGACTTGTTGCAAATGGCCAAGCCGTCTTTGTAATTGAGAGTAGAGTGGGAAATTTGAACCAGCACATCGCCAGATCCAGGCAACTGAGTCTCGTCCAGCTCTTCAACACTGGCCTTGAATTCGCCTTGTTCGTTTTTCTGAAGAAATACCGCCTTGAACATACTTTTTCCATCCTTGCTTCTGATCAGTCTTGATTCAAGACTACACCATTAGGCAAAGCAGGCGGTCACCAGCAATCCAAGAATTGCACCCAAAGTCAGGTGGTTTCTCAAGCGCAGGTAAGCATCAAACGCTTTCATTGGTTTTAAAAAGCGTTGGTCCACCAGCCACACCAAACCCAGAATCAGTGCAAGAATCCACAGGGTGAACTGTGGTGGTGAAAATGCGCCGGCCAACCACGCCAGCAGCGAGGGCGTCACACCCCAGATAAAACTTCGAGTTTCAAATTCCGCTTGGTCCAGTCCCGCGAGGTAGGTGGCTTGGTCCTGGCTACTCAGCGAAATGGCCAATCCCCAATGCACAGCGCCCAGAAACGAAACAATGCACAAGGCATAAATAAGGTTGTAATTGGCCATTTGGCCGGCAGTCTCCGTGCCGGTGTAAATCCCGGTCAGTACGGCCAAACCCAAAAAAGGAATCAACCCTGCGTAACCAAGAACATTCATCCAGTGCGTTTTCAATGCCTGTGCCATTTGTCAATCCACCAAAATGCCGCCATGTATCGCCTCTTCGAGGCTACCTGCCATCAAAGTGGCTTCTCTATAAAAGCGCGAAAAACTCTGTTGAAAGCGGGTCGGGTTCGGCAGCAGCTTGTCCTCTAGCGCCCATCGCACCGGAAAGCATCGCCCCATCATCAAGTAGCCTGAATTCAATGTTTCTCTTAATTCAAACTCGGCACCGGTTTTCATGAAGCCAGCCAGCATGCTTGTGCAGTGTCCAATGTCATCCGTGTTCACAACCCAGATCTGGTCGCAGCCCGTTTCCATGGCGTTCAACACGAAATCCCATCGCTGTTTGTTCCACGGGTGCGCTTTGTGAAAAGCACAGTCAATCAGTCCTACGCGTAACTCCCCGTTTTGCGTCAAATCAAAACAAGCTTTAAGGTCCCAAGGGTGAACCAAATTGATCTTCTTGAAGTTGCTCATCAGTGCGCTGCACGAGTCAACACCAGCCTGCTGGCGAAGATCCACCGTCTTGCGCTTTAGCGTGTCGCTCAATAGCTCAAGATCGAAGCGGTGGCTAGTCGGCTCAGCGACTCCAACGGGTGGCGCATTTCTCTCGCGCCCCACATCGCGTTTGCTCCGAGCGATCGATTCAAGGTCTTCATAGTCGGTGTCGATCGCGGTACCACTACAATCCCATTTCGGAGCGTATTTCTTCACATTGTCCGAGTTAAACACGTATGGTTTGTGGCTGAACGTACCTGCCACCCACTGCCAGCTCAAATGGTTGGAGGCAAGGTCTCCATCCAGCAAATGGGCATACATCCAGTCCGCGCCCACTTTCCAGTGCACCTTGCGCATGTGTACTACATACGAGGCAATCCACATTCGCACATGGTTGTGCAAATAGCCAGTCTCGTAAAGCAAGGCCACCCCGGCATCGATTGCTTCAACCCCAGTTCGGCCTTCCCGGATATCGTCCGGCAATTGTTGGTTGTACCTGCCCGACCAAACAGGTCTGCGCACATCACTTAGAATCCCATTGCCCAACTCGGCATGCGCATGTTTGAAGAACTCGCGCCAAGCGAACTCGAATATCAGTTTGTCCTCAAAACTCAGGCGGTATTTTTCCATCAAGACCTGCGTGGCCTCTCGAACACTCAGATATCCATGGGTAATCCAAGGGGATAAGCCAGTCACTGCCCCATCGAGAAAGTTTCGGGAGCGGCTATAAAGTATCGGGTCTACTTTTGCCAATGCATCCAATGCGGCTCTGCGACTCGATTCAAATTTGTTGGGTGTGCGGTACTGCATGGTGGGCCTACTTTCAATCGAATGGGGTTTACTTCACAAGAGGGCGTATATTCCGGAAGCCGCCATCGACGTTCAATACAGCGCCGGTCATCCGGCTGGCGCCATCGCTCAACAGCCAATGCATTGCTTGTGCCACTTCGGCTGGTGTGTTGATGCCCTGCAGAGGATATTGCTTTGCACTTGCCGCCCGCATCATGTCGCTTTTCAGAAACGCCGAAGCAATCGGGGAGTCGGTCAAACCTGGTGCGACCACATTAACCCGAATGTTGTCTGCCGAATGTGTGGCTGCAGCTGACCTGGCCAAGCCCTCAACGCCGGCCTTCGCTGCTGCAATCGCCTCGTGATTGGGTACGCCAATTCCGGTTGCGCAAGTTGACACAAGCACCGCCGAGCCACCCTGGCCCTGTGCCTTCGCCTGTTTCAAAAACGCCCTCAAGCCGTACATGGCCGAAAGCAGGTTGACCTGCATGACGCTGTCAAGTTGAGCGTCGCTGGTTTTAACGAGTGGAGCCACCAAAATGGAACCCACGCAATGTGCGTAGCCATCAACATGCCGGCCTTCTGCAACCACAGTCTGAAAAGCCGCGTCCACTGAACTGGAGTCACAGGCCTGAACTTCTACTATATGTACCTTCGGGGTGTTGCCATAAAGAGCCTCAAGTACGGCGGCATCTCGTCCCGCAGCAACTACCTCCTGGCCCGAATTCACGCACAGCTGAATTAATTCTTGGGCAATCGCACTATTGGCGCCCATTACAAATACGCACTTTGTCATTCTTTACTACCTGTTTTGTCCAAAGTGCCCTTATTTTGTCCTAGACAGAAAATAAAGTCACGTCTTCCTTCAAAACTCTTTTTAGTCGTCAATTCCTCGAATTTGAACGGTTAGACTTTCCCCATCCCTATTAATTAATAAGCTGGAGACTAAACATGAACTATGAAACCATTCTTGTAGAAACCATCGGCAAGGTGGGCTTGGTGCGCTTGAATCGCCCCCAGGTGCTGAATGCGCTTAACGACCAGTTAATGACAGAGCTGGGCCAGGCTTTGATGGACTTCGATTCTGATGACAACATCGGGGCTATGGTCATTACAGGCAGCGACAAAGCGTTTGCCGCTGGAGCCGACATTGGCGCCATGGCCTCATTTACTTACATGGATGTCTATAAAAGCGAATACATCACTCGCAACTGGGAAACCATCCGCAATATTCGCAAGCCAGTGATTGCCGCTGTCCGTGGTTTCGCTTTGGGCGGTGGCTGTGAGTTGGCAATGATGACCGATTTCATTATTTGTGCCGACACTGCCAAATTCGGTCAGCCTGAAATCAAACTTGGTATTATTCCCGGCGCTGGCGGTACCCAACGTTTGCCCCGCGCTATCAGCAAAGCCAAGGCCATGGACCTCTGTTTGACTGGTCGCCTCATGGATGCCGCAGAAGCCGAGCGTGCCGGCCTGGTTTCCCGTGTTGTCCCCGCTGACAAATGCCTGGACGAAGCCATTGAGGCGGCCACGGTGATTGCCGCCTATTCAAATCCCTCTGTCATGATGGCCAAAGAAAGCATTAATCGTGCATTTGAAGGGTCGTTGTCCGAAGGAATGCTTTTTGAGCGCCGCATGTTCCACAGTTTGTTTGCCACTGAAGATCAAAAAGAGGGCATGGCCGCCTTTGTTGAGAAGCGGAAGCCCGACTTCAAGAACAAATAAGACCGAATTTTTCAAATTAATTTGAATTAAATTGGAATTAAATGGGTTCAAAGCTCTTTTTAAAGCGCTTGGGCGTCAAAAAAATGAAATATTTTCAGGGCTCCTTCGGGAGCCTGTTTTTTGTGCAACTCTGAAAAAAATCCTTGTGCGTCAGGGGCTTGTTTTCGTCGTCTTGTAGGGTGTTTGGAACACACTTTTGCTGTGTTGCAGAAAAATACAAATTTCTTCGCAAAAGTGTTTGACAGGTGGAAAGATGATGTGCATAATCTCGTTTCTCTGCTGCACGACAAGCAGCACGAAACGAAGCAAACAAGCGGTTCTTCAAGGTTTTAAGTAAGTTTGAAGAGCAGCAAGGTTAGCAGAAATTTCGAAGCGATCTTTAACAAGTTAACAGCCGATAAGTGTGGGCACTGACCAGATGGGTTTAAGGTTTGTTCTTTTCTCAAAAAGAATGACTTTGAATCACGATTCAGAGTTAGT
>JAHJCM010000238.1 GCA_018812945.1 Gammaproteobacteria bacterium | reverse complement strand
CGTGTTGATGGGCAGGGCATCGCCTTTGGATGGTGTGCGCCCCGAGTCGCTGGATTGGCCCAAATTAAGCCAGCGCCTGGATGACAGCGAAGTGAAGGAAGTCATTTTGGCCACCAACTTCACCAACGAGGGCGAGGCCACAGCTGTGTTTCTCACCGACCGAATTCGCCGTATGGCACTGAAGGTTAGTCGCCTTGCACGTGGCGTACCGATTGGCGGCGAACTCGAATACACCGACCCCAGCACCGTGGCGCGGGCTTTGCTGGATCGTCGCCAGTTGGGTTCCGACCCGGAATAACTCTTTTATTTTTGCCAGCGGCTTTCCATGACCAATCCTTCTGAGCAATCTTCCACCACCAACCTTGGCCCTTTGGCGGGCATCCGTGTGCTTGAATTGGGTTCACTGATTGCCGGGCCGTTTGCCAGCCGAATGCTCGGCGAATTCGGTGCCGAAGTCATCAAGGTTGAAACCCCAGGCAGTGGCGATCCGATTCGCAAATGGCGTGTGCTGCACGAAGGCAATTCCCTGTGGTGGGCTGTGCAGGCCCGCAACAAAAAATCAATTACCCTGAATTTAAAAGCCGCAGAAGGGCTGGCTGTATTGCGCAAGCTGATTGAAAGCGCTGACATGCTGGTAGAAAACTTTCGCCCGGGCCAACTTGAAAAGTGGGGCTTAAGCCCAGAACAATTGCAGACCCTGAACCCCGGCCTGATTGTGGTGCGCTTAAGTGGCTATGGCCAAACCGGCCCCTACAAAGACCGCCCCGGTTTTGGTGCCATTGCGGAATCGATTGGTGGCATGCGGTTTTTAAGTGGCGACACCGACCGCCCGCCTGTGCGTGTGGGTATTTCGATTGGCGATTCTTTGGCCGGTTTGCATGCAGTAATCGGTGCGCTGATGGCTTTGCAGCACCGCCATAAAACCGGCAAGGGGCAGGTTGTGGACGTGGCGCTGTATGAATCGGTGTTCAACATGATGGAAAGCCTGCTGCCAGAATATGACTTCGCCGGTGTGGTGCGCAAACGTTCCGGTGCAAGTTTGCCGGGCATTGTGCCATCGAACACTTACACCTGTGGTTGCGGCGGATTCATTGTGATTGGTGGCAATGGTGACGCTATTTTCAAGCGCCTGATGGTGGCAATTGGTCGAAGCGATTTCTCAGAAAACCCCGACATGGCCAGCAACGATGGCAGAGTTCGCCACACCGAGTTGATTGACAACACCATTGCCCAGTGGTGCAAGGAACGCAGCATTGACGAGGCGCTTGAAGTGCTTGAAAAAGCCGAGGTGCCTGCCAGCAAAATTTACAGCATTGAAGACATTGTGCGTGACCCCCAATTTGCCGCACGCGGCATGATTGAAGAACATGCCTTTGGCGACGACCGTACTTTGAAAGTGCCGGGTATTGTGCCCAAGTTAAGTGACACACCTGGCCAAACCCGTTGGCTTGGGCCCAGGCTGGGTGAGCACAACGTGCAAGTGTTGGCAGGGCTTGGTTATTCGGCTGAAGAGATTCAGCAGATGAAAGATGGTGGGGTGATTTGAATTGTGGGGAGTTGATGCGATGCTGCTGCAAATCTACGCCTCACCAACACCTCACGCTTTCAACAACCCATCCAGCGTAACCGAATCTTTCACAAATGCTCGAATGCCTTCCGCCAGTTTTTCAGTGCCCATGGCATCCGCATTCAGTTCAAAGCGAAAAGCCGCTTCGCCGTCGGGGAATGTTTCACGTGGCTGCGCAAGTGTCCAATCAATGCCCAAGTCAACCTTCAGTGGTGCATCGTCCGCCCGCAGTTCAGCCAACAATTCAGGGCTGATGGTGAGCAGGTCGCAACCCGCAAGCGCCTTGATTTGTCCGGCATTGCGAAAGCTGGCCCCCATCACTTCCGTGCGAATTTCATTTTGTTTGTAGTAGGCGTAAATGCGGCGCACCGATTGCACGCCGGGGTCGTTCACGCCCGCATTGGCCGCTTCATCCCAATTGCTGCCAGCCGATTTTTTGTACCAGTCATAAATTCGACCCACAAAAGGTGAAATCAATTGAACACCGGCTTTGGCGCAAGCATGCGCTTGAATGGGCGAGAACAGGAGTGTGAGGTTGCAATGAATACCCTCGGCTTCAAGAATCTTGGCTGCTTGAATACCCTCCCAGGTGGAGGCGATTTTGATTAACAGGCGTTTTTCTGTCGCAATGCCTTCAGCCCGGTACAGGGACACAATTCGCTTGGCGCGGGCAATGGTGGCCTCTGTGTCAAAGCTAAGCCTTGCATCCACTTCGGTGGAAACACGACCAGGAATAATTTTCAGAATTTCAGTGCCAAAAGCCACCAACAGGCGATCGGTTTGCAGCTCAAGCGGCTCATGGCCATATGCAACCTTGATTTGCTCCAGAAGGGGCAAATATTGTGGTTTTTGAACTGCTTTTAAAATCAGCGACGGGTTGGTGGTGGCGTCTTGGGGAAGAAAGGCGGCAATCGCCTGAAAATCACCCGTATCAGCCACCACAGTGGTGGCTTGTTTCAATTGTTCTAATGCGTTGCTCATGTCTTGATGGTGGCGAAAATTCAACGAAGTACGCTTCAGTATAGGCTTTTAAGGCATTTATTTGATGAATGAAATAGTATCCTTTGAACAGGAATAAAAAAAACACAACAAACAATGAGTACTTGCCATGTATTCTGAACAAGAATTAGAACAACAACCCTTGATTGATGATGATCAATGGGGACGCCTCGAGAGTGAACTGGGGCTTGAAATGCTGCAGGAATTTGCACAGGAATTTTTCGAAGAAACACGTGAAATCTGGTTTGTGCCTGGTTTTGATCCTTTCTCCATCGAGGAAAAAGCGTTTAAATCCATGGCGCACCGAAGCGCGGGCGCGGCGGGCACCATCGGTTTCAAAAAACTCAGGTTCGTTTTTCTGTGCATGGAGCACAACCCGCTGGGGGAGGCAACTCTGCGTTACATGTCGGCCATGGGTGCCGTTTTTCAATCGACCCAGGACTGGGTTAAAAGCAAACAATAAATCATGCAATATTCTTCGGCACGGCCCTGGGCAAGCTTGGGCCTGGCAATAAGTCTGGGTGCGTTGGGTTTGGCACTGTTCTTTCAAATCAGCAAAGAATGGTTTCCATGCCCTTTGTGCATTATTCAGCGTTATGCCTACATTGCAACTGCTCTGGGTTTTCTTGGCATCGGTTTGACCAGCCGAAAGAGCATATGGTCGGCGGTGTTCGTGATGTGGGCGCTGCTTGGCTTTGTAGGCGGTGCGGGTGTGGCTTTCTACCATGTGTGGGTGTTGTCCAACCCGGCTCAAACCTGCGGCGTTGACCCCCTGCAAAACACCTTGAATGCATTGCCTTGGGTTCAGTATTGGCCCGATATGTTCGTTGCCGACGGTTTGTGTAGCGATGAATACCCACCCTTGTGGGGCCTGTCATTGCCCATGTGGAGCGGGCTTGGTTTTCTGGCGCAAGGCCTGGTGTTGTTGATTGCCGTTCGTACCCGGCAGTACGTCAAAGGCTCATGGTAATTGGGTTGGCCAGGGTCACCCAGTTCTGGGTGCTTTGGCTGGCCATTTGCTTTCTTTCCAGGGTTTCCATGTAGCCCAGCAAGGCACCCAGTGCGTCCATGGCATGCGGGTTTTTGCTCTGCCGAACAGCGTTTAAAACCACGGCAAGTGCATCGTCAAGATTGGCGTCGCTGTCCTGCAAAGGAGCAGCCATTTGAAGCTCAACAGTTTCCGGGAAACGGAAGTCGTGTTTGGGTGTGGCGTGCAGTTGTATGGTTTGCATGGTGGTGAACCTGGATCTGACTTGATCCAAGAATCTCATCTTTGCCGCTTACCCCACTTCCTGAATAAACCACTTTTTTTGATCCAGTTCAGCAGATCCCCGAAACGGACCCCACCGATCGGGCGATCATTTTTTTGGCAGTCCGCTCGTTATGTATTAGACGAATAGGAGTCTGCCCATGTTGATCAATATTTCAGATGCCCAGGTGGTGCAACCTTTGTTGCAACGCAAATCCCTGTCGCCCGAGCATTTGTATCTTTATTCCGGCAAGCATTACAACCCGGGCGCGCGCGTGGCCGGGGAAAGCCTGGTGGCGCTGGAAACTGAACTGACCCAATCCACTTTGCTGTACCTTCAGGCGCAGGATCTGTTTGAAGAACTGGATTGTTGTTACAAGGTGCTGTCCAAAGCATTGGTTGATGAAGAACCAGAGACTTTTGTGCTGGTGATGGACGAGCTTGCAGGGCGGTTCAAGCACATTGCCATTCATCACTTCGACCTCGCTTATGCCTACCTGGCCTGGCACACAGCAGACGATTATCCGGTGATGCACCACATGCTGGTCGCCTTAACCCTGTTTCGGGTGGGTTTGTGCAGCAATCGGTTTTCCGATGAAGAACTGACCTCGCATTTGAAAGCCGCATTGACCATGAACATCAGTATGTTGACCTTGCAGGCACGTTTGCGGGCTCAAACCGAACCGCTGTCCCGCGATCAGCGGGAAACCATTCGCAAGCACCCGGAGCAAAGTGCCAACAAGCTGAAGTTGCTGGGTGTGAAAGATGAAATCTGGATTGAATCGGTGCGCATGCACCACGAGTTGCCCGACGGTTCGGGGTATCCAAACCAGGTGCCAAACAACAATGTGGGCTCTGTGCTGTTGAGTGTGTGCGATTCGTTCAATGCAAGAATGGCCCAGCGTGACTACCGCAGCAATTTCACGGCGGAGCAGGCTGTGAAAGACCTGTTTGCCCATGCCGATCACTTGTACAGCTGCTTCACGGCCATCATTCTTGAAGAGTTGGGAATTTACCCGGCTGGCAGTTTGGTGCAGTTAACAGGCAGTCAAATTGGCTGCAGCCTGATACGGGGTGAAACCGCAATCAGTCCTGTGGTGCTGGTGTTTCGCAATTTGCCCAGCCCGGGCCCGGGGGCAGCCTTGGTGGACACCTCAACCGATGGCAACAAAGTACGCAACGCCCTGCCCAGGCGAGACCTTGGCAAATTGCCGGGCTTGCTGGAGCTGCTGTCCAAGGTGGTTTAGAACGATCCGCGTTCAGGCAATTGAAGGCTGGCGACCGTTTGATTGCCCACGCGGTTTAATTTCAGGGTGATGTGATGGCGAGAGGCAATGCGCTCGGCGGTGGCCAGGCCAATGCCTTCGCCTTCAAATTCGTCGTTGCCGTGCATGCGGTGAAACAGCTGAAATTTTTGGGCATCGTGCGTTTCTGAGAAGCCCACGCCATTGTCGATGATTTCCAGGTTGCTCGGGCTGCTCTGCCGAACAATGATTTTTGGGGATTCAACCGGTTTGGAGAATTTCACGGCATTGTCGAGCAACTCTTTGAATGCTTTCATCATCATTGGCTTGTCAAAACGCCATTTGCCCTGCACCTGAATTTCAATCGGTACAGGCGAAAAGTCGAAGTGCTCGTTCACCACTTGCAGTAGTGTCTCGTTCAGGTCGTGCAGTTGAACATTCAACGGGCAAACACCCAGACGCAGGTATTCAATCAGGGCGTCCAGCAACACACCCATGCGTTTGCCGTTTCGGCGAATTTCTTCAAGTGATTTGCTGGCCTCGGGGGGCGCATTTTCGCCGAGGTCGTCGGCGAGGAAAAAGGAGTAGGCGTCAATGGCGCGAAGCGGTGCCCTGAAGTCGTGTGCAATGGTTCCGGACAACCAGTTCAACTGGCTGAGCAAATCATTGTTCTCTTTCATTTGTCGCTGGGTTTCTATGTCGACACTCAGATTGAGTTGGCCCAAGGCCTCTTTCAGGCTGTCAATTTCAGACTGCTGGGCAAGCAGCATTTGTTCATGTGACTTTTGGGTTTCTTTCAACTGCTCGCGCGCCAGGGCCTGTTGGCGTTTCATTTCGCTGCGAAGTTTGCTGGACAATGATTCCAGCGCGGCCTGTTTGCTGCGCAGGTCGTTGAGTTCAAGTTGTTGGCTGGCGGCCTGCTCGGGTGTCAGCAGCCGTTGGCCGGTAACAAAAGACAGCAGTTTGAGCAACAGGCGCAGCACGTGGAAAATTAGTTGGTCTTGATGGTTGAAACCTGGGACACAGGCGCTTTTTGGTCTTTGGAACCGATTGAATCGGTGTAAGCCCTGTAGGCTTTGCCCGCCGATTCCGCCCTGTAGGCTTCAACTTCCCCCCGATTGATGCCCTCGGCCTGCTCTTTGAGCCAAGTGCGTGTACTCAAGCCGGTTTCGGCATCGGTGGTGCCGGAAAACTGTGTTGAGGCCTGATTTGTAGTGGCTGTGTTGTCTTGTGCGCCGACCAGCATGGGGAATGCACCTAACATCGCTGCCAATATCCAGGTAGTGCGTGAGTTCATTGGGACTTTCCTTTGGCGTCAAAACGCCGTTTGATGGAATTGGCTTGCGACATCACCTGATTGCGGGTGTTGTCTGACCATTGCAGACGGTCTGCGATGTCCATGGCCATGTTGAAATCATCAAAGACCAAACCCCACAATGCGAGGTTGGCCATGATCTTCGAGTCGCCGCTGGCCAGTTGATTGGCTTTCATCAGTGTGTTGTAGGAGGGCTCTTTTTGGCCTTCCAACAGATAAACCAATCCGAGGTCAGAATAGGCATTGATATTCAAGGGGTCTGCCTGAATGGATTTTTCCAGTCGGGTTGCCGCGGTTTTCAGATCACCGCGTTCGATGGCCACTTTGCCCAAACCGTACCAAACGGGTCCACTTTTTTGTTGGCCTTGCCCGCTGAGCAATGATTTGTACACAAGCTCGGCCTGGTCCAACTGGCTGGTTTTTCGCAGCGAATCGGCGCGCAGTTGCTTGCTTTGCCGGTCCGATCCCCATTTTTGGTCATACGCATCCAGGTGGGCCAGAGCGGCGTAAGCGTTGTCTTGTTCAATCATGGTTTGAACAAGTTTCAGGTGCAGGTTTTTCTCGCGTTCAGCGCGGGCTTTTCGGGTTTGTTCGTCTTCCCGGTCAAGTTCTTTGCGTTCGGCTTCGATCAGTGCGTCTTGGGTGGGGCTTGTGGCACTGATATTGGGCGCACTGGGCGTAGCAGCGGGTTCGGGGGCTGGCGCAGGTGCATTGGGTGCCCGCTGCGGTGTTGCACACGCAGCCAGAACCAAGGGCAAGGCCAACATGGCCAGTTGCCGACTGAATTGCCCTGAAATTAGACGACTGCTCAACACGCTTAACCTCCAACCCGTTCAAATGCACGAATAATGGAGATGATACCGGGGCCGCCGGTCATGATCAGCAGGGCCGGCAGCATGGTAATCACCATCACACCAGTCAGTTTAACAGTCAGTTTGCCCATTATTTCTTTGGCGTTGGCTCTTTCTTTTTCGACAAGGCGGTCCGAGAACTGCTTCAGAGGTTCCTGAACAGCACCACCGAACTTTTCAATTTGCTCCAGAACCTGCACGAATGATTTGAATTCGTCGCTTGAATACATGTTGCTCATTCGTTTCAACATGACAATCCAGGGCACGCCAGACTTCACTTGAGCGCGAGACCGGCGCAACATGCGGCCCGTGATGGGTACAAGGTCGTACAGTTGCGAGGTCATGACTTCAATGGATTGATCAACGCTCAAGCCTACGCCCTGCAACAAACGCATCACGTCAACCACAGCCACCAGTTCTCGCTCGAAAGCGGCTTCACGACCCTCTCCAACTGTTTTCAGGTACCACTTGGGTGCCATGAAACCGATGCCGGTCACTGCAATGACCTGAATCATGGGAATGGCACCAAACCCTGCATCCCGGTTCAGAAAAAGCCCGATGGCCAAACCGAGAAGCCCGAGTGCAATGCGGATGAGCACAAACCGGCTCAGGTCTTCTTCGCGCCCAAAACCCGCCCGGCCCAACAGTTTTTTGTCTTCTTCTTCGACAAAATAGGTGAATGCCTTGGTTTTGCTGAATTGTTGGCCAAGCCGCTCAATGCGGCCTGTGAGCACGCTGGTTGGAACCTGGTTTCGCATGTTCGCCGAGCTTTGTACCTTGCGGCGAAGTTCAGTGTATTCATCAATGCGCGCCAGCGCTTTTTCTTTGCGGCTGGTTTGGCTCAGGAGGCTCCACGCCAGCCCGACAAAACCCAAGCCCAGCAGAAAGATGCCAATTGCCAGTAATGTGTTCATGTCCATGTGGGCGCCCTCAGATGCTCTTGACCATGCGATAGATGATCGCAGCGCCAGCGATTTGCAATATCCCGGCGACGAACAGCAGCATGCGACCTGTGTCGTCATTCCACATCGTGCCCAGGTAGGCCGGGTTCAGCGTCAGAATAATGCCGGCCAAAGCAGGCGTCAGGCAGCACATGAACACCGCAGACATTCGAGCCTCCGACGACATCGCCAGCATTTCCTGATAGTGTTGTTCGCGGTCACGCAGGTATTGCGCCAGGCGGCCCAGCAAAATATCGCTTTTGCCACCGTAGTTCAACGCCAGTGCAACAACGGAGGCAATCAGCTTGAATTCGCTCAAACCATAAACGCGCGCCAGGCGGTGCATCGCTTGGTCAAGTTCCAGGCCGGCATACTGCATTTGAACAGCAAGGCCCAAGGCTTCTTTCAGGGGTTGCTCGGCATTTTCAAGGGCGGTGTTGAATGACACGGTCAGGCTGTAACCCACTGCGCTGACCCTGACTACACCGTCCAGAAAGTTGGGCAGCTGACTCAACATTTGCAGTCTGCGTTTGCGCTGGCGATACAGCACGTAGGCCGCAACGCCCAGAATGGCGAGAATCAGCGCGCCAGTTGCGCTTGCCGCACCCCGGAAAACGAAGGCAGCCAGCGCGGGTATCAGTGTAACCATCGCCACGCGAATACCCAGTGTCCGATCAATGGTGAGACCTGCAGAAATCAGGCTGTCTGTGATCCATTGCGGAATGTATTTTTTGCGCAGGGGGTCTTTTTCCAGTGCCAATGGATCGCGGGACTTGCTCAGGGCTACATCCAGTCGGCTTTCTGCCAGTTTGCGGTTTTGTTCTTCAGCACCGCGGCCCAGCAACAGCAGGGCCAGAGAAATGAATACCAAGGCAGCGGCGATCAGTCCGAATGTCATGTCAGGCGGATGTGCGAGATTTTCGGGTTTTTGGGGTAGGGCACTACAGGCACCCAATTGTCCAGTTCCTGACCGTCGGGGCCGAGTCGGCTTTCATGGCGATACAGGTCTTGAAGCAAAATATTGTCGTCCACTATGCCCGCCACTTCCGTGATGCTGTAAATGCGGCGCTTGCCCGAGGGCAGGCGAACAATTTGAACAATCAGGTCGAGCGCCGAGGCAATTTGCCGTCGCAAACTCATTTCATTGCCGGTGAAGCCCGCAAAGCCTGACAACATTTCAAGGCGATGCAGGCAATCGCGAGGCGTCGAGGCGTGAATGGTTCCCATAGAACCATCGTGGCCTGTGCTCATGGCTTGCAGCATGTCGAGCACTTCAGCGCCGCGTACCTCACCCACCACCACGCGGTCGGGACGCATACGCAGGCTGTTTTTGACCAGGTCGCGAATTGAAATTGCACCGGCCCCTTCGTGACCGCCCGGGCGGCTTTCAAGCCGAACCACATGGTGGTGGTTCAGTTGTAATTCAGCAGTGTCTTCAATCGTAATCAAACGCTCGCCGGGTGGAATAAATTCCGCGAGTACGTTCAGCATGGACGTCTTGCCTGTGGACGTAGCACCGCTCACCACCAGGTTGCAGCGTTTGCGAACAGCTTCCTGCATCAATTCATACACGCGGGCATCAAAGGTGCCCAGGCCCATCAGGTCTTCGGCGCGCAGCGGTGTGCTTCTGAATTTACGTATGGACACCACCACGCCATCGCGAGCCAGTGGGGAAATGATGACGTTGATCCGGCTGCCATCGGGCAGGCGGGCATCTACCATGGGACTTGATTCATCCAGCCGGCGGCCCAGCGGTGCCAGAATGCGTCGAACAATTCTCAAGAGGTGAGCGTTGTCGACAAAGCGGGCCTGCACACGTTCCATACGGCCCATTTTGGACACATACACGTCCTTGTAGCCGTTGATCATCACGTCTTCAACATTGGGGTCAGCCAGCAAGTCTTCAAGGGGGCCAAAGCCCGCAATTTCCTTGTACAGCGAGTCGGCGACGAAGGCCACTTCAGAATCGTTCAGGGGAATTTGCTTGCCATAGATCAGGCTTTGCACTTCGCCCTGAATAAATTTTTCAAGGGCGCTGTTGTCCATTTTGGCGAAGGTAGCGCCTTTCTTTTCGATAATGGCCAAAATATGTTCATGGGCCATTTCTTTCACGTCGGCCAGCACCGCAGAGTCCATGTCGCTGACTTTGGCAGTGGCAAACTGCAAGTCCTCTTCGGCGTTTGCGGCATTGGACACCGAGTTTGCAAGATGCTCGGGTTCTTTGGGTGTTGGGAGCGGCGCTTCCTGGCCGAAAATGATCTCACTCATTTGTTAAACCATTTTTTGAATGTACCTGCAAGGCCACCCTGGCCGTCAAGGTGTTTGCGGTTCGCATTCACTTTGTCGAGCAACTGGGCCACTGCTTTGGCGTACGGGTCTTTCGAGTCAGCAGCAGACAACACCTGGCCACCATTGACTGCATTAATCAGCGGCGCTCGTCGGTCGGGCAGGGTGTGTACTGTTTCAATGTTCAGTTTCTTGGCTATCGATTCAGCGTCCAGCGCAACATCTTTGTGATAAGGCGTGACCACCAGGTCGAATGTCTGGGTTGCAATGCCTTTGTCGTTCAGGCTTTTAATCAACTCGGCGGCAGTTACAATGCCCGGCACCGACTGTGGTGTAAGCACCATGGTGGCATCGGCGCTTCTCAACAGGCTGGCCACAAATTCAATGTTCGAGAACCCGCACAAATCAATCACGATATTCTCGAAAAAGGATTTGATCAGGTTCAAAAATTTCAGCGCATCAGAGGCGGAAATGTCCCGAAGGTCCGCCAGGTTTCGCGGCAGTGAAAGTATCGCCACGCCAGTGGCATTGTTGCGGCGAAAGGCGGTTTTTGCCAAGGTGGCGTCAAAGCGTTTCAGGTTGCGCACGCATTCTACAAAGTCCATAGCGCCTTGCTTGTCTTCGGCAGGCAAGTGCACCAGGCCGTCGCCCAAAGGCAAACCAAAATCAAGCAGCAAGGTGCTGTCCTTGTTTTGTTTGGCCAGTTGTACAGCCAGGTTAACAGCCAGTGTGGTGGAGCCCACACCTTGCCGTCCACCCAGCACTACCAAGGCGTAGCCCTTGCGTTCATTGCTTTGCTTGGGCGCTTTTTCAACCACGCCTGTCAGAATTTTTGTAACTTCGCCTGCGCTGGAATCCAGGCTTAAAAAGTCTTTTACACCCGAGCGCAAGGCATTGACCACGTCTTCCGTGGAGTCTTTCGAACCCATGGCCACCACGGGCAAGTCGGGTGCCAGTTCGCGCAATTCTTTGACGATCAGGCTGGCGTCCAGGCCCACTTGAGGCGAGTAATCCACCACGGCCATGCTGGGCGATACCAAGCCCACGCGTTTGGTAATTTCGCTGAAGGTGCCTGATTCGCGCACCAGCATGAAGCGGTCACCCACCGCGTCTGACAGCCAAAGCCAATTGGCGTCAGACCCACTGATGAACAATATTCGGGGCATGCTTTGTTGCATCGCTAATTCCCCTTAATTGGTGGTGAAGCCAGGAACAGGCTCTTTTGCGGAAGGCAGGAAGAGTTGGCCCCACACGCTGCGCGGGCGCATGCCCACATTTTGACCGGGAAGGGCCAAAGCGGGTGCGTCTGCTGCACGGGGTTTTACAAATCGCGGTGTCACAATAATCAGCAATTCCTTGTCTTCCCGGCTGTAGGTGTTGCCTTTGAAGAAGGCACCCAGAATCGGGATTTCAGACAACCAAGGCACACGGTT
>JAHJCM010000237.1 GCA_018812945.1 Gammaproteobacteria bacterium | reverse complement strand
GGCGGTTTGATCGGCCCAAGCGTACATGGCCTCGCGGTTGGAGACGTCAAGTTGCTGGCTGGTGACCTTGACATTGGGTGCCGCTGCTTTCACCAGTTTCACGGTTTCGGCCAGGCCTTTGGTGTCGACATCGGAGAGAGACACGTGGCAGCCTTCTTTGGCCAGTTGAAGTGCCAGGGTGCGGCCCATGCCAGATGCGGCGCCAGTGATTGCGGCAACCTTGCCGTTGAATGATTTCATGTGTCGGTCTCCAATGTACTGTGTTGTAGCTGTAATTTGACAATCGTGGTTGTCAATTTAATGTTGAGCCTGCATACTGTCAATGCCTATTTTTTGAGTATATCTTCCAATTATGATTGCGAAAGCACCGGAGCAAATTGCCAATGCCGCAGGGCGTCGTTACCGCGGGGTGTCCAATGAAACCCGCAAGGCCGAGCGGCGGCTCAAGTTGATCGAAGCGGGCATCAAGGTGTTCGGGTCGACCGGCTACCATGCGGCCACGGTGAAAGGTTTGTGCCAAGAGGCAGGGCTTACGGAGCGATACTTTTACGAAAGCTTCAGCAATGCAGAGGCTTTGTTCACCGCCTGCTATTTGCACATTACTGATACCTTGCGCGAGAAGTTGCAAAAGGTGTTGTTGGGTATGGAAGACGACAATCTGGAGCAGGCCACCCGGACAGGTTTGACCGTGTTTTTCAGCCAGTTCAAGGAAAGCCCGCAGGCCGCCCGAATTTTGTTGGTGGAGGTGTTGACGGTAAACCGGCACCTGGAAGAATTGAGTTTAAAAACTTTGTACAGCTTTGTGGAAATGCTGGAAACACTGGCCAAACCCCTGATTGAACAGCGAAAGGACGGGGCAGTGAAAGGCCTGGATTCCACTTTGCTGGCCTCGGGCCTAGTGGGGTCTGTGCTTTACATGGCCGCCCGTTGGAGCTTGGACGGCTGCAAAAAGCCGGTTGAAGATGTGGTGGAGAATGCCATGCTGATATTTCGTGGTGTGGGCATATTGCTGACGGAATAAAAAAACCCGCCTGATGGCGGGTTTTTTTATAGCTCGCTTATTTGCCTTGCCGATTGTTTCGCGAGTTACTTCGCAGCTTCAGCAGCTGGCTCAGCGGCGGGAGCTGCTGGCTCAGGGGCTTTGAAATCTGCGCCCGCTTCCTTGCCCATGTAGGCCACTGCGCGGGCTACCTCGATGTCGTCGAGGTCGGAATTGCCGCCTTTGGCTGGCATGGCGCCGATACCATTTACAGCGTTCTGCCAGAGGGTGTCGAAGCCTTTGCTCAGGCGGGCTGACCATTGACCTTGATCACCCAGCTTGGGAGCACCCGCTGCGCCAGCAGCGTGGCAGGCAGCGCAAGCCGCGGCATACACTTGTTCGCCAGTTTTCAGTACCTTGGGTGCGTTTGCATCCACAAAGTCAACCGTGCCCACTGGTGCGAGGCGCGCGGCGATGGATTCTTCAGAAAATGCATTGCTGCCAGCGGCAGGCTTTTCGCTGCTGCTGACGTAGTAAGCCAGCATAATAATGACGAAAATCGGAATGACAAACGCGGCAACCACTGCATAGATAAGTTGCTTGGGTGTCTTGATTAGAAGTTCGTGTTCGTTTGAATCGCTCATACGACGTCCTGATTGAAAGCGCTGGTTGAAACGTAATTGGTAGGGCTGCACAATACTGGCTGACAAACGCCGATGGACGCGCCTGCGGGCGTGCCCGATTGATGTTTAAGCCTTGCGTCATGTACGCAGCTGCAAAACAACTGTAAATTGTATCTTGAAAAAGGCTTTAAACCCAACTATTTATTGCTGAAAAATGCAAGCCTGTGCTGCAAAGGGATGAGATTTTGAAAAGTGCATTGAGCGAAAACCATCGCTACGGTTTGCCCATGGTGGTGGTTCACTGGTTAATGGCGGTGGGTATTTTGACGGCATTTGGCGTGGGTTTGTACATGGTGGACATTCCCGGCATTACGCCGTTCAAGTTGAAACTGTTCAACTGGCACAAGTGGCTGGGCGTTACCTTGTTTGCCCTGGTGTTGTTGCGCGTGGTGGTTCGAATGTTGTCGAAAACCCCCAAATACCCGGCACATTGGGGGCACAACACGGTGCTGCTGGCCAAATTGGGGCATTTCGCCTTGTACCTGTTCATGTTGGCAGTACCTGTGTTTGGCTACCTGTACAGCTTGGCCTCGGGTTACCCGGTGGTGTGGTTTGGTGTAATCGAACTGCCTGTGGTGATTGAAAAAAATGCGGAATTGAAAGAGTTGTTTAAAACCTTGCATGAACTTTCAGGCAAAGGCTTGGTCTTGTTGGTGGTAGGCCATGTATTGATGGCGTTGAAGCATCACGTTCTGGACCGCGACGGTATTTTAGGCCGCATGATTCCCGGAATGCGAGCCGACTAATTTTTCGATCAATTGCCGATTGTTTTCAAGCTCCGCAGGATTCATATGAATTACTCATTCGCCAAGGCGTTAACAGGCCTGGCATTCTCAGTTTGTAGCATGTCCGCCCTGGCCGCGCCAATTGATGCAACACAAAGCGAAGTCAAAGCCACCTTCAAACAGTTCAATGTGCCGGTGAGCGGCAATTTCAAGAAATTTACAGGCGATGTGCAGTACGACCCGGCCAAGCCAGCCGACACCAAAGCCACCCTCAGCGTGGACACCGCAAGTTACGACCTTGGCGACCCTGAGTACAACAAAGAGGTTGCTGGCAAAGACTGGTTTGATTCAAAAAATCACCCCCAAGCCACATTTGTGATTACCGGCGTAACTGGCACCGGCAACAATTTGCAGGCCACCGGCGATTTGACCATTCGAGGCATTAAAAAGCCGCTGAAGTTTCCTGTAAAAATTCAAACTTTGGCTGGCAAACACACCTTCACCGGAAAAACCCAGATCAAACGCCTGGAGTACAAAGTGGGTGCAGATGGTGAGTGGGGTGACACCAGCCTGGTGGCTGATGAAGTGGTGATCGATTTTAAATTGGTGATGCCTGCCAAGTGAGCAGGCACGCCATGATATATACAGCAACAACAAGGAGTTAGGGATGTTTAAGCAAGTATCAAAAACAATGTTGGGCGGTGCGCTTGCACTGGGTATGTTCGGTGCTTTGGGCGCAGCCAATGCGGCGGTGGACACTTACATCATCGATCCAAGCCACACTTTCCCGTCATTTGAGGCAGACCACATGGGCGGGCTTTCGTTGTGGCGCGGCCAGTTTGAAAAAACCAAGGGCATGGTGACTTTGGACCGTGCGAAGAAAACCGGCACCGTGGACATTGAAATTGATGCGGCCAGCCTTGATTTTGGCCATGGCAAGATGAACGAGCACGCCAAAGACGTGGACATGTTTGATGTGGAAGCCCACCCCACGATTACCTACAAAGCCAGCAAAATGCGCTTTGAGGGTGACAAGCCTGTTGAAGTGCTGGGCGATTTGACCTTGAAGGGGATTACCAAGCCTGTGCCCTTGAAGATCAATACTTTCAAATGCATTATGCACCCCATGAAAAAAGCCGAGGTGTGCGGTGCGGATGCGGTGGCTGAATTCAAGCGCACTGACTTCGACTTGGGTTACGCCGTGGACCGCGGTTTTTTCCCGGAGGTGAAAGTGCTGATCACCATTGAAGCCGTGAAGCAGCCCAAGTAAATGATGAGGGAATAAAGAAGGCCGGTGACTTTAAAATCACCGGCCTTTTTATTTGCCGCGAACTTTACTTGCTTTCTGTGGCGTGTTCCAGTTTTTCGGCTTTGTTGTCGCCGCGTGTTTTCCACAGCGAGAACACCACACCTCCAGCGATCAGCCCCAGGGTGATGCTGAGCGAGAACGCAGGCGGGAATTTGCCAATGAAGTTCACCAGGAAAATTTTGCTACCGATGAACACCAGCACCATCGCCAAGGCGTACTTCAGGTAGTGGAAGCGGTGAATCATGGCGGCCAATGCGAAGTACAAGGCACGCAAACCCAGAATCGCGAAAATGTTGCTGGTGTACACAATGAACGGATCGGTGGTGATCGCAAAAATTGCGGGCACGGAATCAACCGCGAAAATCAGGTCGACGAACTCAATCAGGATCAAGGCAAGCAGCAAGGGCGTGGCAAAGCGAACCACCTTGCCCGTTTTGGGGTCAGGTTCGTTGACCACGAACGCATTGCCACGCAGGCCATCGGTGATGCGCATGCGCTTGCGCAAGAACTTCAGAATTGGGTTGTTTTCAATGTCTGGTTCGCTGTCGGCCATGAACCACATCTTGATACCAGTAATTACCAGGAAGGCACCGAACAGGTAAAGCACCCAACTGAATTCTTTCACCAGCGCAGCACCCAAGCCAATCATGATGGCGCGCAGCACGATCACGCCCAAAATACCCCAGAACAACACGCGGTGCTGATACTGACGGGGAATGGCGAAGAACGAGAAGATCATGGCGATGACAAACACATTGTCCATCGACAGTGATTTTTCAATCGCGAAACCGGTGAAGTAGTTCATGCCGCTTTCCGAGCCCAGGTAATACCACACCCAGGCACCGAACAGACAGGCCGCAGTGATGTAACCGCCCGAGAGCAGCAAACTTTCCTTGACCCCAATTTCGTGGTCATCTTTGTGCAGCACGCCGAGGTCGAAGGCGAGTAGCGCAACCACAATACCGACAAACAACAGCCAAATCCATGCGGCTGTGCCGAGAAAGTCGGTGTGCATGAATTCCATTAAAACGTCCACTTTGATACTCCATGAGGGTTGAATTGAACACGGCGCCATGGTGTACCAGTTGTGATTTCGAAAAAACCAGTATTTAATGAAGTATTACTTCGGTTTTTACGCAGTTAAATTGTTGAGGTGCCGCTGATGTTGAACTACCGCCACTTGCATTATTTCTGGATGGTCGCCAAAGAAGGTGGTTTTGCACGTGCTGCTGAGCGCATGGACATGGCCATTCAAACCATCAGCGCACAAGTGCGTGAACTTGAAAAAGACCTGGGGCATCAGTTGTTGAAACCGGATGGCCGTGGTGTGGCATTGACCGAGGCCGGGCAGATGGCTTTTGCCAAGGCCGAGGAAATTTTTCAGCTTGGCCAAAGCCTGCCGGAGTTGGTGCGGGCGGTGGCCAGCAAACCGGTGAAGCGTTTCAGGGTGGGTTTGTGTGATGGCATCTCGAAACTGGCGGTGCATGCCTTGTTGAAGCCTGTGTTGGATACGGAAGACCTGCACCTGACTTGCCATGAAGGGGAGCCCGAGCAGTTGTTGGCGGAGTTGGCTTTGCTTCACCTTGATTTTGTGTTTGCCGGGCAGCCCCCGCCAGCCAACCCCAACTTGCGCATGCAAAGCCGGGTGCTGAATACAACCACAGTCGATTGGTATGGCGCTTCGAGATGGGTGAAAAAAAGCAGTGTGAACAATTTTCCCCAATGCCTGGCTGAATTGCCGGTGTTACTGCCCACGGGACATTCCCGCTTGCGGATAGACTTGAATTACTGGTTTGAGCAGCAGGGAATCGTGCCCCATGTGGTGGGCGAATTTGAGGACAGTGCCTTGATGTCGGTGTTTGCAGCCCGTGGCCTGGGTGTGTTTCCAGTGAGCCGTTTGGGTGTGTATGACACGGGTACCTTAAGCGGTTTGCGCCTGCTGGGGCAATGCCCTGATTTGCACGAAGAGATTCATGGCGTGTGGAATGTGAAGGGAATCGACCACCCTTTGGTGGTCGAATTGTTGAAAGCTTAAGCTGCGGCCACTGCGGCTTCAATTTCAGCAAAGGTGCTGGCCTTCACGGGGTCCATGACCGGGATACCCATTTGTCGTGCAATTTGTGTGGAGGAGAACAGGCCCACCACGCGCATTTTGCCCGAGCGGTTGTCCACCACCAGTGCATGTTGGCGGTTGTGTTCACGCAGTGTGGCAATAATATGGCCCACCTCGGCGCGCGACACTGCGCCAAACTCCAGAAACTCCAGGTCGGGCAATTTCACCATCACATCATTCACGGTTAGCTCGGGCACATTGCGGTTGCTCGATGAGGCTTCCTTGATTGCGCGCTCGCCGGCCAGGTCGTTGGCGGTGAGCAGGCCTTGAAGATGGCCTTGTTCATTGCGAACAAACAGCAGTTTGACGCCGCACACAATCATGGTGGTGCGGGCTTGCTCAAGTGTTTCAGAGCCGGAAATGCTCACGGGGTGTACACGCCGAAGGTCTGTCATGGCGTCGAAGGCTGGCGAATCGGCTGTCAGCTTCAAAGGGCGACTGGGGTCGCTGACCGTAATGGTGTCGGTAGCGCCAGCGCTGATGTGTTCGAGTGCTTGGTAGTGTTGTCTGATCATGTTGAAACCCTTTTTGACACACAGTCTTGATGCATCCGCCGGCTTGTGGCCAGCGGGCGAATTTGCAGGACGGACTGCATGCAAAAGGGGGTACAGGCACAAGGGTTTGTTGCCTTGTGTCGTGGCAGCGCAAGCACCGTCCACTAAAAATTTAGTCTACGCTGCTGGCAAAAAGTTTCAAGTCAGTAAAAGCCCGGAGGACACAGGTGAATACCCGTCTATTTCAGCGGTGTACCCAAGGCATAAGGCAACAGGTTCATGACTTCTTTGCTGACGCCCATGGCCAGGTGGGGGGTGTCGATTTCTATGTGCTCAACGTTGGGGCTGAAACGGTCGATACAGGCTTGCCAACTTACGATGGAGTCTTTCTTGCAGTACAGCGCGACGATGGGGCAAACAATTGGATGCTCGAACCGTTTCAGCGTGCTGTTTTCAATGGATTCGACATCGAGCCCGCGAATGTCGTAGAGCGTTTTGACTGCCGTGTATTTTGGCCCGCCAATGACCGGGCTGCCAATGGTGACGATGCGGCTCACGTTTTGTTGCACCTCACGTGCAGCCTCGCGAGCCAGGTAGCCACCCAGACTCCAGCCCAGCAGTTTGATCGGGGCCTGAGCCTGCTCGGAATGTTCCTTGATGTCGGCAATGACCTGTGGAAGCAGTTTGCCCACTTCACCGTGGTTAAAACCGGCAGACCAGTGCACGGCCTTGTAGCCCAGTGAATCCAGGTAGCGTTTGATGAAGGTCATGCTGCTGGAACTGGCCCCAAAGCCGGGTAGCAACAACACGGTTTGGCCTTGGCCCACATTCTTGCGGGTTAGGAAACGCCAGCCCACGGCGAGTTTGGCTGCTTCAAATGGTGTTTTGGCCTCGCCCAACAACAGGCTGAGTTTGGGCTTGCCAATTGAATTGCCGTAACGTTTCTGGAATTCTGCTTTGTTCATGAGGTGTTACAAGGTTGTGCACACCCGAGAAAATACGGCAAGGCGAGGCGGTACACAAAGAGGAATTCCTCTAGTGGTGCGCGTTTTATTGCAGCAGCGCGAGGCTTTGGTTGGCCAGGCGAATGCGCAGGGCCAGTTCGCGGGCGAGGTTGTTTTGGAGAATCTGGCTTAATTCGGGTTGATGTTCCAGCAATTGGTCGAATTGTGCAGTGGGCAGAAAAAGAAGTGTGCAGTCGGTGTCCGCGCGCACTGTGGCTGAACGCGGTTTGCGGTCAATCAGTGCCATTTCGCCGACCATGCTGCCAGGGCAAAATCGCATGAGCCTTTCATTGCTGTGGCCGGTGTGGTGCCACGCACTGAGTTGCCCTTGCAGCAACACATACAAGCCGCATGGCACCGCGCCCTCGGTGAACAGGGCTTGGCCAGCCGGCAGTGCGGTGGTTTGCCAGTGTGCACAAAAGGTTTGTTTTTGTTCGGGGGTCATGTGGTCGCACAGGTGGCTGTTCTCCAGCGCGTTGTCTGTGCTGCATGCCATGTTGTCGAAAGCGATTTGACCCATCAACTGGTTTTCAATGTGCCAAAACGCGTCGTCAATGTGGCCTTGCGTAGCAATCCCCAAACGCGCAAGGCAACCGCGCAACAGGAGTTCGCCGCCCATGGCTTGTTCGTGTGTGGGCAGTACGGCCACTGTGTGGGTGCGTGGCAAGCCTTGTTTGAAAAGCCGCTCCAGGCAAGCGCAAGCGGTGTCGTCGATGTAGCGCAGGTGGGTGAAATCGAGTACAGCGGATTGCGCCGGTGCCAATTCATCTTGCAGGCGTATGGCGATCGCTGGCGCGTTGCCAAAAAAGAGGTTGCCCTCAAAGCGTACCCAGGCCAAGTGTTCAAAGGCGGCGTCGAGTTGTTGGCGGTGGGCGCGCGGGCGCATGCTGCGTGAACGCGCCGCAGGCTTGAATTCAATGCTGCGCAAACCACTGCCGGATTGTTGTTGCAGAAAGTAAGCTGCTACAAACAGCACGCCGACCAAGGTGCCGATGAGTAGATTGCTGATCCCGGTAACAAACACCATGCTGAGCACCACCCACACGGTGAAGCGTTCTGTGGGTGCCATTTTTTGGCGTGTGCTGCGCGTTGCGAAACGTCTTATCAAGTCCAGTGTGTTGCCTTGAATCAGAAACAGGGAGCTGACTGCCACCGCAGTGGCAAGAATGTGCAGGGGCAGCTGAGCCAGAATTGGCCAGGTGAGCAGCAAAAGCAGGCCCAGCAGGCCCACGTACCAAGCTTCGCTTTGGCGGCGTTGGGCACCCGCACCCAAGGCAGCGTTGCTTCTGGAAAAGTAGTTTGAGTTGGGCAGCGCCAAGGCCAGGCCGCACAGCAGATTGGCCAGTGCCAGGGTGTTCAATTCCCGGCGGGTGTTGTGCCGGGTGCCGAGTGTTTGGTCGACCTGCAACAGCGAGTGCATGCTTTCCAGCACCACCAGCAAGGCCAGCACCGCCGCACCCACCAACACTTGAAGTATCAGGCCGGGTGTGCCTAGCAACAATCCAAACACCTGTTGAACGCTGCCCACAAGGCTGGTTGTATCCATGTTTTGCCACAATGGGTGGCTGGGCGTGGCGGCGACGGTTTGCACGGGCAGCGTGCCGGGCCATGCCCAAAGCAGCAGGGCATGAAGTGCAAAGCCGCAGGCCAGGCCGTACACCAGGCCAAGTGGGTTGGGGCGTATGGCACGGAAGTACAGCAGTACGGTAACTGTAATTGCCGACACACTGAGCGCCATGGGTGAAAACAAGGCAGGGGTGCTGGCGGCTTGCAGGGCGGTGGTGTACACGGCAAAGCCCAGCATGGCGGGCAGCAATTTGTAGGCCGAGAAAAGACCCAGTGTGGTGTTCATGCCAATGAGTACAGGGGCTGGCAAAAACTGCATCAGTTTGCCCACACCCTGTTGCTGGGCCAGTGCAATCAACAGGCCGGCCAGTGTAATTTCAAGGGCCAACAACAGCATGAGCTCTGTGTGGTTGCTGGTAATTTGCAGAAAACCGAGTAAGGAGCCCGCGACAATCAGTGCAGTTGAAGAACGTGGTCCACCGAATTGAACAGGCGCTTTCCCGAGCAGGGCGCCAATGAAGCCGCCGATGAGTGCGCTGGCCAAGCCCGCGTAAATGCCATAGGCCAAGCCGGCCTGACCCAATGGGGCAAAGGCCAGCATGCCATACACAATTGCCTGAGCGTATCCACCGAATGCGACCAGTGCGCCCGCTTTGATTTCGGTGTTCAAGGAAGAATTCGCGTAGCCGAAGTTGGGTTGAAACTCAGTCTACGCGAATTGGATTATTTCGAGGTGGGCATCACGAATTCTGCGCCTTTCTCAATGCTGTCTGGCCAGCGCTGCATGATGGATTTCTGACGGGTGTAGAAGCGAACACCTTCTTCGCCGTACGCATGCATGTCGCCGAACAGGCTTGCCTTCCAGCCGCCGAAGCCGTGCCAAGCCATGGGCACAGGAATGGGTACGTTGATACCCACCATGCCCACTTGTACCTGGCGGCCAAACTCGCGGGCCACATTGCCGTCGCGGGTGTAGCAACTGACGCCGTTGCCGTATTGGTGGCTGTTGATCAAATCCAGACCTTCGGCAAAGTTGGCCACGCGTACGCAGCTGAGCACTGGCCCGAAAATTTCTTCAAGGTAAATGCGCATGTTCGGCTTCACGTGATCGAACAATGTGCCACCGGTGTAAAAGCCGTTTTCGAACCCGGCGGGTTTTTGGCCACGACCGTCTACCACCAAAGTGGCTCCTTCATCCACGCCAATCTGGACGTAGTCTTCGATGCGTTTCAAAGCCTCGGCGGTCACGATCGGTCCCATCTCTGCGGACAAATCCATGCCATCGGTCACTTTCAGGGTTTTCAGGCGGGCAGCCAGTTTCGGGATCAGCTTGTCACCCACATCGCCCACCATCACAGCCACGGAAATGGCCATGCAACGTTCACCCGCGCTGCCGTAGGCGGCACCGATGAGGGCGTCGGTGACCTGGTCCAGGTCGGCATCGGGCATCACCAAAAGATGGTTCTTTGCACCGCCCAAGGCCTGAACGCGTTTGCCGTTGCGTGCACCGGTTTCATAAATGAACTTTGCAATCGGGGTTGAGCCCACAAAGCTCAGCGCCGCGACGTCGGGGTGGTTCAGCAGGGTTTCTACGGCCAGTTTATCGCCGTGTACCACGTTGAATACACCATCGGGCAGACCGGCTTCTTTCAGTAGCCTGGCCATGAAGTTACCCGCGCTGGGGTCGCGTTCGCTGGGTTTCAGAATGAAGGTGTTGCCGCAGGCAATGGCCACGGGGAACATCCAGCACGGCACCATACAGGGGAAGTTGAACGGGGTAATGCCAGCGACCACACCCACGGGTTGGCGCAGTGTCCAGTTGTCGATGTTGGTTGAAACCTGTTCGGTGTAGTCGCCCTTGAGCAATTGCGGAATGCCGCAGGCAAATTCAATGATATCGATGCCGCGGCTGACTTCGCCTTGCGCATCGGTGAATACTTTGCCGTGTTCGGCCGTGATGATGGCAGCCAGTTCGTCGCGGTGCTGGTTCATCAAGGCTAAAAATTTGTTCATGATGCGCACGCGCTGAAGCGGCGGCTTGTTGGCCCAAGCTGGCAATGCTGCTTTGGCAGCTTCGACGGCTTTGTTCACAGTGTCTACATCGGCCAGCTCAACCTGGCGGGCGACCCTGCCCAGCGACGGGTTGAATACATTGGCTGTTTTGCTGCCAGCCACGCTCACGGAATTGCCGTTGATGAAGTGGGCGACAGCTTGATCGTTTGTGTAGGGTTGCATGTGTCTGGGCCTGCTTGTTTGCTTCGAAAGACTGACATTGTCGCGCAAGCCGGCAGTGGGTTGAATCGGTGCTAACACCAAGCTTCCGGAAATTTTCGGTAAGCGCACCATGCACTGGCAATTTACTGAACCCTGTCAGTAAAGCCCTGATTTTTAATCCAATTGTAATTTCCGGAGGTATTACTGACATAAGGCCTGCCACTAAAGGTGAGCCCAGAATGAAAGCAGAGGAGACAGCAGTGATTACAGGCTTGACGAACAAGGCCGCGTTGCGGCGTGGTCTACAGATGGGCGCAGCCAGTGCGGCCCTGTTGATGTTGGTGGGTTGCCTGGGTGGCAGCAACAGCGACATCGCCGGCACCGATGGGCGTATCAATCCCAACGAGAACCCCAACCTGAAATACGATGTGAGCATTACCCGCACCACTTACGGTGTGCCGCACATTCGTGCCAAGGATTATGGCAGTTTGGGTTACGGCCAGGGCTATGCCTTTGCGCAAGACAATCTCTGCGTATTTCTTGAGGACCTGTTGACAATTCGGGGAGAGCGTTCCCGCTTTTTTGGCCCCGACGGCACTTACACGATTGAACCCAACGGTTCGACTGCGAACAACGTGGCCAGCGACTTTTTCTGGAAAAGCCTGTTTGCTTTTGAAGAGGAGGGTGCCGATGGAATTACCCGCAATGCCTGGCAGCGCACCCGCGACAAAACCATTCCCGATTTTCAGAACGTAGTGGCTGGTTATGCCGATGGGGTAAACCGCTACATTGCTGAACTAAAAGCCGGTGAGCATGAGTATGAACAGCCCGATGGCAGCAAGGTGCCTGCCCATGCCGCCTGTGCGGATGCCGAGTGGCTGGCCCCAATTACCACGGATGACATGTACCGCCGCTTTGTGCGGCTGGCTGTATTGGCCAGCAGCTCGGTGTTTGTGACTGAAATTGGCAATGCCCAGCCCCCAGGTGGTGCCACTGCGCGCCCTGCGACCTTGGCCAATGCGGGTAAAAAAGCCAAAACCCCGGGCGTGGCTGAGCAAGTGGCTTTGCTGAAGGCCAATCCGAACCCTTTCACTGCCATGCAGAACAAGGACCATTTCGGCAGCAATATGTATGCCTTTGGCAAGGATGCGACTGCCAACGGTCAATCGCTGGTGTATGGCAATCCCCATTTCCCATGGAAGGGCACAGAGCGCTTGTACCTGAGCCACAATATTCTGGAGATGAATGGTAAGAAAACCATGGATATCATGGGAGTTGGTCTTTATGGCGTACCCGCTGTGCTGATTGGTTTTAACGAACACGTGGCCTGGAGCCACACGGTTTCAACAGCTTTCCGTTTTACGTTCTACCAATTACAAATCAACCCGGCCAACCCAACCCAGTACATGTACGAGGGCGAGATGCGCGACATGATCGCCCTGCCCACTGAAATTGAGGTGAAGCAGGCGGATGGAAGCATTACCAAAATGCAGCGCACCATGTACCGAAGCCATTATGGGCCGATGTTGGTGCTTGAGGCCAGCGGAGTGCCTGTGTTGGGTTGGAACCAATTCATGGCCTTTACCCTGCGCGATGCCAACCTTGAAAACGACCGGTTGATTAACCAGTTTGCCAAGTGGAATCTGGTGGAGTCGCTGGAGGAGTTTGTTGACTTGCATGCGAGTGAACTGGGTGTGCCTTGGGTAAATACCGTGGCCAGTGGCCCAGGCAAGCCGGCCTATTACGGTGACGTGACAGTGGTACCGCATGTGACGGACGAAAAAATTGCCGATTGTGCAGCAGAGCCTTTCAACACGGTAGTGGGGCAGTTGTCACCAGGCTTGCCAGTGCTCAACGGTTCACGTGAAGCCTGCGAGTGGGGCAGCGACCCCGATGCACCTGCGCCCGGCATTTTTGGCCCAGGTAACTTGCCCACGCTTCAGCGTGACGATTATGTAACCAACTGCAACGACAGCTACTGGTTGAGCAACCCGCGTCAGCCATTGACCGGTTTTAACCGCATTATTGGTGACGAGAATGCGGAACGCACCTTGCGCACCCGTTTGTGCACCCTTCAAGCGGAGCGCCGTTTGGGTGGTGCGGATGGTTTGCCAGGCAACCGCTTTACCCAAGACAACCTGAAAGACATTGCGCTAAACAGCGAGATTTATTCCGCTACTTTGGCCAAGCAATCGGTGGTGGATGCGCTGTGCCAAGTACCTGTATTGTTGAGTACCGGCTTGATGCCAGTGCAAACCGCTGACGCGTGTGCCGCTTTGGGTGCCTGGGATGGCAAAGCCAACCTGGACAGCAAGGGTGCACACTTGTGGCGTGAGTTTTGGAGCAGGGCAATTGCCAACCCTGGTGGTTTGCCTGTGGGAGTGCCCCAACTGCATTTGCCGTTTGATGTGCCAGTGCCATTGTCATTGCCAACCAACTTGTGGGCCAATGGCTTCAATGCGGTTGACCCGGTGAACACACCCAACACCTTGAACATTGCCAATCCGTTCACGGCAGCTGCTTTGGCCGATGCAATTTTGGCGGTACAGGCTGCTGGTTTTGCGCTGGACGAGCCCTTGGGCAATATTCAAAAATCTGGAGTACAGGCCAGTGCCACGCCAATTTTCGGTGGCACCAGCCCGGAAGGCGCGTTCACGATTGTGAGTACAGAACCCAGCCGGCTGAATTCGGAAGGCTACAAAGTGACTTATGGCAACAGCTACATTCAGGCTGTAACCTGGGATGCGAATGGCAAACCACAGGCGGATGCCATGCTGACTTATTCATTGTCGACTGACCCAGCCAATCCGCACTTTGACGATTACACCAAGGCGTATTCCCAGAAAAACTGGGCTCGTTTGCCTTACACCGATGCTCAAATTCAGGCAGCAAAAGTGGGTCAAACCAAGGTGTTACGCCAGCAAAGGGCGTCAAACTGAGCATGTTATAAATGTTAAATTGATAATTATTGTAAAGTAACAAATAAAGGGGGCGAACGCCCCCTTTTTATTCGATTGTCTGTTTGCAAAACGCGCAATGTGGGCGTGTCAACACTTCAATTTCAAGCCCCATGCTCAGTCGCTTGCGTATTGCGCGTTTCTCTTCAGTCATGTTTTGTGCCTTCATGGGCTTGTCTTCTTTGGGGTGGGCCAATGAGCCACGCATTGCGGTGTCCAAGTCGCCTTTGTCCTTGCCATTTTTCGTGGCTGCGGAAAAGAACCTGTTTGCCAAGCACAAAGTTGAACCCGTGCTGATTGAATGCCTGGGCGGAAATCGATGCGTGAAGGAGCTGACGGAGGGGCGGGCCGACATGGCCACGTCGTCAGAACTGCCATTCATGTTTGCCGTGTTTCAAGGCAAACCAATCAGTTTGGTGACCACGTTTAACACCAACAAAGACGATATGAAGTTCCTGATCAGAAAAACCGCCGTGAAAGGTGGTGTCAAAGATTTGGCAGGCAAGCGAATTGGTTATGTTGAGAAAGCGTCGTCGCACTATTACATGGATTTATTCCTGCTCTACAACGGCATTGACCCCAAATCGACGGTGCCTGTGGCCATGGGTGCGGACGCATTGGCCAATGCCTTGGTGAAAGGTGAAGTGGATGCAATTTCGGTTTGGGAGCCTTGGGGACAGATTGCACTGAACTTGGGCGGTGCCAATGTTGAAGTTCTCAATTCGCCGAAGCTCTACAGTCAAACTTTCAACCTGTTGGTCAGTAATGAATACCGTTTGGCACAGATCCGCAAATCAACTGCTGTGCTCAGTGCGCTTGATGAGGCCATTCAGTTCATCAAGAAAAACCCGAATGAGGCCAAAGGCATTATGGCGCGCAAGGTGGGTATTGACCCCGACACAGTCAAGGCCGCGTGGCCAACCTATCAATTTGAATTGACGTTGCAGCAGTCTTTGTTGAGCACTGTGCAAGGCCAGGCAAGGTGGGCCCGGCGTGAAGGACATGTGGGCGCTGATTTACCCGAGCCGGAATTTTTGAACTTTGTGGATTCCAGCCTGTTGCGAAAAATTAAACCCAATGCTGTAGATTTCGTGTACCCATGAAACCGATTTTAAGACTCAAGCAAGGCGTACGCATTGCCTTGGTTTTGTTGATCGGCCTCGCTGTGGTGGCGGTGGTCACTGTTGTTTCAATCAATCAGCAGCGTCACTACGTGCTGGAGCAAAGCATTGCCGCACGCAAAATTTCCCGCTTGTCCACTCGCATGCTGGTGCTGACGCACACCGCATCGGAATACATGACCGAGACCAATATTCGCCAGTGGTGGGTGGTGCATCAATCCATTTCCGATGAACTTGATCATCTGCATTTCTCCGATGAAAGTGGTCAGCTTTCCAGGCAGCTTGATGGGCGACTGGGTGACTTGGCTGCCCTGTTCAGTGGCTTTTCTCACCTGCAACATTCCGACCAACTGAACCTCGATGAGCGCCGCAATAGTGTGTTGACGGATCGTCTGATTTCCGAGGCCGAGCAGTTGGCCGAGTTGAGTTACAAAATTGCTGACACCGCTTTGGCGCGTCAAGAGGCCCTGACGCACCAGCGGAAAATGATTGTTTTGGTGTTTACGCTGTTGTTCGGCATCAATTCCTTGTTGCTGCTGTTGTTGATCCGTTACCGAGTGGTCAGACCGTTAGAGCAAATTGAGAACGCCGCAAACGCCATGCGTGCGGGTAATCTGAATGCGCGTTGCAATTTGCCGGAAGGTGATGAACTTGGCGATGTGGCTGCTGCGCTTGATTCATTGGCCTTGGAGTTGAACAACAAACTGGCCGACGTTACGTCGACCACGCATTTGTTGGAGGTGGCTGGGCGAATGTGCGGTGTAGGTGCCTGGACGCTCGATATTAATACACATGCATTGAGCTGGTCGAAACAGACCTACGCAATTGTCGAAGCCGATTTCACGCGCCAACCCACCCTGAAAGAAGCGATTGCACTTTATCCCGAGGAGTCCGCCACAAAGCTTTCCAAAGCGTTAGATGACGCTGCCCGTACTGGCAGTGATGTGAACATGGAATTGCAGTTGCGCACCTACAAGGGCAACTTGATTTGGGTGCATGTGTTTGGTGAAGTGATTTGGCAAGGTGAAGGCGCCAAGCGCAAACCCTGGATGATTCGGGGGGCCTTTCAAAACATCACCGATCGTCGCCGTGTTGAGGGAGAAATTCGACAAGCCAAAGAAGTGGCCGAGTCGGCCAGTAAGGCCAAGGGAGAATTTCTGTCCAATATCAGCCATGAAATTCGCACACCGCTGAATGCGGTGGTTGGGCTGGCTTATATTCTGAAGCAAAGTAAGCTGGATTCATCGCAACTGGAGTTTGTCGAGAAACTTGAGAACGCGGGGCGCGGCCTGATCGATTTGGTTAGCGGTGTGCTGGATGTTTCAAAAATTGAAGCCGGTGCCATGGAGCTGGAAAAGCGACCCTTCTCAGCCCGCCACTTGATGGATTCGCTGGCCGATTTAATGACTGGGGCAGTGGCCGACAAACCGATTGAATTTGTGGTGTCTGTGGCCCCCAATGTGCCCGACCAGCTGGTGGGGGATGAGACCAAGCTGCGCCAGGTGCTGGTGAATTTGGCGGGCAATGCCATTAAGTTCACCGAAAACGGTTATGTCAAAGTGGGAGTTACCCTGGATCAGCTGGACACTCAGCATTGCGTGTTGCGCTTCATCATTCAAGACACGGGTTTGGGCATGGACGCTGGTGCCATGAAACGTTTGTTCCAGTCATTTTCACAGGCGGATTCATCAATCTCGCGACGTTTTGGTGGCTCAGGCATTGGTTTGGCTTTAAGTCAAAAACTGGTGGAGTTGATGGGGGGCACCATCTCGGCGGTGAGTGCGCCTGGACAAGGGAGCTTGTTTGCATTTTCCCTGATGTTGAACCTGGATTCTAAGGCAAATACAGTGCCTGTTGCCAGCGAGTTTGCATACGATGTGTTGGTGGTCGACAGTTTCAAAACCCAACTCGACAGCGTGGCCCAAATGATCGAATGGACAGGTGTGGCTCCACAAAGTTTAGTGAACCCGGAACAGGCCTTGAGCCTGCCCAGTGGTCAGCGGCCACGATTGTTCGTGGTAAATAACCAGTTAAGTGATACCAGCGGGCTGGAACTGGCCAACAAGCTGAAAGCTGCGCATGGTTCGTCGGTTACCAAGGTTGCGCTGATGGTGCGGCCCAAGGACGTGGAACAAATGCAAGATCCGTTGTCGATGAGACAACTTGACGCGGTATTGATGAAACCAGTTTCATTCTCGGCCTTGAAAAATGTGTTGCTGGAGGTCACCGGCAACGCATCGGGCAAGGCCAATTCAGTCAATCGTTTGTTGAATCAAAACGAATTGGTTTTTCTTGCTGGCTTGACCGTGTTGGCTGTGGACGATCACAAACTGAATTTGACGATTCTTAAAAAAATTCTGGAAACTCACGGTGCCAGAGTGATTCTTGCCGAATCGGGGCAGGCTGCGATTCAAGTTCTAAGCGAGCCCAACCACAACGATGTGGATGTGTGTTTGATGGATGTGCAAATGCCAGACATGGACGGAATGCAAACCTGTCAGTACATTCGCGACCAGTTGGGTTTGCGGCATTTGCCTGTACTGGCTTTGACCGCTGGTGTGATGGAGGCTGACCACCAAATGGCTTTGGCGGCAGGCATGGATGAGGTGCTGGCCAAGCCGCTGCAAATTGACAGGGTGCTTGATGCAGTAAAACGCTGGGGCACGCACCTGAAACGGAAGACGCAGGCGCATTAAAAGTTAGATTGTTAACTATCATAAAGTAACAAACTAGAGGCTTCAAACGGCCCTTATCCCTTCATCAGAGTTGTTCTAATCGATGCAACATCAAGTTGTTAAATCGATACGGGTGTGATTATGAAACAGTTCGAGTTCGGTGCATGGATCTACTCTTTGCTGCTGGCCTTGCTGTTGGCTACGCAAAGTGCAGACGCTGCCAATGTGGTGCGTATTGCAGTGCCCCCATCGCCCATGTCGTTGCCATTTTATGTGGCCACCGAGCGAAAGTTCTTCGAAAAACATCAAGTGAAACCCGTTCTGATTGGCTGCGGCAGTGGGCAGGATTGCATCAAGATTCTGGGTGAAGGTGGGGCTGATATTGCGAGCTCTTCAGAGCTGCCCCTGATGTTCGCAGCTTACGAACGAAGCCCCGTTTCCATATTGGCCACACTGGCAACCAACAATCACAGTTTGAAGTTGCTGGTGTCACGCAATTTACTCAATGAGGGCCAATTGAACCTGGTCGGAAAACGAATTGGCTATGTACCCAAGTCGTCGTCACATTACTATCTCGATACCTTCTTGCTGTTTAGGGGTATAGATCCACAGGATGTAATTGAAGTGCCAATGGCGGCCTCTGAACTCCCAGTTGCTTTGGTGCAAGGCCGTGTGGATGCGATATCTGTGTGGGAGCCGTGGGCAGAGAAAACGCTGAATTTGGCACGCGGTGAAGTGGCACATGCGAATGTTCCCCGTTTGTATACGCTTACCTTTAATGTCAGCGTGCGCAATCAGTTCAAAAACCAGCAGGCAGATACGGTACATCGCGTTTTGAAAGCATTGAGCGAAGCGGTGGATTACATTCGCGACTATCCCTCGCGGGCGCAGGCGTTGTTGTTGAGAAAAAAACTTGTTAGCCAGGAACACATTGAGAAAAGCTGGCATGAGTACATCTTTCGAATGACTTTGCAGCAATCGCTGGTGAGTACCTTGCAAGGGCAGGCCCGGTGGGCCAGGCGCGAGGGGCATATTCAAAGTAATTTGCCAGAAGAGCCTGAGTATTTGGACTATATTGACGCTAGCTTCCTCCGATTGCACAAATCAGACTATGTTGATTTTGTGTATCGCTAAACGGTTTTTATCCAAGTGACTTACGCATAAATAATGTAATCGAGTACTTGCCGCACGGCTTTTGCATGGCATGGAACCCGCAGCTGCTGGCCATGCATGTGATTTCAGACCTCTTGATTGCGATTGTTTACTTCAAATTGTTCATGCGCTCTTCATGTTCTTTGCGCAATTCCTTGCGCAATTCGGCGTTGGCATGTCGCTTCTTTTCTTCGTCGGTGCAGGGCTCCAGAGGCGGCACTTTGCCGGGTGTGCCATCGGCATTCATGGCCACCATGGTGAAAAAGCAACTGTTGGTGTGCGTGGCAATGCCTTTGTGAATGTCTTCTGACACTACTTTGATGCCCACCTCCATGGAGGTGTTGCCGGTGTAATTGACACTGGCCAAAAAAGTGACCAGTTCACCCACACGAATGGGCTGGCGAAACAACACCCGGTCCACTGAAAGCGTAACCACATACATGCCCGCATACCGGCTTGCACAGGCATAGGCCACCTGGTCAAGTAATTTCAATATATGCCCGCCGTGCACTTTACCGCTGAAGTTGGCCATGTCGGGGGTCATCAGCACGGTCATGCTGAGTTGGTGGTTGGGAAAGGGCATGTTGGCAGGCAAGCACGAGTGGTTGAAGAAAACAGTTTAACGCGCTTGTGCGCTCGGTGGCCCGTCTACAATGGGTCATGAAATAATTTGTGGAGAACGCTGTGGCTGCCGAACTGACCAAGTACGCTATTTGGCTGTTGAGCCCCCTGGGTTTGTGGGTTGTATTAAGTGCGCTAGCTGGCCTGAGTCTGTTGGGCCGCGGAAAACTGCGTATTTACGCGCTTGTATTCGCTCAATTGCAATTGTTCACTTTCAGCCTACCCTGGGTCGCAGACTTCTTGTTGGGTGATCTGGAAGACGAGGCCCTTGTAATGGAAGCCAACCGACCCTTGCCCCCGAACGTGGATGCAATTGTGGTGCTGGGCGGTGGCCTGGAGGGGCGGTACGACGGTGTGCGTGCTCTGCCCGATTTGAACGACGCAGGCGACCGCGTATGGCAAGGCGCGCGGCTGTACAAGCAAGGCGTAGCCCCACACCTGGTGCTCAGTGGCGGACAGTTTGAGGCTGACCCGAGCAAGGAGGCGGAAGCCCCTGGCATGAAAATGTTCATGCTTGACATGGGTGTGCCCGAAAATGCTTTGCTCATTGAAGGCAACTCCCGAACCACTTTCGAGAATGCCTTGCGCACGCGAGAATTACTGGGCAAGGATTCCCGAAATATTGCACTGGTGACTTCTGCATTTCACATGGGGCGTTCGGTGTTGTGGTTTGAAAAAGCGGGCTTCACCGTATACCCCGTGCGCACCGATATTCGTGTGCTGAATGAAAGCCGTGCCTTTTGGGAATGGTTGCCCAAGCCGCAGGCACTCGATGAAAGCACCATTGCAATTAAAGAATACCTGGGTCGCCTGCAATTGAAAGTAAGCGGTGCCTATGAAACAGGGGGAAGCCAGTGAAGGTACTCAAACTGTTGGCAACTGGTATGTTGGGCTCTTTGTTTTGCTTGTTGTTAACCGGTACTGCACACGCAGGCCCAGTGCTGAATGCTATTTACAAACGCGATGCAGTGCGTTGCGGGGTGAGCAGCGGTGTGGCCGGTTTTTCTGCACTGGGTGCCGATGGTCAATGGCGTGGGCTGGATGTGGCCGTGTGCCGCGCCGTGGCCGCTGCCGTGTTGGGTAGTGCACAGAAGGTACAGTTTACGCCCTTAAGTTCGCAGCAACGCTTTGCGGCTTTGCAGGCCAATCAAATCGACATACTTTCCCGCAACACCACATGGACCTTGGGCCGCGACGCTGGCCTGAATGCGCACTTCGCCGCCATTACCTATTACGATGGCCAGGGCATTTTGATGCACAAACGCTTTGGCGTGAAAAGCGCCAAAGAATTGAAGGGCGCCGAAATTTGCGTGCAATCAGGCACCACCAATGAGAAAAACCTGAGCACTTATTTGGGCGCGCAGGGCATTACCGCCAAAGCCATTGTGTATGACAATTTTGAGGCTGCGTACAAATCCTTTTTCAGTGGCCGTTGCCAGGCTTTCTCAACCGATGTGTCGGCATTGATTGGTTTGAAAAGCAGCCAAAGCGGCCAGCCCGATGACTATGTGGTGCTGCCCGAAGTTTTTTCCAAAGAACCCTTGGGCCCTGCGGTGCTGCGTGGTGATGACGAGTTTTTTGCCATCGTGAAATGGACCGTGTTTGCCATGCTTGAAGCAGAGGAACTGGGTGTTGGCAAAGCCAATATCGAACAAGCGTTGAGCAGCAGCAATCCCGCTGTGCAGCGCTTGTTGGGCGGTGCAGAAAACCTGGGCAAACCACTGGGCCTGCCGCGTGACTGGGTGGTGCAAATTCTTCGGCAAGTGGGCAATTACGGTGAAGTGTTCGATGCCAATTTGGGCAAGCAATCGCCCTTGAAACTTGAACGAGGTTTGAATGCGCTGTGGACCCAAGGTGGCCTCATGTACGCCCCACCTTTGCGCTGAAGGTGTTTGCCCGTGAACTTTGAATTTCTCAATGACCCTGCCGGTTTCGGCTTGAGTGAAGGCTGGCTGCAGGTCGCATTCAGTTCACCCTACTGGCAAATACTGCTGGCGGGATTGTTCAATACCTTGAAAGTTGCCCTGCCCGCCTTGTTGCTTAGCACCGTGCTGGGCCTGTTCATTGGTCTGGGCCAATTGGCACATCACCCTTTATTAAAAGGGCTGTGCAGGGGCTACATTCACCTGTTCCGCAATGTGCCCTTGTTGCTGCAACTGTTGGCGATTTACTTTGCCATTACCCAGTTTTTACCCATCGCCAGCCAGGCTTGGTCGCTTGGTGAGCATGTGTTTTTGAGCAAAAGTGGTTTGGCGTTTCCCACGTTTTCAGAAGCGCCGGTGCGCGGGCGGTTTTCAATTGAAGGTGGCTGGGCACTAAGCCCGGAATACCTCGCTGTGTTGCTGGCGCTGGTGGTTTACACCGCCGCCTTTGTTGCTGAAATCGTGCGCGCAGGCGTGCAGGCCGTGAGGCCAGGTATGCGCCAGGGCGCGCTGGCCTTGGGCCTGAACAATGCGCAAACCACCCGCTATGTGGTGTTGCCATTGGCCTTGCGTGTGGTGGTGCCTTCGCTTTCCAACCAGTACTTGAATTTGCTGAAAAATGCGTCACTGGGTGTGGCGGTGGGTTACCCGGAATTGGTGTCGGTGGCCAACACGGCGATTAACCAAAGCGGAAAAGCGGTGGAATGCGTGCTCATTATTCTGATCACCTATGCGTTGCTCAGCGCCGTGGCTGCTGGCTTGATGAATGCGCTGAACACGCGCGTCAACAGGGGGGCTTTGTGAACACTAATCTGTTGCTTCATCGCTTTTTTAATGGTTTTTTGTGGCTTGCCTTGCCATTGCTGTTGGCCCCGGTGGCTTGGGCGCTGGTGGACTGGGCTGTGTTCAGCGCTGTGTTTAGCCCCGATTTGCAAGCGTGCCAACAGGCCGCTGGGCAGGGCGCCTGCTGGGGGGTGGTGGCTGAAAAATGGCGGGTTATTGTGTTTGGTCGTTATCCAGTGCCTGAACAGTGGCGCTCAGCCACCGTGTTGGTGTTGTGGTCAGCATTGCTGTTTGCCACGGCTGCAAGGGTATTCAAAAGCAAAACCGCATTCTCGCTTTGGGCGCTGTTGTTGCCTGCCAGTGCGGCGTTGCTGCACGGTGGTTTTGCTGATTTGGCAGTGGTGCCCACCAACCTGTGGGGCGGCCTGCCGCTCACGCTGATTTTAAGCACTGTGGGCTTTGCCATGGCCCTGCCACTGGCCGTGCTGCTGGCCTTGGGGCGGCAATCGGCAGTTGCCCCATTGCGCCGGTTTTGTATCGCTTACATTGAATTGTTGCGGGCCTTACCTTTGGTCACAGTGCTGTTTCTCGCTGCCTTTGTGTTGCCCCTGTGGTTGCCTGGTGAGGGTCTGGACCTGTTCACCCGTGTGTTGCTAACAATTTCATTGTTCAGCGCCGCCTATTTGGCAGAAGTGCTACGCGGTGGCTTGCAGGCCGTGCCACAAGGCCAAGGGCAGGCGGCCAAGGCCCTGGGTTTGAATGTGATTCAACGCAATGTGCATGTGGTGTTGCCGCAGGCGATTCAAGCCTGTTTGCCCAGCCTTACCAACAGTTTTGTTACCCTGTTCAAGGAATGTTCACTGGTCACGATTGTGGCCTTGTTTGAATTGACCGGTGCCCTTAGCCTGGCACTGGCTGGGGATGTGCAGTGGCGCAGCTTTTACCTGGAGGGGTATTTGTTCATTGGCCTGGTGTACTGGGCCTATTGCTTTGGTTTATCGAAAACGGTCAAATAGAAATCGACAGTTGCTGACTAGAGTGGAATTTCTAGCGCAGCAAAACAATTAAGTGTACATTTGTACACTAATAAAAACACACCGTCGAATTCCGATTCGGAGACACCGCATGAGCAAGAAAGAAGAACCCAGCACCGGCGAGAAACTGGAAGGCACCCTGATGTTTGTGGGTGACACCATTGCGCAGGCCGCTACACGGGTGCATGAATTTCACCGCGCCATCAGCGACATGCCATTCAAGGCGGTGGGTGCCGCCACGCTCAATGCCAGCAAACCTGTTGAATCGGTTCACAACGAAATTACTGATTTGGTTTACGGCGCCGTTCGCGAAGCAGGCAAAGGCGTATTTTCGGGTGCAGCCTGGGTGGTTCGGCAAGCCAACCAAAGCCTGGCCTCGCCTCAGGTGATTGACCAGGCCATGGGTGGCGAACTCATGGATGATGTAGACCACCTGCCTGTACCCGCCATGCCGAATGCGAAAACCGACAAACGAGTGTCGGCGATTTCCAGCGCGATCAACGGTGTGTTTGGCGACCATTTGGCCGCCACGCGCAACCCCATGCAAGTGCACATGAATCTGTATGCCAACGGCCAGCTTTTGCAGGCCGACCAGGCTGCGTTGATGGCGCAGTTTCCCGACGCTCAAAACCACCTTGTTATTTTCGTACATGGGCTGTGTTGCAACGAAGACAGCTGGCAGATGTACTACAACCCCGGTGAGCCAGCCACCCGCCCTTATGGTGACAAGTTGCAAGATGATTTTCCTGTTACCGCGCTTTATCTGCGCTACAACACCGGCCGCAACATTGATTCCAATGCAAGACAATTCAAGCGCATGTTGAACAAGCTCGTGCGCAATTGGCCTGTGGCTGTTGAGGGAATTACCCTGGTGGGGCATAGCATGGGTGGTTTGGTCAGCCGCGCGGTGGTTGAAGCATTGACCGACGACGACATTATTTTGAAACGCGCCATTCGCGATGTGGTGTGTTTGGGATCACCCCACGCCGGCGCACCGCTTGCGCGACTTGCGGCGGCGGGTGAGCAATTATTCAGCAAGTTTGAATTGGCCAGGCCAATTGGCCGTGTGCTGGGAGTGCGTTCACGCGGCATTCGCGATTTGGATCATGGCTTGGGTGCTTTGCAAACCCGCGATGGTCAGGAAGTGATGTTTCACCTGATCGGATCAACGATAGGTGACCATACTTCCTCTTGGTTGAACACCACGGTAGGAGACGGTTTGGTCACACCCGATTCTGCTCTGGCCGACGACACTGGCAAAGCACAACGCGTGACCTTCGCGCAAAAGCACCACATGATTTTGCTGAATGATCCTGATGTGTTTCTTGAGTTGCAAATGGTGTTGCGCCAACACCTGCGCCCGCGCTTGGTGTGAAACCTAGCGGCGCGATTAAAAGTTGTATGTGGAAGTTTTGCTATCTTGCAAAAACACACGCTGCGTCGTTAGCAGGTAGTTCACCAACAGGTCGGCGTAGGTGCGCTTGAATTTCGATTCGCGCATGCCTGTTTCAACCAGGTTCAGGCCGTAGTACTTTAAAGCCAGGTGGGCTTGCTGGCATTCTTTGGTCCAGCAATCCAGTGGCTCCAGAATTTGATTCACCGCATCCTGAAAACCGGTGGTGAAATTCAGGAAGTCTGCTTCATTCATGTCTTCAACCAGTTCCAGCGCATTGTGCTCTGCGTGCATGTGCTGTGCATGTGCACCATTGCGTGGTCGGGTTTGAAATACATTCAGAAACTGAAACAGCAGCGGCTCAGGCAAATGCGAGCTGGGTACACCGTACAGCAACTGCACACGGCTTAAGTCGATTTGCAGTTGCATGGCAAACAGGCCGCTGACGTTGCGAGAACTCAATGCCCAGCAAGCACCCAGCGTTTCAAAAAACACCTCACGCTCGAAGGAATACTTTTTGTAAGGGCTGCTGTGCAGCACTTGGTAGGGTGCTCGAATGGTCATGCTGAATCCAATGCCTTGCCGTTCATCGTGTAAGTATTGTCGACTGCATTACCAAGGTGTGGCATCGCATAGGTGAGGGTTCACCGTTTACGGGGAGGTTCACCATTTCAAGGGGTAGGTTTCCCCTAGGTGGGGGTAGCTTTCTCAGTCAGTTCAGAATACTTCTTCACCAAAGCAGGCCACACGGTTCGGATCTGGTCCAACACTTCTTTGGCATCGATGGTCTGGTTGTTCAAGCCTTGCTCAAAATCCCGAAATACATGGTGCAAAGCCTGTTCACCCAACAAGGCCAGCAGGCTGACCATGGAATGTATTTCTCGCGCGAAGGCGGCTTCATTCAGCTGATCCAGGTGGCCCCTCAGCTTGGCAGGCAGGTCGGCACAGTGTTCCATGAACAAATTGGGCAGAGCGGGTGGTGTTGTAATTTGCTGCGCAGGGTGCGAAGGTGAAGGTGTTTCGGCGTGCAACAGATCGGCCAGGGTGGCGTACAGCACGCGGGCTTCCACGGGCTTGGCGATAAAATCATCCATGCCCAAATCCAGACAACGGTTACGTATTTCCGAGAAGGCATGCCCGGTCAGACCCACCAGGGGGGTGTCCATCCAGCGGGTTTGGTCGCGCAGCCAGGCTGTGAATTCATAGCCGTCCATCACCGGCATTTCAAGGTCGGTAATGATGATATCAAAGTGGGGGGCATCGTCGGGATCCAGCAATTCCACTGCCTCCTGGCCGTGCTCGCAGAGGGTAAACTGCATACCTGCCGCTTTCAGGTACGAGCTCACCAGTTCCTGGTTAACCGGGTGGTCTTCCAGCACCAGCGCACTTTTTCCGTGCAAGGCCTCACGATACTCCCGGGTTGAATCGGGCTGTGGAAAGGTGGGTAAATCAAGGCGCGGCGCAGCGCAAATGTCTTGCATCAACACCGGGTGTGCCAGGTGTATCAGTTGTTTGGTGAGTTCCGAGGGCAATAGTTGCAGCAGAGCACTGTCGGCTGAAAGCAGGTCACGGTCAATGGCCACCACGCGCAAGGCCGGGTTGCTTAAGTGCTCTAGCAGTTCGGTGGGCAGGGGCTCGCTGGGGTCGAGCAAATCCGATTGCAGCAAGGCCCAGTCGCAGGTGTTCTCGTTCAGGTGCCGTATGCACTGCCCCAGGGTACTTACCAGTGTGGCTTGCATGCCGGTGGCATTCAACACCGACATGACGCAGTCGGCGACAGGCCCCGGCTGGTGCAACAACACACCATTCTGGTAACCCAAGGGTAGGGGTTCAATCAAAATATCGCTGTCATAGACCACGGGTACAGAGAACCAGAAACAACTGCCTACACCCGGAATGCTTTCGACTGAAATTTGGCCGCCCATGCGAATCACCAGCTCGCGGGCAATGCTCAAACCCAGGCCCGTGCCACCATACACACGGCTTACGCTTGAATCGCCTTGCGCAAACTGTTCAAAAATTCGCTCAACTTGTGACTTGCTCAAACCCGAGCCGGTGTCGTGGACTTCAATTCTCAAATCAAGTCCGCTGTCTGAACGGGTTTGCAGTTTTGAAAACACACGCACCGAACCGCTTTCCGTAAACTTCACTGCATTGCTCAGCAGGTTGCTCAGCACCTGCCGCAGTCGTGAAGGGTCGCCCACCAAGCGCTGGCCCAACTGGTTTGAATAGCCCGGCGCAACCTCGTTCAACAGCATCAGTTTGCGGCTGGCTGCCTCGCTTTGCACCGCGAGAAATGAATTCGCCAGTACTTCATCCAGAGTGAACGGAATGTGCTCGAATTCCACCATGCCAGCCTCGGCCTTGGAGTAATCCAGAATGTCGTTGAGCAAACCCAGCAGCGATTTCGCGGCGTCCTGTACTTTTAGCAGGTAGTTGCGTTCTTGCTCGGGCAGATCCGATTTCAGCGTGAGCGCGGTCATCCCCAGAATGGCATTCATGGGTGTTCGGATTTCATGGCTCATATTGGCCAGCAACATGCCGCGTGCTTCCACCTGTGCCTCGGCCCGTTCGCGGCCCATTTTGGCTTCAAAGGCAATCAATTCAGCTGACCTTGCAGCCTCGCCCTGTTCCAGCTCGCGCTTGAATGAGCCAATCATCAAGGCAAAGCCCTTCACCAAATTGCTCATTTCGGTGACAAATCGGGGATTGGGCAGACTGATGTTGTAATTGCCCTGCGCAATTTGTTTACTGACCTTGTTCAGTTCTCGCAATGGTGTCACCACAAACCGTTGCAATACGGCCAGGCCCAGCAGCGCCATCAGCGTGACCAGCAACCCCAGGTAAAGGTCGAAATTTGCAGTGGCTTTGATGTTGTCAGCCTGAGCGGCAATCACTGTTTGAAAGCCCAATTCAACAGCGCGAATCCGGCCCTGGATTTCTGCGCGAATGGCGTTGCTCATGCCCAGGTATTCTTCGGAGAACAGCATTTGAATGGCGAGGTCGTCGCGCACGGGCGCTTCTGACACATATTTGCCTGCATCCGGGTCGTACAAGCCTTGGGTCAGTGCAAACACAATTTGCTCGCGTTCTCGCAAACGTTTGCTGAGGCTCAGGATATTTTCAACCGATGCTTTTACATCTACGCTGAGGTTGGGCGCCACATTCTGTGGAGAAAGCAAACGGCTTTCGAGCGTTTCACCTTTGGCGGGTACCAGGGGTACGGCTTCTGTGTTGCCCGCAATCAGCTTGCTCCAGTACACATTGTCGACAGGCTGGGCATATTTGCGCGCACCTGCGTGGGCATCCAGCAGCTCGTAATAATTCACCAGGTGTTGGCTGTTTTTGCTCACCACAAAAGCGGCCACCAGGGTTTGCAGTGCATCGAATTCGGATTGCAGCAAGCGCAATTCATTGATGGCATTCAATCGGGCGGTGAGCAGCGCTGTCTGCGACGTTTGCAACTGGTCTGCCCGTTCGCCCATCCACACATTGGAGGCCAGGCCGAGCAAAGTGGCAAACAAGACAAAACGAAAAAGGGCTGCCAGCTTCATCAGGCAAAAAGGCGAGTGTGGACAAGCCCCTATTCTTACCGGAAAAGCTTAGTGCGTGTGCAGTGATTGCAAAATGAGCCAGAAAGCGGCAATGATCATGACCGCCGCGAAACTTCGGCGCAGGGCCTTTTCAGGCAGGTAGTGGGCGATGGCCACACCCGCCGACACAGTGAACAGCCCGCCAAAAGCCAGAGGCAAGCCCAATTCCCAGTTCACGCGGTGGGCATTGGCGTAGGTGCTCAGTGCCATCACCGAGCTGGGGGCCACCAAAGCCAGCGACAAAGCCTGCGCCGTGGTTTGGGTGTGTTTGAACACTGTAGTTAACATGGGTGTGG
>JAHJCM010000236.1 GCA_018812945.1 Gammaproteobacteria bacterium | reverse complement strand
CAGACTGGCAGAGTTGCCCGACCAAGTCATTCAGGGAAGATAAATCAATGCCCTTCTCGGAAAGAAGAAAGGTGACCCATGTCACCGACTACGACTATCAACAACCTGCGGAATGCTCGCAGCAAATTTGCATTTTGCAACCGCAAGAAGGCGAAGGCATGGAAGCGGGCCCATTGCGCAAGGGTCAAAGGCTGATTTCGCATACGCTAAAAATTCGCCCGAACCCGTCGACCGTGCAAAGCAATACCGATTCCTTCGGCAATGTGGTTCACCACTTCGAGATGAATTATCCGCACGATCATCTTGAAGTGCACAGCGAAAGCGAAGTGGAAGTCAGCAGCTTCTTACACACTGGGCCGATTGACGATTTGATCAGCCCAAGCTGGAACGAGTTGGTTGACCAGTTGCGCTACCAGGCAGGCCAGGCCATTTCCAACGATTATCAGTTCCGGTTTGAGTCCAAACATGTGCCCTTGCTCGATTCGCTGCGCGATTATGGCAGTCTCGATTTCTGGCCAGGCCGCCAGGTGGTACACGCCGGGCAGGCTTTGATGCAACGTATTTTTCGGGAGTTCAGTTACCAAAGTGGTTCAACCACCATTCACACCACTGTTGAAGAAGTGATGCAAAGCCGCGAAGGGGTTTGCCAGGACTTTGCACATGTGATGCTGGGGGTATTGCGTTCACTTGGGCTTTCAGCCCGCTATGTGAGTGGCTACATGCTGACTGAACCACCGCCCGGACAACCCAAGCTGCTGGGAGCCGACGCCAGCCACGCCTGGGTATCGCTGTGGTGTGGTGCTGATGTAGGCTGGGTAGACTTTGACCCGACCAACAACCAATTGCCAGATACCCGGTATGTGACTGTGGCAGTTGGGCGTGACTATGCGGATGTGCCGCCGATGCGTGGAGTTGTGCATGGCGGGGGGGAGCATACCTTGAAGGTGGCGGTGACGGTGTTCTAGGTATCGCCGGTTTCTTGATGGCCTCTGAGCTTTTCGCATCATCTCGCCGGTTTCTTAATGGCCTCTGCGCATGTCGCATCATCCCGCCTTGGCGGGCTTTTATCCCTTCTTGATGCTTGCTCGGTTCATGCGAAACGCAAAAGCGTCTTCGCATCGCTTCCTGGCGGAAGCGCCCCTCGCTGTGCATCAAGCGGGCAGCCCACCTGAACTCGGCGAGATGAATGCAACAAAGCGCAAAGGCTTTTCAGGACGAGCTGTCCTTCGATGACTCGGACAACACCTTCGGTTGCCCAGATGCGCCTACCTCAAAGCTGTATTCACCTTCTGTCATATTGATTCGATAAGAAAAGCGGCCACGCACCCCGGCTTCGTTTGTACTCAACTCATAGAAACATTCATCTGCACTGGCGCAACCTTCCTGAAAGAGGAAGCGGCTAGTCCGTTCATCGATCCAGTCAGACCTGATTTCGTGATCAGCCGTCTTGATTAAGATTGGTCTCTGATCAGTGTCGCAAAAATTCTCGATGATTAGCATTTCATGAGATTTGAATGTCAACTCGCATGTTGTTTTCGAATGCACAAACAGTTGAGTTGAAAGTCGTTGATCTGACGCGGAACATGCAGAAACAATCGGAAGGGAAGCAAGGAATACAACAAAGGCTGAACGACGCATAGTGAGCCGGGAAATATTCTGGGTGCTCAGTGTACTGGCATGACCGCAGTAAGCAAATTAAATGCTCAGTTCTGTGTCACCAGACAAAGGTTCGCCGCATGTGTCGCGCCGTTCCGCCGATTTCAGGTGGGCTTCCCGCTTGATGCGCAGCGAGGGGCGATTGCGCTAGCAATCGATGCGAACACGCTTTTGCGTTTCGCATGAACCGAGCCAGCAATCAAGAAGGGATGAAAGCCCGCCAAGGCGGGATGGTGGGATACGTGCGGTGAACTTACACGTTGGGAGAACTAACACATGCGTCGAATACAAACCGCGCACGGTGCTGTAAACACGCATGCACGGTGAGTCAAACTTGATTAATCTTCGCGCCTTAGGTGCGGAAACAAAATCACGTCGCGAATGTTGGGGCTATCGGTGATCAGCATCATCAAACGGTCAATACCAATGCCACAACCACCAGTGGGTGGCATGCCATATTCAAGCGCACGAATAAAGTCGGCATCAAAGAACATGGCCTCATCATCGCCCGCTTCTTTGGCCTCAACCTGCTTTTTGAACCGGTCGGCTTGGTCTTCCGGATCGTTCAACTCAGAAAAACCATTGGCAATTTCACGGCCAGTGATGAACAATTCAAATCGTTCAGTGATTTGTGAATTCGCATCGGATGCACGCGCCAAGGGCGACACTTCAACCGGGTAGTCCACGATGAAAGTGGGTTCCCACAATAGGCTTTCAGAAGTCTCTTCGAACAGGGCCAACTGCAATGCACCGATGCCCGCGTTTTTCAGCGCAGGCTCTTTGTCCACATGCACACCTTTCTTGGCGAGGGCCTTTTTCAGGTAGTCGATGTTATGCAAGTCTTCCGTGCCATATTCCGGGAAGTACTTTTGAATGGCTTCAACAATCGTCAGGCGTGCAAAAGGCTTGGACAAATCCAGTTCGCGGCCTTGGTAAGTCAACTTCGCACTGCCGGTCGCAGTGGTGGCAGCGTGTTGAATCACCTGCTCGGTGAAGTCCATCAAGTCGCGGTAGTTCCAGTACGCCGCATAGAATTCCATCATCGTGAATTCCGGGTTGTGGCGTGGGCTGACACCCTCGTTGCGGAAATTGCGATTGATCTCGAACACACGCTCGAAACCGCCCACAATCAGGCGCTTCAAATACAGTTCGGGCGCAATGCGCAAGTACATTTCCATGTCCAGTGCATTGTGGTGGGTAATGAAAGGCTTGGCCGATGCGCCACCAGGAATGGGGTGCAACATGGGCGTTTCCACTTCCAGAAAACCGTGGTCGGCCATGAAATTGCGGATCGACGACATGCCTTTGGAGCGCGCAACAAATGTGTCGCGTGTTTGCTCGGAAACAATCAAATCCACATAGCGCTGGCGGTACTTGATTTCCTGATCAGCCAAACCATGGAATTTGTCGGGCAGGGGGCGCAGGCTTTTGGCCAGCAAGTGAATTTCCGTGCAATGCACGCTCAACTCACCTTTGTTGGTTTTGAACAGCTTGCCTTTGGCGGCGATGATGTCCCCCAAATCCCAGTGCTTGAATTCGCCGTGAACGTCTTCGCCCACGCCTTCATTGTTGATGTAAAACTGAATGCGGCCGGTGCCATCTTGCACTGTTGCAAAACTGGCCTTGCCCATCACGCGCTTTAACATCATGCGACCAGATACAGATACTTCAATGCCCTGCGGATCGAGTGTTTCTTTGTCGAGCAAACCATAGTGGGCATGCAAATCGGCAGCGCGGTGTTCAGGTTTGAAGCTGTTGGGGAAAGGTTGGCCCTTCTCGCGCAGTTTGGCCAGCTTGCCGCGGCGTTCGGCAATGATCTGATTTTCGTCAACTGGCTGTTCGTCACCAGCGGCTTGTGTTTTGTCGTTCATGGTTTAAATACCTTGCTTCAAGCTGGCTTCAATGAATGGGTCGAGGTCGCCGTCCAGTACACGCTGGGTGTTGGAAATTTCCACACCGGTGCGCAGGTCTTTGATGCGGCTGTTGTCCAGCACGTAGCTGCGAATCTGGTGACCCCAGCCCACATCGGTTTTGGTGTCTTCCAAAGCCTGTTGCTCGGCCATGCGCTTGCGCATCTCGAACTCATACAACTTGGCTTTCAACATGCCCCAGGCTTCATCGCGGTTGCGGTGCTGGGAACGGTCGTTCTGGCACTGCACCACAATGCCGGTTGGAATGTGGGTTAAGCGAACAGCGGAATCGGTTTTGTTAATGTGCTGACCACCTGCACCACTGGCGCGGTAGGTGTCGGTGCGAACATCGGCCGGGTTGATCTCGATTTCGAAGGAGTCGTCCACTTCCGGGTACACAAACAGCGATGCGAAAGAGGTGTGGCGGCCGCCGGAGGAATCGAATGGTGATTTTCGAACCAGGCGATGCACACCAGTTTCGGTGCGCAAATAGCCGAAAGCATATTCACCCTCCACTTTGACGGTGGCCGATTTGATACCTGCCACATCGCCGTCGGATTGTTCCATCACCTCAACTTTGAAGCCTTTGCGTTCGCAATAGCGCAGGTACTGGCGCAGCAAAATGCTGGCCCAGTCTTGGGCTTCGGTGCCGCCCGCACCTGCGGTGATGTCGATAAAACAGTTGGCCGGGTCTGCAGGGTTGCTGAACATGCGGCGGAATTCCAGGTCGGCGATGATCTTTTCGTATTCGGCGACATCGCTTTCAATGGCTTCCAGCGTATCAAAGTCGCTTTCGGCTTGCGCCATTTCAACCAGTTCTTGCGCGTCGCTAATGTTGGCCTGCACGGTGTTCATGGTCACCACCACGCCATCCAGCATCTTTTTTTCTTTGCCAAGCTCTTGAGCGTGTTTGGGATCGTTCCAAACGTTGGGGTCTTCCAGTTCGGCGTCAACTACTGT
>JAHJCM010000235.1 GCA_018812945.1 Gammaproteobacteria bacterium | reverse complement strand
TGCAGTTACAGTTCCACTGTGGAAACCCTCCGCCTGCTGCGGAACCCAGAACTTTGATTTTCATAGTTGCTTTTTTCAGGGGTAAAAAAAACCCCGCTAGCCCAAAGGCTATCCGGGGTCGTGCGAACCGTCAAATTAACGGTTGGCGATGTACATAGTGATTTCGAAACCGAAACGCATGTCAACGAATGATGGTGTAGTCCACTGCATGAAATATCCTCCTTTTGCTTTATTGAAATGCACCTTGGCTCATGGCTAGGGTGAAGAACTTGGCTCGCGCCGTTTTGTTCGTCCTCAGACTGTAAATAGCAATTCCCGTGCCTTAGGGTGCCGTCTGTCGGTATTTTTGTAATGTGGAAAATGTGCGCTGGAGTTGATGTTTCAGTTGTTCAAACTGTTGCAGTTTGAAACACCCAGCAAAAAGGCGCGAGCCTTATGAGCTCGCGCCTTAGGGTAATCGTTAACGGAGGGTGGTTAACGATCAGAAGAACAAGATCGCGCCGACTGCGATTGTGTCTGATTCGGCATCGACTGGAGCCGCTAATGTGCGCTGGAACTTCATCTTGTTGGTGATGTACTCACCGGCCAGCGTGAGGCTAGGTGTTAGGCTGTGATAAACGCCAACAACCATTTGCTGGTTCTCATCCAGAATACCGGCCGCGTTAGCAGCAGGAGTTCCAAAGCTGCCCACTGTGTCGTTGCTGGTTGCATCCAGTGTTGAAACTCCGTAGTTGATACCAAATTTGGTATTGCCCACTTTGTATGTCGCTTGCAGCAAATAGCCCTGTGAGTCACGTTCTTGACCCAATGCGTCTGCACCACCCAGGCCAATCACGCCTGTTCCCAGACCTTCACCCGAGAAGTAATTACCTACCAAGCCCAAATTGCCGAAGTTCAATGCAGTACCTGCTTCAAAACCATTGATGTCGCTTTGGTTTGCGGCTGTGTCACGCGACTGGTTAATTAGCGCTGCCCACAGTTTACCGCTGGTACCCAGACTGTAGGTCGCCATGCCTTGGAAACCAGTGTCGCGTGATCCGTTCGCGCCCACTGCGGCTGTACCTTGGATTGGTTGAAATACGCCGCCGCTCAATGTCAAATTGCCCATTGCAGGCGCGGTATACGTCATTTGTGGTTGGAACTGGGTGTAAATGTAGCCCTGACCAATGCCGCCCAGCGTAGTGTTGATAGCACCATTAAGGCCTGCACCACCGCCCACTGCAAGCAGAGACATGTCATTCAAAATTGCGTTCTGACCGAACAATCCGATATCGCGACCGAACTTGAATGTGCCTAGTGATTCATTGCCAAAAGTCAGGAATACACGGCGGTTGTCGCCTACTGACTGACCGCGTCCACCAGAGAATGTTCCGTCGTCAACTGAAGTACCTGGGTCGATTGAAATTGTGCCGCTGATGTCATAGCCCTGTTGCTTGGTTTTTGCGGTGAACACGATAAAACCTGGCAACAAACCATTTTGTACGTTGTTAGTGTCCTGTCCGGTTCCTGCCAATCCACACACGTTCAGTGCGGTGCCATTGGCCACGACTGCGCCCGCGCCACCTGACCCAATGTTGTCGCAGCTTGTGCTGGTGTAGTAAGCGTTTACCGAGCCGGAAATGTCCATTTCCCACTCGCCGGCCTTGAAGCCGATCGCGTGTGCCGAGGTCCCCATTGCTGCCAAGATGGAAGCTGCTACTAATTTTTTGCTGATCATAAGATCAACCCTCCAGTTTTAGTTTTTAAAGGTTGTTGCTTGTTTGTCTTCTAAAGCTCGCCAACACACCGCAGAGTAGCGCTGGCTTGAGGGGACTAGGGCAAAAGACATGCCAGTATTTAAGTTATTGATTTTATTGAAATAAATATAAATGCAGGGCTTTTGATGACAGGATGAGGCAGTGCAGTTGCTTTGCGCCAGGCGGTGCGCTTTGAAACAGGATTGTGTGTGGCTGGAGCAGGTGGATGACAGTTTTGTGACAACTGTTCAGGTGTTTTGTGCCAAAAAAAACCACCCGGTAATCGGGTGGTTTTTAGTTGCAATGTCCAGCTTGGTACTATGTATTATTGGCTACTTCGAATTCAAGCGTCTATAAATGGTATTCCGGGAAATTCCCAGCATTCTCGCAGCAGCACTCACGTTGCCTCTGCAGGTTTCCAAGGCGTCCTGAATTGCTCGCGATTCCAAATCGTCCAGGTTAATCGGGTTGTCCACTGGAGCCCTCGCAGTGGCTTGGCGTGAGCCCAGATAACCTTGGGCACGGGCATCATAGGCCCGTGTGTCGTAGATGTCTTCCCTGAAGCGAGGCGCCTGTGGCAGCGTCTCCGCCAGTTCTTCACGATTGGCGAGCTTCTGGCTGTGCGTCCAGCTGTCAAATCGACCTTCCCTGAATTTGCTGAAGGTTTGATCCAGGCCGCTGCCCTTGGGTGTTGCCCCTGGCCGATGATGAACCTGCACTTCAAATGCGCTGGCTCGGCTTTTTGGGGGAAAAGCGGGTGCGTTGTTGCGAGGCGGAGCCGCAATTTTGGTTTGCATTGAGAAATTGCTGCGAACACTGAATTGAGGGCGCGTACTGGCCACTGGTGCGCTAGCAGGTGCGGTGTGAAGATTTTCTTCGGGTTGAGCCGGCGCCTGATCCGCTTGTCTGGTTTTGTTGTCCAGTCGCAAAGCGTGCCATTCGTCGAGGAAGTCATCGGGCAGGTGATCCCACTCAATGGTCTCTGCTTCATCCGTCATTACGCTGGCTGTGCGCAAAATATTCGTCAGCTGGCGAATATTGCCTGGCCATGCGTGAGTCGTGAATGCCTTCATCACCTCGCTAGACACCCGAATGCGCGGGTTGTGCGATTCATTTTCCAGAATGCGCTGAATGATTTTTTGTAAGTCAGTGCGCTCGCGCAAGGCGGGGAGACGAACGACCAGGCCGTGAAGCCGGTAGTACAAGTCTTCGCGGAACTGTCCTGCGGCGATTTGATCGCGCAAGTTACGGTGCGTTGCGCAAATCACCTGTAGATTCACTGGAATGCTTTTTTGGCTGCCCAGTGGCGTCACTACCCTTTCTTGCAATACCCGCAGCAATCTTGCTTGCAGTGAAATCGGCATGTCGCCGATTTCGTCGAGAAACAGAGTGCCGCCGTTGGCTTGTAGAATTCGACCTTGCGAACCCTTCTTTTTTGCGCCAGTGAATGCACCGTCTTCGTATCCAAACAACTCGGATTCAATCAGCGTTTCTGGGATGGATGCGCAATTCACTGCCACAAAAGGCTTGTCGTGTCTTGGCGAATCGTTGTGTATGGCCTGCGCAAGAATCTCCTTGCCCGTGCCAGTTTCACCCAGAATCAAAATGGGAATGTCCTTGTCGATCACCTTGCCCACTTTCTCGATGATCTTTGCCACTTGTGGGTCGCCTGTGTTCAGGTACTTCAGGCTGGAGAGGTGATGGCTTTTTTGACAATGTGCATTTGCTTTCTGGGGGGCTGGTGCATGGTTTTGAACCACGGCCGCTTCAGAGTTGTTTTTCACCAAACCCACAGAGTCAAAAATTTTGCCGCGGCCTACACTGCCCAAGCTTGCACGTGCGGTAACCTGGTTGCCATTGTGCAAACACAGAATGAGTGGAATGGGGTTGCAGGTTCGGTAGTGGTCGATCAAGGCCGACAAAGGCATGCCAAAAAGAGAACTGAAGGTGTGGCTTTTTAGTGCATTGGCGGACATGCCAAACTGCACCATGGCCGCTCGGTTGGCAGCCAGAAATTTACCCGCTGGCGAAAACGCTGCTGCGCCTTCCACCACAGAACCGAGGAATTCGCCACGCTGGTGAAACTGAACAATGATCGCGTCTTGAAACGAGCTGTTGAACAAATGGTTTTCAATCATTTGTGCGGACATGCGCACCAGGCCCATCGTGTGGCGGTGGTAGCTGCGGTAGTCGCCGGTTACATCCAGCACGCCGATGGCCACACCGTTCGGATCAAAAATTGGCGCCGCCGAACAAGTCAGGAACCGATTCACATCCAGAAAGTGGTCCTGGCCATGAACCACAGTGGGCAGCTCTTCAATCAGCGCAGTACCAATCGCATTGGTGCCCTTGTGTTCTTCACTCCAGGTAACTCCAGGAGCAAGGGCGACTTTCTGTGCTTTGACCAAAAAGTCGTCATCGCCGAGCGATTCAATAATGGTTCCGCTGGCATCGGTCAGCAGCACCATGCTGTGTGTATTGACCACCTGCTCGTACAGGGTTTCCATGAAGGGCAGGGCACACGACTTCAACCGGTTGTTTTTCTCGATTAACTCTTTCAGCGCGCTGCTGGGCGGCGGGGCCATGTCTACCTTGGAAGTGGTGTCCAAGCCTGCTGCTGTGGAGCGCTGGTGTGCACGTCGGATAAATTCCAGGTGTCCCTCTGTACCTGGGTCGATCAGTTCAATCACTTGGGCGTTGGATGCGAGGCTGCCGCCATCCCGCTCGGATAAGAATGCCATCCATGTCTCCTGCTTCTAGTGGTGCTGCGTTTTATAGGTATGTTTTTGGGTGCAACTTGAAGCGCTGAATATTTTTGTTTCTATTGGTGATTCAGCTGCCATATTCCTCAATGCAAGCACTGTGCCAACTCAATTCAATGTGTTTCAGAATGAAACACCTTTTGATGAAAAATAGCACAGATCGAACGCTGAAGCTATAGAGTTCGCCATATGTCACAATTGGTAAAACTAATTCACAAATCCGAACGGATAGGGTGGCATGGGGATTGCAACGACTATCGCGTGTTGATCATTCTTAGAAATACAGGAGTTGTGATGTTAGTTCGTAAAGCCCTAGTGGCAACCATTTTTTCAATTGCTGCCTCGGTGGCGATGGCCCATGGTGACGTAACCCCGCAGGTTGTGGATGTGTCCACCCTCAAGCCGCTGGGCGATGACATGCTGGAAACCAATCCCTACACCGGCGACAAGGAAGCAATTCGCGTGGGTAGCTCTGCATACAACCAGAACTGCGCCCGTTGTCATGGGCTGGAAGCGATCAGTGGTGGCATTTCGCCTGACTTGCGCAAGATGAATACGGAATGCGATTCCTTTGCTGGCAAGAAAGCCAAGGAAGCCTGCAAGGCTGAGATGGATGTTTACTTCCGTAACTCAGTGCTGGGCGGCAAGGTGCGGGGCGATCGCGTCTACATGCCGGCGTTTGCCGGTATCCTGAGTCAGGAAGCCATTTGGGCGATCAAGGCGTACGTCGAAACCCGCAAGTACGAGTAATCACTGGCGCGGCTCTACAGGGTGGGTCGGCGAACTGAGATGCCGCCCCCTCTGCCTCATCAAATATCTATTCAGAATAAAAGTGCATCCGAGGCACTACCATCAGGAGACCTTATGAATGCTTTCAATTCGAAGTGCAAATCCCCGTTGATTAAATGGTTGGGTGCAGTTGCGCTGGGCTTTTCCTTTCAGCTTGGCGCTGCCGCACAAGAGTTAAACGACTGGGCCAAGGTGCAGGCCTCTGGCGTATTGACTGTGGCGGTGTATAACTACTTGGCACCTTATTCTCACGAAGGCAAAGGAATTGATGTGGATATCGCCAAAGCCTTGGCGACCAAGCTGGGTTTGGGTTTGCGGGTGCGTGCTTTTACTGAGGATGAAGAGTTTTCAGACGACATTCGAAACATGGTGACGCGTGGCCACTACCTGGCTGGAGCGCCTGCGGATATTTTGATGCATGCACCCGTTGATGCCTACATTATGCAGAAGGAGGACCAGGCCCTGTTCTTCTCTCCTTACACCCGTGACGATATTTTCGTGGCGCGTAATGTGAAGAAGTTGCCCGCGCTGGACAGCCTGAAGCCGTTCTCGGAGGCGGGCAATAAAATTGGTGCCGAAGCGGCTGCTTTGCCCAGCATCATGTTGGCGGGTGCCGATGGCGCAGCTTATGCCGACAATCTGGTGAATTTCAAGACTCCCAAAGAAGCGGTCGACGCGATGGTGAACGGTGAGTTGGTGGCGGTCATGGCCACTCGGGCCGAGCTCGAGTGGGCTTTGCACCAGCACCCGGACAAAAAGGCTGATTATTACGTGTCCAAGGTTCCGCACAATTCACTGCCGCCCAAGGGTTGGGTAGTGGGTATGGCTACCAAGAAAAGCAACAAGGAGTTGGCGGAAAAACTGACTGTGGCCATGAATGAGCTGAAGGAGAGCGGTGAGCTGGAGAAGATTTTTGCGAACTATGGCGTGAAGTACATGAGGCCCTGATCCGGCTGAACTCATTTCAGATCATTTCCATGAAAAGCCTCGCAACAACATGCGGGGCTTTTTTTGTTGGAACAGTTGTTTCACTTTGAAACAGTTGTGTTGCATGGGGAAAACCCCATGTGCAAAAACTCGGAAAAATGTTGCCGGTACGGCGGCAATATTTCTTTTCAAGTTGGCAGGCTTATTGCATAAGTCAGCACCGTATGTAGTGCGAAGAAACCAATAAACCAAAAAAGCGAGGAACAACGGGATGCAAAAATCTCTTCACATCACGCCCGACAAATGCACGGGCTGCCTTCAGTGTGAAATGGCGTGTAGCTATGAGAACTACCAGGTGTTCAACACCTCACTGTCGCGAATCAAGGTATTCGACTTTCACCACACTGGCAAGAAAGTGCCTTACACCTGTACCCAGTGCGATGAGGCTTGGTGTTTGCATGCTTGCCCGGTTGAGGCCATTACCATGGACAAAACCAATGGCGTGAAAGTCGTGTCCGAAGACACTTGCGTCGGTTGCAAGGTGTGCACAATCGCCTGCCCGTTTGGCACTGTCAACTATGTGCAGGAAACCGGCAAGGTCCAGAAGTGCGATTTGTGTGGTGGTGACCCGGCTTGCGCGACCGCTTGCCCAACCGGAGCCATTACCTATGTGGATTCGAACTGGACTGGATTGGACAAAATGAAGCAATGGGCAGAAAAGCTGAGCAACCAGGCTCACGCATAAATTGTTGACCATTGAATAGAACAGAGAGAAGGGAGTAATACAACATGGCATGGACCGGTAAAGTACTGCGCGTGAACCTGACAGCGGGCACCTGCACCAGTGAAGACTTGAGAATGGATTGGGCGAAAAGCTATCTTGGCCAGCGTGGTTTGGCCACCAAGTACTTCGTAGAAGAGGTCAGCGCGAAAGTGGACCCACTTTCACCTGAGAACAAAATCATTTATGCAACAGGCCCATTGACAGGCACCATGGCATCGACTGGTGGGCGGTATTCCGTCATCACCAAAGGCCCGCTGACAGGAGCGATTGCCTGTTCAAACTCTGGCGGTTACTTTGGCAATGAGCTAAAGAGCGCGGGTTGGGACATGGTGATCATGGAAGGCAAGTCCCCCAAGCCTGTGTACCTGTTGATTGAAAACGAAAGTGCGAAGTTGATGGACGCTTCTGACCTTTGGGGCAAGAGCGTGTGGGACACCGAACCCGCCATCAAGACCAAACACCAGGACCCGCTGATGCGTGTGTGTTCCATCGGCAAGGCCGGTGAAAACCAGGTGTTATACGCAGCCATCGTGAACGATTTGCACCGTGCGG
>JAHJCM010000234.1 GCA_018812945.1 Gammaproteobacteria bacterium | reverse complement strand
CTGGGCCAAACCGCTTTGGTGGATTTGGCAGGCCTGCGCAATGCGATTGCAGACCAAGGCGGCGACCCATCGCTGGTGAACCCGGAGGTGCCCACGCAATTGATCGTGGACCATTCACTGGCTGTGGAATGTGGTGGCTTTGATCCCGACGCATTCCAGAAAAACCGCGACATTGAAGAACGCCGTAACGAGGACCGTTTCCACTTCATCAACTGGACCAAGACCGCGTTCAAGAATGTGGACGTCATTCCAGCTGGCAACGGCATCATGCACCAGATCAACTTGGAAAAAATGTCGCCAGTGGTGCAAGTTCGCGACGGCGTGGCCTTCCCCGACACCTGCGTGGGCACGGACAGCCACACGCCACATGTGGACGCGCTGGGCGTAATCTCGATTGGTGTGGGTGGTCTGGAAGCTGAAACCGTGATGCTGGGTCGTGCGTCGATGATGCGCCTGCCCGACATTGTGGGTGTTGAATTGACTGGCAAGCGCCAGCCCGGCATTACCGCAACCGACATCGTGCTGGAATTGACTGCATTTTTGCGCAAAGAGCGCGTGGTGGGTGCGTACATCGAATTTTTCGGTGAAGGTGCCAACAGCCTGACGATTGGCGACCGGGCGACCATTTCCAACATGACCCCGGAATACGGCGCCACCGCCGCAATGTTCTACATCGACGAACAAACCATTGACTACCTGAAGCTGACCGGCCGTGAAGACGAGCAAGTGAAGCTGGTTGAACACTACGCCAAGCACACTGGCTTGTGGGCCAGCAAAATGACTGGTGCTGAATACGAGCGCGTGTTGACCTTCGATTTGAGTAAAGTGGTGCGCAGCATGGCTGGTCCATCGAACCCGCATGCCCGCGTGGCCACCACGGATTTGGCAGCCAAAGGCATTTCAGGCAATCTGGATGCAGCGCGTGCCCAAGAGGCCGAAGGCCTGATGCCCGATGGTGCCGTGATTATCGCCGCCATCACCAGCTGCACCAACACCAGCAACCCGCGCAACGTCGTGGCTGCAGCCTTGTTGGCCCGCAAGGCCAACGAGTTGGGCTTGGTGCGCAAACCTTGGGTAAAGTCATCTTTCGCCCCAGGTTCCAAAGTGGCCGAGTTGTATTTGAAAGATTCGGGCCTGCTGCCCGAGCTGGAAAAACTGGGCTTTGGCATCGTGGCGTTTGCATGCACCACCTGCAATGGCATGAGTGGCGCGCTTGATCCGAAAATTCAGCAAGAAATCATCGACCGCGATTTGTATGCCACCGCAGTGTTGAGTGGCAACCGCAACTTCGATGGCCGAATTCACCCGTACGCCAAGCAGGCATTCCTTGCTAGCCCACCGCTGGTGGTGGCCTACGCCATAGCAGGCACTATTCGCTTTGACATTGAACGCGATGTGCTGGGTGTTGTGAACGGCAAGGAAATTCGCCTGAAAGACCTGTGGCCAAGCGATGAAGAAATTGATGCCATCGTGAATGAATTCGTAAAACCTTCCCAGTTCCGCGAAATTTACATTCCGATGTTCGACTTGGGTGCCATTGAAGAAGCAAAAAGCCCACTGTACGACTGGCGCCCGCAAAGCACCTACATTCGCCGCCCACCCTATTGGGACACGGAAGGCCAAGGTGCTTTGGCTGCTCGACCACGTACCTTGAAAAACATGCGCCCGCTGGCGGTGCTCGGCGACAATATTACGACCGACCACCTGAGCCCATCCAATGCAATCATGATGAACAGCGCGGCCGGTGAATATCTGCACAAAATGGGTTTGCCGGAAGAAGACTTCAACAGCTATGCCACACACCGTGGCGACCATTTGACTGCGCAACGTGCAACCTTCGCCAACCCTACCCTGCAAAACGAAATGGTTCGCGACGCAGACGGCAAGGTGAAGAAAGGCTCGCTGGCCCGCATTGAGCCGGAAGGCAAAGTAACACGCATGTGGGAAGCCATTGAAACCTACATGGACCGTGGTCAACCATTGATCATTATTGCAGGTGCAGATTACGGCCAGGGCTCTTCACGTGATTGGGCTGCCAAAGGAGTTCGCCTAGCTGGCGTGGAAGCGATTATTGCTGAAGGCTTTGAGCGCATTCACCGCACCAACCTGATTGGTATGGGCACCCTGCCCCTGGAATTCAAGACTGGGGATACACGCCACACCTACAACATAGACGGCACGGAAGTGTTTGAAGTGGTCGGTGAACGCAGCCCGCGTGCAACCCTGACAGTGGTGATGACCCGCAAGAATGGCGAACGTGTTGAATTCCCAGTGACTTGCCGTTTGGACACTGCTGAAGAGGTTTCAATTTACGAAGCCGGGGGCGTGCTACAGCGTTTCGCGCAAGACTTTCTTGAAGGAACCGCTGCATGAGCAACAAAAACTCACAGCAATTGAAAGTACCAGCCACGTACATGCGTGGCGGCACCAGCAAGGGTGTGTTTTTCAGGTTGCAGGATTTGCCGCAGGCATGCCAGAAACCGGGCGAGGCTCGCGACAAACTGCTGATGCGTGTCATTGGCAGCCCCGACCCCTATGGCAAGCAAATTGACGGCATGGGTGGTGCAACCTCCAGCACCAGCAAAACCGTGATTTTGAGCAAAAGCAGCAAACCCGATCACGATGTGGACTACCTGTTTGGGCAGGTCAGCATCGACAAAGCCTTTGTGGACTGGAGCGGCAATTGCGGCAACCTGTCTTCCGCCGTGGGCTCATTCGCAGTGGCCAGTGGTTTGGTGGAACCTTCGCGTGTGCCACAAAACGGCACTTGTGTGGTGCGCATTTGGCAAGCCAATATTGGCAAAACCATTATTGCGCATGTGCCAATTACCAACGGGCTTGTTCAGGAAACTGGCGACTTTGAGCTGGATGGGGTTACTTTCCCCGCCGCGGAAGTTCAGCTGGAGTTCTTGGACCCGGCCGATGAAGGCGAGGATGGTGCAGGCGGCAGCATGTTCCCCACTGGCAACCTGGTGGACGACCTGGAAGTACCAGGCGTGGGCACGCTGAAAGTCACGTTAATCAATGCGGGCATTCCAACCATTTTTGTGAATGCCGACAGCATTGGCTACACGGGCTGCGAGCTGCAGGACGACATCAACAGCGATCCCAAGGCATTGGCGATGTTTGAAACCATCCGTGCCCACGGTGCGGTAAAAATGGGCTTGATCAAACACGTGGATGAGGCGGCCAAACGCCAACACACGCCGAAAGTGGCCTTTGTTGCACCACCCAAAACCTACACCAGTTCGAGCGGCAAGGTAGTTGAAGCTGCAAGCATTGATTTGCTGGTACGCGCCATGAGCATGGGCAAATTGCACCATGCCATGATGGGTACTGCTGCCGTAGCTATTGGCACAGCGGCCGCAGTGCCGGGCACCTTGGTGAATTTGGCGGCGGGTGGCAGTGAACGTGAAGCCGTACGCTTTGGCCACCCAAGCGGAACCTTGCGTGTGGGTGCACAGGCAGTACTTGAAAACGGCCAGTGGGCGGTGAAAAAGGCAATTATGAGCCGCAGCGCGCGCGTATTGATGGAAGGTTGGGTTCGCATACCCAACGATACGTTTTAAGTAATGGAACCAAGCTGATAAAGCTTGCCACTACATGCACTTCAGTTTTTTTTGGTGCAATGCCGAAAACTGAAGTGCGATTTTACAATCCCTGAAACTGTAGCTATGGGCAAAAGAGTGAGCAAGTACTCACGTCCCCCCACCCCTCTTTCTGATTACGTAACTCCGCCCAAATTATCCTCGTGGCTCCAAAAAAATAGAACGGAGTCCCCACCATGTTTCGCGCAGTTGCAAGCCACAGCAGTGCTCAAATCGCCATGTCAGCAGGCAGCAATGCCTTGGGAAGAAGCGGCTCAGGCTCAGCATCCACCAAGATAATTGGCCCCCTGGCCAGCAAGCTCAAAGATATTCGGCAAAATACCCATGCGAATTTGAAGCTCCAGTTGCAGAAAAGCTTGCCCCCGCTGAAGTTTGAACAGGCCAGCGAATTGGCTGAACAGATTGAAACTGCTGAACCTGATTTCAACCAACTTCATGCCCGTGTAGAGGAATTTGTTCAACGTAACAAGAATGACCCTGAGGCAATAGTCAGTGCACTGAAATATTTGAATAGCCAACTCATGATATTGAGTACTGCAGAAAGGCAGATGAAGGCCCAAGATGCCCAGACGACACAATCGCTGATGCGAGGGCTGAAAACCTTGATCGACAACTCGGCAAGCCGGGGAGAATCTATTATTCAAAGACTGTCGAATACCAAAATTTCTCCGGTATTTACTGCCCACCCTACCAATTTCAACAAACCTCAGGCCAGTGAAATTGTTCTTTCTCAACTTGACAACATTGCTAGCCCCCGAGGCAATGCAAAAGTCTGCCAAGAGCTCTGGGAAATTCAAGGGGTACGAGAATTGAAACCTACCGTGCAAGACGAGGCCAATCAGTTCTCTGCCAATATCAGGCACTTGCACAGTTCTGGCCGCACCATTCACGAGCAGATCAATCAACAACTCTCGGGACTGCCCAATAATTTGAAACTGTCGAAACCTTTGGTTGAAGCGGGTAACTGGGTTGGGGGCGATCGGGATGGCAACCCCAATATTGATGCAACCGTGCTAAAGGACGTGGTCAAAACCCTGAGCACGGCAGCGTTTGAGTACTTTGAACAAGAAATTGGCAAAGAGAACAACACCCAAACAGGCAGCCTGTGCAACCTGCTTTGCAAATCTGGACATTCGGAATCACTTGGTCTGATTCGGGAAAAACTGGCGCGAACCCGAACACATTTGGTGGGCAACAGCCCATTGCCAATTCAAGGCGATTTGTACCTGAACGCAAATGAACTGGTACATGATCTTGAATCTTTGAGCATTGCCAGTTTGAACACTCAAGAAAAAGCGACCGTTCAAGAGAAACTGGATTTGCTGAAACTGGATGCCGACAGCATCGGTTTTCACGGTGCCAGCACCGATATTCGGCAAAACAGCGCCATGAATGAAAAAACAGTCGGTGAATTGTTGAGAAGGTCTGGCGGCCCAAGCAATTACGAAAGCCTGGGAGAAATTGAAAAGCAGACCTTGTTGACCAACTTGCTGCTCAACAACAAAACTGTACTGAGCGATTCACCCATTGAGGGTCAAAGCGAGAATGCCGAATTTGATCGCGAAATAGCATTGATCAAAAGTTACAAAACCATTCACGACAGTTACGGGCCGCAGGCACTGAAAAACTGCATTACGGCCAACACAGAAACCATGAGCGACATGCTTGAAGTGATGTTGCTGCTGAAACACGCAGGCCTGGCCGATGAGCAAGGCATCAAGATGAATGTTGTCCCCCTGATTGAAACGGTGAATGACCTGCACAACGGCCCGGCCATTTTGAACAGCATGCTGAACAACCCATGGTACCGTCAGGCGCTTCAAGCCAGCGGCAATCAGCAACAAATCATGGTGGGCTATTCCGACAGCAATCGATTGGACGGACCACTCGCTTCGAGTTGGGCCGTGTACGAAGGCACAGCCAAGATGCTTGAAGTAGCGGAGCAGCGCGGCGTGAGTTTGCATGTGTTTCATGGCCGCGGCGGCACAGAGGCGAGGGGTTCAGGCGACTCTTATACGCAGGAAATCAAATCAAGCAACGGCGCCAGCTTGCTGACCGGCATGCGTCAAACCGAGCAAGGTGAAGAAGTGCCAGCAAAATATGGCACAAAAACAATGTCGCAATCCAACCTGGCAGACATGGTGGGCTCAACGCTTGAGACCATGGCAATTGGCAAAGACCAACAAATTGCAAAATACGCCAGCACCATGGAAGAACTTGCTCAACATGCACGCAACCACTATGAAAGTCTGTACTCCAATCCTGAGCTTCCCCATTTTTTTCAAAGCAGTACACCCATTGAATTTGTCGGTAAATCCAATGCTGGCAGCCGCCCCGCCTCTCGTGCAAACACGGCTGGGGGCGGCCTCAACCTTGACAAACTGCGGGCCATACCTTGGGTGGGTTCGTGGTATCAATCGGGAAGCGCAATGCCCGCATTTTTTGGCACAGGCAGCGCACTGAAAAACTTCATCGATCAATCGGCTGGTGCCAACACCACACCCGCACAACGAACTGCACAACTACAAACCATGTATCAGGAATGGCCTTTCTTCAAAAGCTTTATTGACAGAACCGCCACCGCCATGGAAAAAGCCGACATGAAAATTGCCCAAGAGTATGCAAAGCTGGCACCGGTTCAATCGCAAGGCGTGTTTGAGGCGATCAAGAATGAATATGAACTGACAAAAGAAATGATCTTGAGTATCAAACAAAGCAACGACTTGATGGATCACAATCCCGTTGATGCGGAAATACTTGCTGTGAAAAAACCGTTGACACAGGCAGCCCACGCCATGCAAATTGGATTGCTCAAGGCCCACCAGCAAGCGGGCCCCGAGATTCAAGAAAGACTGGTCAAACCTATTGTGATGTCGATGCAGGCAATCGCCAGTTCCAACCGCTTTGGTTAAACTGAACCGCCCGCATGAATGGGTGGGCGTTTGCCTGCCCATGGCTTGGCCTGCTCAAGCTGGGCAGCCAGGCTAAACAACACATTTTCCTCACCAAAACGGCCAGTGAACATCATGCCCACTGGAATGCCTTGCGCATTCCAGTGTAAAGGCACACTCATGGAGGGTTGACCCGTGACGTTGGCCGGCATGGTTTGGGAACAGTACTGATACACGCGCCGACCCGCTTTCAACACAAAATCTTTTTGCTTGGCGATAAAACCAATTGGCAAATAGCTCAGTGCCTTCAATTCAATCATTTCTTGCGGGGTTGGGCGAAGGCCTCCAACTGCAATTGGCAATTCGCCCAAGGTACTGGTCAACAGCGCATCGTAGGGTTCGAAAAACGTCATCCACTGGCGAGAAAACTGCGCCATGGTCCACACCGCATTGGCCACATCACCACCATTAAAACTGCGACCTAATTTCATCAATGCCCATGTCCGTGCCTCAAAATCAGCCGCCTTGCCTTTTCTTCCCAACACGCGCTCACCTTCTTTCAAGGTAGCAGCCATTTCTGAACACACCAACACGGTGTAAGCGTAAATAAATTCTTCCTTGTGAATAGGCAGGCGAACTTCTTCACAGGTGTGGCCAAGGCTTTCAAGCAACTTGACTGTTTCAAGCACACCTGCCTGGCAATCAGCATGCAGGGTTTCACCCAAAGCGGGGTCCAGTGAATACGCGATTTTCAACTTCTTGGGCTTTGCTTCAATTGCAGCGGCATAAGTTTTTGCCGGTGGCGCAATGCGCAACAGTTGGCCGGGGTAGTTGCCTTGCAAGCAGTCCAGCATGTGCGCAGAATCCCGTACAGTGCGCGAGACCACATGCTCAGCAATGAAACCAAACCAGCCATCGGGCAGGTCGGGGCCAGAGGGCACACGCCCCCGCGTGGGCTTCAAACCAAACAAGCCGGTACACGATGCGGGTACGCGAATTGAACCGCCTCCGTCGCTTGCGCTGGCCATGGGTACAATACCCGCCGCAACGGCAGCCGAAGCACCGCCACTGGAGCCACCAGGGCTGCGCAGTGGATCCCAGGGGTTACGACATGGCCCAGTCAGCTCAGGTTCAGTGGAAGGGGTAATACCAAATTCCGGCGTGGCAGTTTTACCAAAAATATTCAGACCCGCCCGCTTGAATCGCTTTACATATTCTGAATCTTCGGAGGGCACAAAGCCTTTGTAGAAAAGGCTTCCGCTGCTCATCTCGACACCGGCATAACTGGCAATCAAGTCTTTCAATAGAAATGGAACACCTGCAAAGGGCCCCTCGACAGTTTCTTTGGCGCGCGCACGTGCAATGTCGTACATGGGACGAATTACTGCATTAATGCGTGGGTTTACTTTTTCCGTGCGAGCAATGCTCTCCTCGAGCAATTCAGCCGCGCTCACCTCACCTTTTTTGATTAACTCGGCAAGACCAAGGGCGTCGAACTGGTCATATTCTTTGAAACCTGCCATTTTTATTGTGTCTCCGAAAAACTGGGGTAGCAATTTATGTAAGTGAATATCTTACCCCACTCAGGTAATACCCACCCGGATTGGAAAGAGGAAGAATAAGGCATCCAAAATTTTAATTGCGTTGGCTGCATCACATGAAACCACTGCTTATCGCTTGTGTAGTATTCAGCGACTACCCCATAAAAACAATGGCTTACCAACGCTTCCTGAGTAGCCTGGGCGAAAAATGTGTCCATTCATTTCGCACCTTTGAGCCTGATTTCAGCGACCTTTCACACGCGAAGCTTGTTATCTGCGACATGAATATCATGGAAGAATTTGAAGAAGGCGCATTGAGCAAGCTGGAGAACACATTCCCCACAGCCAATATTCTTTTTCTTGAAGAAGATCACAGCGATATGTTTGTGAAGTTTTCAAATCACAGGGACATTTGCCGCCTGGGCAAACTTGCTGAAATCAATGTAATTCACTCAACCTTGAAAGAACTGCTTTTACAGGTCAACCGAAAACCAAAAAAAAACCAGCGTCCCCGAAAAGAGCGGATTGAGCACACATAAAAAAGCCACCCGAGGGTGGCTTTTTTTATGATTGTGTTGTTACAACTTCGTGGACCTACTTACGCCGCCAATTCAGCCTTGTTTGCAATGTCCACAAATTCCTTGATTTGATCAAAGTTCATGTAACGATATACTTCACCAGACACGTTGCCCAGCATTTTCACCTGCTCCATGTACTCTTCCACAGTCGGGATCTTGCCCATCAGTGCACACACGGCAGCCAGTTCGGCTGAGCTGAGGTACACACGGGTGTCAATGCCCAGGCGGTTCGGGAAGTTACGTGTGGAAGTGGATACAGCGGTGGAACCCTTGCGGATTTGCGCCTGGTTACCCATACACAGTGAACAACCTGGCAACTCCATACGAGCGCCAGTGCGGCCCAAGATGCCGTAGTAGCCTTCTTCGGTCAGGATGTGCTGGTCCATCTTGGTGGGTGGTGCAATCCACAAACGTGTTGGAATGTCTGTTTTGCCTTCCAGTACCTTGCCAGCTGCGCGGAAATGACCAATGTTGGTCATGCAAGAACCGATGAACACTTCATCAATCTTGTCGCCAGCCACTTCACTCAAGAACTTCACATCATCAGGGTCGTTCGGGCAAGCCAGAATGGGCTCCTTGATGTCTTTCAGATCGATTTCGATTACGGCAGCGTATTCCGCATCGGCGTCGCCTTTCAGCAATTCAGGGTTTGCAATCCAGGCTTCCATGGCTTTGATTCGGCGCGTCAGCGTACGTGCATCTTGGTAGCCTTGTGCAATCATCCACTTCATCAAAGTGATGTTGGAATTCATGTACTCGATGATTGGCTCTTTGTCCAAATGCACGGTACAGCCGGCAGCTGAGCGTTCTGCAGAAGCGTCTGACAATTCAAAAGCCTGCTCGACTTTCAATTGTGGCAAACCTTCAATTTCCAGAATACGGCCCGAGAAAATATTCTTCTTGCCTTTCTTTTCAACAGTCAGCAAACCTGCCTTAATGGCGTACAACGGAATTGCATTAACCAGGTCACGCAAAGTAACGCCGGGCTGCATTTCGCCCTTGAAGCGCACCAGTACGGATTCAGGCATGTCCAAAGGCATGACGCCAGTGGCGGCAGCAAATGCGACCAAGCCAGAACCGGCCGGGAAAGAAATGCCGATCGGGAAACGTGTGTGTGAATCGCCGCCGGTGCCCACTGTGTCGGGCATCAACAAGCGGTTCAACCAGCTGTGAATAACACCGTCACCTGGACGCAGTGCCACACCACCACGGTTCTCGATGAAATCGGGCAGTTCGTGGTGCATTTTCACGTCCACGGGCTTGGGGTAAGCAGCTGTGTGGCAGAAGGACTGCATCACCAAATCCGCAGAGAAGCCCAAACAGGCCAGGTCTTTCAATTCGTCGCGAGTCATTGGACCGGTGGTGTCCTGAGAACCCACAGTGGTCATCTTGGGTTCACAGTAAGTACCAGGGCGAACACCTTCCACGCCACAGGCCTTGCCTACCATTTTCTGAGCCAGGCTGTAGCCCTTTGTCGAAGCAACTTGTGAAGAAGGACGGCGGAACACTGGGCTTGGACCTTGACCCAAAGCAGCGCGCGCGCGGTCTGTCAGACCACGGCCGATGATCAGGGGAATACGGCCACCAGCGCGCACTTCGTCGAACAGCACATCAGTTTTCACAGAAAACTCTGCGATCACCGCGCCGTTTTTCAGGGCTTTGCCTTCGAATGGACGCAATTCGATTTCATCGCCCATGTCCATCTGGCTTACATCGAGTTCGATTGGCAATGCACCAGCGTCTTCCATGGTGTTGAAGAAAATTGGAGCAATTTTGTTACCCAGACAGTAACCGCCGAAACGCTTGTTGGGAATGAAAGGAATATCATCGCCGGTGAACCACAACACGCTGTTGGTGGCTGACTTGCGTGATGAACCAGTACCTACAACATCGCCCACGTAGGCGATCGGGTTGCCTTTGGCGATCAGGGCTTGCAACTGCTTGATGGGGCCCACTTTGCCAGGTTCGTCCGCTTCAATACCTGGGCGTGGGTTTTTCAACATGGCCAGGGCGTGCAATGGAATGTCAGGGCGGCTCCAGGCATCGGGCGCAGGCGACAAATCGTCGGTGTTGGTTTCACCGGTTACCTTGAACACGGTCAGCTTGATGCTTTGCGGTACTTCAGGGCGACTGGTGAACCACTCGGCGTCCGCCCAGCTTTGCATCACTTTCTTGGCGGTCGCGCTGCCCTTGTCGGCCAGGTCTTTCACGTCGTGGAAGTAATCGAACATCAACAGGGTTTTTGACAAGGCTTCAGCGGCGATCTCGCCCACTTCTGCATCGTTCAAAGCATCAATCAATGGTTTGATGTTGAAACCACCCAGCATGGTGCCCAACAGGAAAGTGGCTTTCTTGCGGTCGATCAGCTTGCAAGTGTCCGAACCATTCACGATTGCGGCCAGGAAAGCAGACTTCACCTTGGCAGCATCATCCACACCGGCAGGTACGCGGTTGGTGATTAGGTCGAGCAGGAATTCTTCTTCGCCTGCGGGCGGGTTCTTCAGCAATTGAACCAGATCAGCGGTTTGCTGGGCAGACAAAGGCAGTGGAGGAATGCCCAACGCTGCGCGCTCGGCAACGTGTTGGCGATAGGACTCAAGCATGAGATCTCCCTAGATTGGGTGGGGTCAATAGAAACTGTGTAATTTT
>JAHJCM010000233.1 GCA_018812945.1 Gammaproteobacteria bacterium | reverse complement strand
GTGGGCCAGGCCCATGTGGTCAAAGCCCTTTCCCACGCTCTCGACAATCAACGCCTGCACCACGCCTATTTGTTTACCGGCACCCGCGGTGTAGGCAAAACCACAATTGCCCGAATTCTGGCCCGCGCCGTGAACTGCGAGCAGGGAATTAGCCGCACGCCTTGTGGCAAGTGCCAGGCTTGTGTCGAAATCAGCCAGGGCCGGTTTGTCGATTTGCTGGAGGTGGATGCAGCCACCAACACGCGCGTGGATGAAATGCGTGCCCTGCTTGAAAACGCCATGTACGCGCCCACGGCAGGCCGCTACAAGGTGTATGTCATCGATGAAGTGCACATGCTGTCGACCAGTGCATTCAATGCCATGCTGAAAACGCTGGAAGAACCACCGGGCCATGTGCTGTTTATCTTGGCTACCACCGATCCACAAAAAATTCCAGCCACGGTCTTGTCGCGTTGCCTGCAATTTGCCTTGCGCCAATTGCCGCCCGACCAGCTTGCAGACCACCTGGCCCACATTCTGACGGAAGAGAAAATTGCCTTCGAGCCTGGCGCACTGCGCCTGTTGGCCAAGGCTGCACGCGGCAGTGTGCGTGATGCACTTTCACTGACTGACCAGGCCATTGCCTACAGCGCGGGCCATGTGGGTGAGGAAACCGTACGAACCATGCTTGGCGCAGTCGACCAGCAGGTTGTGCACCAGTTGCTACAAGCACTGGCCCAGGGCGATGGAAAAGCTTTGCTTGAATTGAGCAATGCGCTGGCCACAGCCAGTGCGCCTTTTGGTGCCATTCTCGACGAACTGGCCGCCATTGCTTACCGGCTTTCGGTTGCGCATTTTGCGGGCGGCCTTGATGCCGACGACCCCGACCAGGCGGCGCTACAAAACCTGCAAGGTGCTTTTGGCGCCGAAGACCTGCAACTGATTTATCAAATTGCCACTCACGCCCGCGCCGAATTGCATTTGGCCCCAGAGGAACACATTGGATTCTCCATGGCGCTGGTGCGCATGTTGGCCTTCAAGCCGGGTGGGCAGGCTGCGGTGGTGCGTTCAGCCCCCTTGGCCCCTTCTGCAGTGAAGGCGACCGTGCCGGTGCAAGCAGTTGTCAAGCCAGCGCCCGCAGCGCCCACAGCACCTGTTGCTGTTGCAACACCGGTTGCACCGCCAACCTCGGTTGCTGAAAAAACACCAGTTGCGCCGAAGCCCGCAATTCAGAATGCCACACCGCCTGACGATTTTGATGAGTCGCCGCCTTGGGACACAGCCGATGATTTGCCAGCAGCCCAGCCCAAACCGGTTGCCGTTGCTGCATCGATACCCGTGCCTTCAGCCAGCGGCGATTTGCCAAGTGCGGCCAACTGGCCGCAGGTGTCTCAAGAAGTGCCCGCCAAGGGTTTGACCCGCCAGGCTTTGGTACAGGCGGAATTGATTGAGGCCAGCCGCGACGGCGATGTGCTGCAAATTGTGTTGCGCACGGCGATTAAGGCCTACACTGAAGCCAGCATGGTCGCGCGGCTTGAAGGTGCACTGGGCCAATACTACGGCTGCACCGTGCGTTTGCAGGTGCAGTTCGGTGAGGTACAGCAAACGGCACACGCTGTGCAAAGCGAAACCCGCAGGCAGGCACTCGATGGTGCCAAGCAGGCTTTGCAGGAAGATCCGTTTTTGAAAGACATACAGAACTTGATGGGCGCAACCGTGGTCTCAGGTTCAGAACGCACGCTGAGCGACACGGGCCCAGCCGATATTTGACAGGAGAGATTTCAATATGAACATGATGAAAGGCCAATTGGCCGGCTTGATGAAGCAAGCCCAGCAAATGCAGGAAAAAATGGCCAAAATGCAGGCCGAAATTGGCGCCCTGGAAGTAGAAGGCCAATCCGGCGGTGGCATGGTGAAAGTGGTGATGACCTGCAAGCACGACTGCAAGCGCATCACTATCGACCCCTCACTGTTGGGCGAAGACAAAGACATGCTGGAAGACCTTGTGGCTGCAGCGTTCAACGACGCAGTGCGAAAAGCCGAAGCCACCATGACTGAAAAAATGTCTTCAGTCACAGCAGGTTTCCCGATGCCCCCCGGCTTCAAGATGCCATTCTAAGCAACGCCCATGAGCCGTTCCGCGTTTGACGCCTTCGATGGCCTCGACCCTTTGGTTGATCTGGTGCAGGCGCTAAAGCGCCTGCCCGGTGTGGGGCCGAAGTCGGCGCAACGCCTGGCTTTTCACTTGCTGCAAAACGATCGGCAGGCCGCAACGGCCTTGGGCGAATCGTTGCTGAAAGCAGTGGCAGAAATTCGCCACTGCAGCATGTGCAACAATTTTTGTCATGCCGATGTGTGCTCTATTTGCAGCGACACACGCCGCAACCCAGGTTTGCTGTGTGTGGTTGAAACCCCAGCCGACTTGGCTGCGATTGAGGCCACTCAAACTTATCGAGGCTATTACTACGTGTTGATGGGCAGGGCATCGCCTTTGGATGGTGTGCGCCCCGAGTCGCTGGATTGGCCCAAATTAAGCCAGCGCCTGGATGACAGCGAAGTGAAGGAAGTCATTTTGGCCACCAACTTCACCAACGAGGGCGAGGCCAC
>JAHJCM010000232.1 GCA_018812945.1 Gammaproteobacteria bacterium | reverse complement strand
GGAGTAAATCATGGCTAAAGGTGGTCGCGAAAAAATCAAACTCGAATCTTCTGCTGGTACTGGTCACTTCTACACCACGACCAAGAACAAGCGTACGAAGCCCGAGAAAATTGAAATCATGAAATACGATCCAGTGGTTCGTAAGCATGTGTCATACAAAGAAACCAAGCTGAAGTAATTCAACTTACTTCGCTGTTTCTACAGAAACCCGCTACTGAAATTCAGAGCGGGTTTTTTGTTGGCCACTGCTTTGGCGAGGCTTAATGGTTAATGTAGAAGTGGCTTGGGTGATTTGCAGCAGCGTTGCATTATCCAGCCAATTCAAGATCAAGTCGCCCGGCTTGATTCGCAGCGAGGGGCGACCGCAGGTCGATGCGAAGACGCTTTTGCGTTTCGCATACACCGAGCCAGAATCAAAAGCGGGGAATTCGACTTAGATCTTGGCGGGATAATGCTGCGCGATGCAAATCACCAGAACCCAACCAGCACCCCGCTACAGGAAAAGAAAAAAGCCGCTGATTCTCACCAGCGGCTTTCATCAATCAAACAACTTTCAAATTACGCCGCGTAGCGACGAATCCGAATCGACATGTCTTCCAGCCAGCGAATGCCGCTTTGCTCAGCACGCTCACACCAGGCTTGCAACTGAACCAGCATTTGTTCACGGCTCAAATTGGTTTTTTCCCAAATCTGACGAAGCTCAGCGCGCATTTCCACCAGCGTATTGATCATTTTGGACTGGGCACACAACTGCGCCAGTTCAGCCCGCTGTACATCGCACAGCTTGCTCTCATCAATTGACAACAACTTGGTGCCTTTGGCCAACACCTTGCGCTCTTGAGCATTCGCAGCTTTTTGCTTCAGTGCAGCCACTTCGGAACGGAAGGCTTTGCGCATGGAGCTGGCGTAACGCGCCATGACATCGTAGCGGTGGTTTACAACGGCCTGAACCGTGGTCAAGCTCAGCACTGGTTTGCTTTCTGATGAAAACTTGGGCGATTCAGCCACTTTCTTGACCTTGGCCAAGCCAAGGAAGCTGAAAATCTTGATGTACATCCAGCCAATATCAAACTCGTACCACTTGTTGCTCAATTTGGCAGAAGTGGCGTGGGTGTGGTGGTTGTTGTGCAACTCTTCGCCACCGATCAAGATACCAAACGGCGAGATGTTACGACTTGCATCGGGGCAGTCGAAGTTGCGGTAACCCCAGTAGTGGCCAATACCGTTAATCACGCCTGCGGCCAACACGGGAATCCACAACATTTGGATGGCCCAAATGCTTACACCGGGGAAACCAAACAGAATGAAACTGAGCACCAAGGTAAAACCAACGCCTTGCCATGGAAAACGCTCGTACACCTGAAATTCCAGCCAGTCACTGGGGGTGCCGTGGCTGTACTTGGCCAACGTTTCCTTGTTCTTGGATTCTGCACGGTACAACTCGGCACCGCGCCAGAATACGGTTTTCAGACCACGGGTTTGTGGGCTGTGGGGATCATCGGGTGTCTCGCATTTCGCGTGGTGCTTACGGTGAATGGCAGCCCATGCACGTGTGCTCATGCCAGTGGTCAACCACAACCATGCGCGGAAGAAATGCGCCAGCGCAGGGTGTACCTCCAGGGCACGGTGGGCCTGGCAGCGGTGCAAATACACTGTTACGGCCACAATGGTGACGTGGGTTACGATCAGGGTGTAAATCACCATTTGGCCAATACTTGCACCAGTGATACCCGAGGTCAAAAATTCAATCATATTCACTAACTCTCAACAGGTCGTATTTCAAAGGTTACGGCCATCTCAATTTGCTTCTGAAGGAGCCGTATCATATTTTCAGTGTACAAGTGTACTTTTAAAGCCGGAACACATTTGGAATTTATATTCAGTTCAAGCCTTGGAACGTTGTAACACTGCTGCAAAGAAGCCATCGGATTCACCATCCTCTGGCCACAATCGAAGCATGTCGTCAGTCGTGTTCGCCTTGACAGGCCGTTCTCCAGGGTTCAGCACTTCAGTCCAGCGGCGAAGCCGGAATTCCGGATGACTTTCCAGGAACGCATTGACAATGTCTTCGTTTTCATCGCGAAGAACACTGCATGTGATGTAAACAAGCCGGCCATCGGGCTTTACCAACTTTGCTGCATGCTCGATGATGGATTTTTGCTTCGCGGTCAATTCTGACAGACTCTGCAAGTTCTGTCTAAATTTAAGATCCGGGTTACGCCGTAAGGTTCCCATGCCGCTACAAGGTACATCGGTCACGACCCGGTCAGCCTTGCCGAAATACTTGTTAAGACGAGGGTCAGCTTCATCGTTAATTACCATCGTGTAGAAGTTGCTCAATCCCGAGCGAGCCGCACGGGGCTTAAACTTCACCAGGCGTTTTTCCGAAGTATCCAGCGCCACAATGCGACCTGTGTTCTTCATCTGTGCACCAATGGCCAGTGTTTTGCCGCCTGCGCCTGCACAAAAATCGATTACCAAGTCGCCGCGGCGCGGGGCCACAAGGCGGCTAACCCACTGGCTGCCCGCATCCTGAACTTCGAAATATCCTTCCTGAAACACCTCGGTTTTGCCAACGATTGGCTTGCCCACGGCGCGCAAACCCTCAGGCAAGCCTTCAATCGGGTTCACTTGAATACCCATATTGGTGAGCGCAGCCAACAAATCCACCGTACTGGCTTTCACTGTGTTAACACGCAAGTCAAGCGGCGCGGCACTCAGCACGGCTTGAGAAAAAGACTCCGCGCGATCTTGCCCGAATTGCTCAGCCAGTTTGGTATAAAACCATTCTGGCAAACAGGTACGCGCCTCAACACCCAGGTCATCGGCGGAAATATTAATGACACGGCTAAGCCATTCGTTGTCAGCTTGCTTGCCTGCAGACCAAATTTGTTCAGGCGCACCCGACCACAACAAAGCCAGCTTGGCTTGGCGAACCACTGAAGGGCCTTCACCTGACTGAGCCAAGTGATTGATTCGATAACGATAACGCAACCAGCAATACACAGCCTCGGCCACCATGGGGCGATCGCGCCCACCTAACTCAGGGTGATCTTTGAAAAACCGGGAAATCGCTGCATCTGCAGGGCCTTCAAACTGAGCCAACAGGTCGATCAACTGCGCAACCGTGCTCACCAGGCCATAACGCGACTGGGCGCCTTGACGCTCGACTTTGCTGTCGCGCCGCGTGTTGGGTTTGCGAAATGGGGTTTTTTTAGTAGACCCGACCATATTGAATATCCTGTTTTATTGAATTGCGTGAATCAGGGGTGAAGTCAAAGTGCCTTCAAGCTTCCCGTTCACCATTTTAATTTGCCCGCTGGCCAGTGCTGCCAGTGCACGGGGATAGATTTGATGCTCAAGTCCCAGCACGCGCGCAGCCAGTGTCTCGGCTGTATCACCGGGCAACACCTGCAATAAGGCTTGGTCCAGAATCGGACCATGGTCTAGTTCGGGCGTCACCAGGTGCACTGTTACACCATGCACACGCACGCCGGCATCCAGCGCCTGCTGGTGGGTTTTCAAACCCGGAAAAGCGGGCAACAACGATGGGTGAATATTCACCAAGCGCCCCAAATACCGATTCACAAAACCCTCGGTGAGCACACGCATAAAACCAGCCAGCACAACCCAGTCGGGCTGCTATTGATCGATCAGGCTAGCCAAGGCTTCGTCAAAGGCCTCGCGACTTTCGTACTCAGTGTGGTCAAGAATTGCAGTATCGAGCCCTGCCGACTGCGCCAAAGCCAGTCCAGCCGCGGCTGGGCGGTTGGAAATGACTGCACTAATTTGGTAGGCCCCGGTCTGTTTGGCATGATCGATCAGGGCATTCAAATTTGAACCCCGCCCCGAGATCAAAATGACGACGGAAGGTGTGGAATTTTGCATGGCGCGAGTTTATCACTGTGCGGGCGAAAAAGCCCTATTTTTCACCATTCAGGCCTTATAATAACCGGTTGTTTTGCAACCACTAAAGAGCCGACACACTCGGTATGAAAATCATTCGCCGCCCCCGGCCACACACATCTGCCAAGGGCACTGCGCTCACCATTGGAAACTTCGACGGCGTTCACTCTGGCCATGCCGAGTTGTTCCGCCGTGTTGTGTCTGCGGCACACGCACAAGGTTTGGTACCCACTGTCGTAACGCTGCACCCACACCCGAAAGAATTTTTCAATCCCGAATTCAAGCTCGACCGAATTTCCACGCTGCGCGACCGAATCATTGAAATGAAGCACTGCGGCATTGAGCAAGTGTGTATTCTGCCCTTCAACCTGCGCATGGCAAGCCTTGGCCCCGAAGCTTTTGTGCAAGAAGTATTGCTAAACCAATTGAATGCCAAACAAGTGTGGGTAGGTGATGATTTCCGCTTTGGTGCCAAGCGCGCTGGCGATTTCGCGTTGCTGAAAGGTCTCGGGGAATCAAACGGCTTCGAAGTGAACGACCTTGCCGAGGTACAGACAGACGGCAGCCGGGTATCAAGTTCGAATATTCGGGAAGCTCTGAAAGCTGGCGATGTTGCAAAAGCCACCCACATGCTGGGGCATCCGCTGGTGTACTCCGGGCACATTGTTCATGGCAAAAAGCTGGGACGTACCCTGGGCTTCCCCACCATGAACCTGCGAATCGCCGGCAGGGCCAGTGCACTCACTGGTATTTTGGCTGTGTGGGTGCATGGGCTGGAGCCCCAGCCACTTCCTGCTGTAGCCAGCATGGGAGTGCGCCCCACCGTTGAACAATCCGATCAAATTTTGCTGGAAACATTCATTCCGGAATGGCAGGGTAACGCTTACGGCAAACTGCTTCGCATTGAAGTGCTGGCTCACATTCGCCCAGAACAACACTTTGATTCGCTCGATACGATGGTTGAGCAAATGCACAAGGACACGGCAAAGGCCATGACCCTGCTGACTGCCAACCAACCCAAGATTTCAAATACAGGCTGTTAACCCAAGATGGATTACAAGAACACACTGAACCTGCCCGACACGCCCTTCCCCATGCGCGGCAACCTGCCAGCGCGGGAACCGAACTGGGTTGAACAATGGTGCAAGGAAGACTTGTACAAGGCGATTCGCCAGTCCAAGGCAGGCAAGCCAAAATTTGTGCTGCACGACGGCCCACCCTATGCGAATGGCGACATTCACATTGGCCATGCGGTCAACAAAATCCTGAAAGACATCATCGTAAAATGCCGTTGCCTTGCGGGTTACGACGCGCGCTACGTGCCGGGCTGGGACTGTCATGGCATGCCGATTGAAATTCAAATCGAAAAAACCATCGGCAAAGGCAAACCCACGCTGGAAGTGCAAGAGAAAAGCCGTGCTTATGCGGGTGAGCAAATTGAGCGTCAGAAAAAAGACTTTATTCGACTGGGCGTGCTAGCCGATTGGGACAACCCCTACAAAACCATGAACTTTGGCAACGAGGCAGACGAGCTTCGCGCCTTGGGCAAAATCATGGAAAAAGGCTATGTGTTCCGCGGCTTGAAACCTGTGAACTGGTGCTTCGATTGCGGTTCTGCACTGGCCGAAGCCGAAGTGGAATACAAGGACAAACAAGACATTGCAGTGGATGTCGGCTTCGCATTTGATGAAGCCAATCTGGATAAACTCGCCACTGCTTTCAATGTACCCATGGCCACACTGCAAGCCAAGCCGGGTCAGCTGGTCATTTGGACCACCACCCCATGGACCTTGCCTGCCAACCAGGCGTTGAACATGCACCCTGAATTGGTGTACAGCTTGGTGGATGTGGGCAGCAAGTATTTGTTGCTGGCCCAGGAACGCGTGAAACCCTGCCTTGAAAGTTATGAATTACAGGGTTCAGAAGTGGCCACCGCCAAGGGTGCTGCGCTGGAAGGGATTGCATTCAAGCACCCGTTCTATGACCGCCTAAGCCCTGTCTACCTGGCTGAGTACGTGAGCACCGATGCGGGTACGGGCATCGTGCATTGTTCGCCAGCCTACGGTGTCGATGACTTTTTAACCAGCAAAGCCTACGGCATGAAAGACGCTGACATCATCAACCCGGTGACGGGCAATGGTGTGTATGCCGACTCCCTTCCATTTTTTGGTGGCTTGCACATCTGGAAGGCCAACCCGCTCATTGTCGAAAAAATGATTGAAGTGGGTTCGCTCATCAAACAAGTGAAATTTGGCCACAGCTACATGCACTGCTGGCGCCACAAAACCCCGATCATCTACCGTGCCACTTCACAGTGGTTCGCGGGCATGGATGTGAAACCCAACGATGGCAGCGGCAGCCTGCGCGAAAAGGCACTGGCGGGCGTGGAAGCCACCGAGTTTTTCCCGGCTTGGGGCAAGGCGCGCCTGCACGCCATGATCGCCAACCGACCGGATTGGACCCTGTCGCGTCAACGCCAGTGGGGGGTGCCCATGGCATTTTTGGTTCACCGCGAAACTGGCGAACTGCACCCGCGCACTCCTGAACTGACTGAAACCATCGCGCAGCTGATCGAAAAGAAAGGCATCGAAGCCTGGCAGCACGTGTCGGTTGAAGAATTGATTGGCGATGAATCCAAAGACTATGTGAAGAACCCGGACACACTCGATGTGTGGTTCGACTCTGGCACCACACACGAAACAGTGCTGCGCGGCAGCCATGCGGAGGAAAGCCATTTCCCGGCCGACTTGTACCTGGAGGGCTCTGACCAGCATCGGGGATGGTTCCATTCTTCATTGCTCACCAGCTGTATGATCAACGGTGTGCCGCCCTACAAAGCGCTGCTCACGCATGGTTTTGTGGTGGATGGTCAAGGCCGCAAAATGAGCAAATCAGTGGGCAACGTGATTGCGCCTCAACAAGTGTCCGACAAAATGGGCGCCGAAATTCTGCGCCTTTGGGTAGCCAGCACCGACTATTCCGGCGAACTCACCATTTCCGATGAAATCCTGAAGCGTGTGGTCGAAAGTTATCGCCGCATTCGCAACACCCTGCGCTTTTTACTGGCCAATATTTCTGATTTCGACTTTGCCACCGAAGCGGTTCCCACCGGGGAACTGGCCGAAGTAGACCAGTACGCACTTACCCTGCTGGGCAAGCTGCAAAGCGAGTGCGAAGTGCACTACATGAAGTACGAATTCCACCCGATTGTCAGCAAGCTGCAAATTTTCTGCTCCGAAGACCTGGGTGCGTTCTATCTGGATGTACTGAAAGACCGCTTGTACACCACTGGCGAGAATTCCCAAGCACGTCGCAGTGCGCAAACCACGCTCTACCACATCACACATGCCCTGCTTCGCCTCATGGCACCTATTCTCAGCTTTACTGCTGAAGAGGCCCGTGAGGTGATGGGCAATGTTGAGCCTTCCATTTTCTGCAATGAATTCTACAAGGTGCCACAGGTAGCTGACGCAGATACGCTGGGCAGAAAGTGGGCCGAGTTGCTCGCGCTGCGTGCGCGCGTGGTGAAGGAACTGGAAAACCTGCGAACAGACGGCAAAATTGGTTCATCCCTGCAAGGCACAGCCACACTGCATTTGCCAGGCGACTTGTACAAGGCCGCAGCAAGTTTGGGCGATGATCTGAAATTTCTGTTCATTGTTTCCCAAATTGAAATAGCCCCAGCGGCCGAGGAGAAAATTGACGTGGGTATTGCAGAAGGTGAAAAGTGCGAACGTTGCTGGCATGTACGCCCCGACACGGGCGCAAACCCTGAACACCCAGGTATTTGTGGCCGCTGTGTAGGCAATCTGTTTGGTCAAGGCGAGGTGCGTGATCATGTCTAAACCCATGCCAAGAAAACCGGCCTCAACCGCCAAACCGGCCAAGGCAACCGGCGCGTTGAGGGCGCCAAAAAAATCCATCCTCCCCTGGATCGGTTTCTCCCTGCTGCTTATTCTGGTTGATCAAGTCAGCAAACTGTGGGTTCAATCGCGGCTTGATTTGGGTGCGGTGGTTGAGGTCACCCCTTTCTTCAACCTGGTGTACGTGCTCAACCCGGGTGCTGCATTCAGCTTCCTCGCCGATCAGGCGGGTTGGCAAAAACATTTTCTTTCCGCTGTAGCGGTCATTGCATCCATTGTCATTCTGTTCATGATGCGTTCCTCCAGTCATCGAAAATTCGCGATGTTCTGTCTGGCCTGTATATTGGGCGGGGCAATAGGTAATTTGATTGATCGCATTACATACGGCGCGGTCATCGACTTCCTCGATTTTTATGTCGGAAATTATCACTGGCCCGCATTCAATGTGGCCGACATTGCAATTACCATGGGAGCAATCGGTCTAATCATCGACGAACTGTTCTTCAACAAAGAACACAAAGCCGCCAAACCTGCAAAAAGCGAATAAGGTTTATTGCCCATGCGCCCAGTCGAATTGCCACCGCTTCCTGGTTTGAACCAACTGCGTGTAGTGTTGGGCGTGTGCGGCGGCATTGCCGCTTACAAATCGGCCGAGCTGGTACGCCTGTTAATGAAACAGGGCTGCTCGGTGCAAGTGGTCATGACTGAATCGGCCACACAATTCATTGCACCGCTCACCTTCCAAGCCCTTTCAGGCAAGGCTGTGCATGTGTCGCAATGGCCTGCTGGACAAAGTGACAAAAATATTGACCGTGGCATGCCTCACATCGACATCAGCCGCAATGCCGATTTTTTGTTGATTGCCCCTTGCACAGCCAATTCACTGGCCAAATACGCACACGGGTTTGCTGATAATTTGCTTGATAACCTTGTATTGGCCCGCAACTGCCCAATGGCGATTGCCCCAGCCATGAATGTGGAAATGTGGAACAACCCGGCCACCCAGCGCAATATCAATCAACTCAAAAACGATGGTGTGCATGTGTTTGGCCCCGCTGCTGGCGAACAGGCCTGCGGTGAAGTGGGCAGTGGCCGCATGCTGGAACCCTTTGAGATCGTATTGGAACTGGCGCGGGCAGTGAATCACAAACCCTTGGCTGGTAAAAAAGTGTTGTTGACGGCTGGGCCAACCTTTGAAGCCATTGACCCGGTGCGCGGCATTACGAATCGATCCAGTGGCAAAATGGGCTACGCCTTGGCCCAGGCTGCATGGTTAATGGGTGCCGAAGTGAGTTTGGTGAGTGGCCCCACCGCGCTGCCCATGCCTTATGGCGCTCGCGTATTGTCGGTTCAATCGGCAAAACAAATGCACGCTGCTGTGTTCACTCAAATTGAGCAACAAGACTTGTTCATTGGTGTCGCCGCCGTGGCCGATTACGGCATTAAAAACCCAAGCGCTCAAAAGCAGAAAAAACAGCACGATCAAGCCGCGGGTTTAAATATGGAATTCGAACTGAACCCGGACATTCTTGCAGATGTCGGCGAATTTGCCAGTGCTCAGAAAAGATCGCTGACTGTGGTCGGTTTTGCTGCCGAAACAGAAAATCTAGATGACTATGCAAACCGAAAACTGGATAGCAAGAAAGCGCATTTCATTGTTGGCAATTTGGCCCAACACGCCCTGGGTGCCGACCAAACCGAGTTAACCATTTACAGTAAAAAACTGCCCCCTGAATACCTGGCCTCACTGGACAAACTACAAGCTGCACAGGCAGTTTTGTCTTTCATTTCCAAACACTCCTGAAAAACACTCCTTAAAACGCAAATACACTCATGAAAATTCAAGTTGAACTGAAAGTACTCGACCCGCGCATGCAAGAGCAATTGCCTGCCTATGGCACACCCGGCAGTGCGGGCATCGACCTGCGCGCCTGCCTAACTGAGCCACTGACTTTGCAACCTGGCCAGGCTGAACTGGTGCCAACCGGTCTTTCCATGTACATCGGCGACCCCAATTACTGTGCGACAATTTTGCCCCGTTCGGGCCTGGGTCACAAAAAAGGCTTGGTACTTGGCAACCTGGTGGGGTTGATCGATTCCGACTATCAGGGCCCACTGATGGTTTCAGCGTGGAACCGCAGCCAGGCGCCAGTGACCATTGAACCCATGGAGCGCATCGCTCAACTGGTCATCTTGCCGGTGGCTCACGCCGACTTCAAGGTGGTCAGCGATTTCACCCCCAGCGAACGCGGTGAAGGTGGGTTCGGAAGCACCGGGACACGCTAGAGAACACCAAGCGAAAGGAACCACCCCAAGCAGATGTGCCACTGAGTGTCATTGTGAATCTTCAGGAAAACAATGGACTCAGCGGGCAACGGGCCAGCCACAACGACAGGCCGTACATGGTTGGTTCACGCAATCCGGCACCTGCGTCCCTGTTCTGAAAAAACCATCCGGTATTTTTGGTTGGCACTCTGCGTCATTCTGGCGGCAGTGGCTGTATTCAACTACGGCAAAGCAAATCAAATTCAAGGTGACCTGGCCAAGAGACGGCTACTTGAAGTGTCCCTGCAAGACCTGATCGTACAAAGCACCGCCCTGCATCACCTAGGCAATCAGCATGCTTATGAAACCAAACTTGGTCTGGAAACGCGTGGCTACAGCTCACCTCAGGAGTTACTCAATCAACTGGCTGCGAGATTGGCTGTCATCGAAACGATCAACACCCACCGCGGGCTGACTGAATCGGCTGCAAGCCTCCGAGAACACCTGATCGCGATGGACCAGCAACTTGACAGGTTCGGCAAACCTGACCCTCAACGCATCGAGTTTTGGTTGATCGAGCTTGGGATATTCAACACCACCTTGAAGGAACATGCACAATCGGCCGATGAAAAAGTTAATGCATTGCAACGCAACAACCTGATACTCACATTCATTGTGTTGGTTCACTCGGTAAGCTTTGTCAGCCTAACTCTATGGCGGCAATCAAACTTGCGAAAGCGCTTCGCAGTGGAACTGCTTCACCTGAGCAATCAGGCTCGCAGCGATCCACTCACTGGTTTGCTCAATCGCCGGGGCTGGCAAGACCTGAGCAGCGCCTATCTGCGAAAAATGCAAAGAGAAAATCAGCGTCACGGCAGCGTAGCAATTATCGACATTGACTACTTCAAACAATACAACGACACCTATGGTCACGAGGCCGGGGATATGCGACTTCGGGAGTTTGCCGAAACGCTTCGAACCAACTTCAGGCCTGGTGATCTCATCGCACGTGTCGGGGGCGAAGAGTTTGCAGTGCTTCTACCGAACTGCACCGCCGACGACACCCAAAGAATCGTGGACAGGATTCGGCTGAACGGCAATTGCAAAGTTGGGTTTTCGGCAGGAATTTGCGACATCACCCAGGCTGACAGCATTGACCGCACCATGGCGCAAGCTGACCACGCGCTTTACCAAGCCAAGAACAAAGGTAGAAACCGCAGTTGCCTGGGCCAAGTGAGTGAGTGATTAAGCAGAAAAGCAAAACGCCTGAGAATCCCTGCGAGGGAAACTCAGGCGAGTCGCTACCTGATGCTTTACGACCAAACCTTGCTTTTAATCAACAGCAACCTCGGTGCCGCTCTCCGACTCTTGACCCGATGAACCTTCATCAAAAGTCAGTGACACTTGGTCATTTTCCAAATCATGGTCCACTGTCACCTTGCCGCCGTTCACCAATTTGCCAAACAGCAGCTCATCGGCCAACGCCTTGCGGATGGTGTCTTGAATCAGGCGCTGCATTGGGCGAGCACCCATCAATGGATCAAAACCTTTCTTGGCCAAGTGCTTGCGCAATTCGTCGGTGAACACGGCATCCACTTTCTTCTGGTGCAACTGCTCTTCCAGTTCCATCAGGAACTTGTCGACCACGCGAAGAATGATTTCCTCATCCAGCGCACGGAAGGAAATGACAGAATCCAGGCGGTTGCGGAACTCGGGGCTGAACATGCGCTTGATGTCTTCCATCTCGTCGCCCTGCACCTTGGATTCCATGAAGCCGATACCGCGCTTGGTCAAGGCCTCTGCACCTGCGTTGGTGGTCATAATGACGATCACATTGCGGAAATCAGCCTTGCGACCGTTGTTGTCGGTCAAAGTACCGTTGTCCATAACCTGAAGCAGGATATTGAACACATCGGGGTGCGCTTTTTCGATTTCGTCGAGCAGCAACACGCAATGTGGCTTCTTGGTAATGGCCTCAGTCAACAAACCACCCTGGTCAAAGCCCACATACCCTGGGGGCGCACCAATCAAACGAGAAACCGCGTGGCGTTCCATGTATTCCGACATGTCGAAACGCAACATTTCAATGCCAAGAATGAATGCCAACTGTTTGGCCACCTCGGTTTTACCCACACCCGTGGGGCCGCTGAACAGGAACGAGCCGATCGGCTTGTCAGCCTTGCCCAAACCAGCACGCGACATTTTGATCGCATTGGCCAGCGCTTCAATGGCGGGGTCTTGCCCAAACACTGTGGCTTTCAAATCGCGATCGAGCGTGGCCAGCTTGTTGCGGTCATCGGTGTTAACCGACTGTGGCGGAATGCGGGCAATTTTCGAGACGATGTCCTCAATGTCGCCTTTCGTGATTGTTTTGCGCTGCTTGCTTTTTGGCAAGATACGCTGAGCCGCACCGGCTTCATCAATCACATCAATGGCTTTGTCGGGCAAATGACGATCATTGATAAACTTGGCCGACAACTCAGCGGCTGCCGAAATGGCCGCGCTGGAGTACTTCACGCCATGGTGGTCTTCAAACCTGCTCTTCAGACCGCGCAAAATTTCAATGGTCTGTTCCACGGTGGGTTCAGACACATCGATTTTCTGGAAGCGGCGTGAAAGCGCGTGGTCTTTCTCGAAAATGCCGCGGTACTCGGTAAAGGTGGTTGCGCCAATGCACTTCAGCTGCCCTGACGACAAGGCAGGTTTTAGCAAATTGGAAGCATCCAGCGTGCCGCCAGAAGCGGAGCCTGCGCCAATCAAGGTGTGGATTTCGTCAATGAATAACACCGAGTCCGGGTTGGCCTTCAGCTGTTTCAACACCGCTTTCAAACGCTGTTCGAAATCGCCACGGTATTTGGTACCGGCCAGCAACGCGCCCATGTCCAGCGAATGCACTTGCGCACTGCTCAAGATTTCGGGTACGTCGCCCTGCACAATTCTCCATGCCAGACCTTCAGCAATTGCAGTTTTACCCACGCCAGCTTCACCCACCAGAAGCGGGTTGTTTTTGCGGCGGCGGCACAGCACCTGGATAACCCGCTCCACTTCCTGCTCACGGCCGATCAGCGGATCAATTTTCCCTTCCTTGGCCAATGCATTCAAATTCTGGGTGTACTGATCGAGCGGAGACTGCTTGTCACCCACGTTTTGGGTGGCCTCGGCTTCCTGCTCCTGATTCTCGTTTTGGGAATTCTCGGGCTTCGGCGCAGGGGCCTGCGGCGTTTTGGTAATGCCGTGTGAAATGTAATTCACCACATCCAGACGGGTAATACCCTGCTGGTGAAGGTAGTACACCGCATGGGAGTCTTTCTCACCAAAAATCGCAACCAGCACATTTGCGCCAGTCACCTCTTTCTTGCCATTCGATGTGCTCTGAACATGCATGATGGCGCGCTGAATAACCCGCTGGAAACCCAGCGTGGGCTGCGTATCCACCTCATCCTGGCCGGACACCACAGGGGTGTTGTCCTTGATGAAATTTTGCAGGTTCTTTCGAATTTCTTCGACATCGCATGAGCATGAACGTAGCACCTCGGCCGCTGAAGGATTGTCCAGCAAGGCCAATAGCAGGTGCTCTACCGTGATGAATTCATGCTTTTGCTGACGTGCGTCAACAAATGCCATGTGCAAACTTACTTCCAACTCTTGCGCAATCATGTTTCCTCCATCACGCACTGCAGCGGGTGTTGATGCTGCTTTGCGAAACCGCATACCATTTCGACTTTTGTCGAGGCGATGTCTTTGGGATATACCCCACAGACCCCTTTGCCCTCTCGATGCACTTTCAGCATGATTTGGGTGGCCTGTTCCCTTCCTTTTCCAAAAAACTTCTGCAAAACAATCACGACGAACTCCATGGGGGTGTAGTCATCGTTCAAGAGC
>JAHJCM010000231.1 GCA_018812945.1 Gammaproteobacteria bacterium | reverse complement strand
CCGTCCCAGGGTTCCATCATGGCGGCGTGGTATTCATAGAAGGCACGACGGTTGTCGTCCATCAAGGTGTGCTGTTCCCACGCTTCAGGCACCATCATCATCATGGCCTGGGCAATCGGGTAACCTGCCATCACCAGCAGTTCCAGACAGTTGTCGAAACAGGCGGTGTCGGATTGACCTTCGAAAATCAAGGGGTACAGTTTCTGCAGGTCGTCGCCCAACACGGCGCTCTTCATCACGCCTTCACGTGCACGCATCCAGTTGAAGTTGCCTTTCACGGTGTTGATTTCACCGTTGTGCGCCAACATGCGGTAGGGGTGAGCCAGCGGCCACTCTGGGAATGTGTTGGTTGAAAAGCGCTGATGCACCAAGGCCAAGGCCGACACGCAACGTGGGTCTTTCAGATCGAGGTAGTACTCACCAACCTGGTTGGCCAGCAGCAAGCCCTTGTACACAATGGTACGGGCGCTCATGGAGGGGCTGAAGTATTCAGTGCCGTGTGCCAGGTTCAGGTTCTTGATGGCGTGCACCGCGCGCTTGCGAATCACATACAGTTTGCGTTCCAGCGCATCGGTCACCATGATGTCGCGGCCACGGCCTACAAACACCTGGCGAATCACGGGTTCTTTCAAACGCACGGTGGGGCTCATGGGCATGTCGGCATTCACCGGCACATCGCGCCAGCCCAACAACACTTGTCCTTCGGCCTTGATCGCACGCTCGATTTCCTGCTCACAAGCAATGCGTGACGCTGTTTCTTTGGGCAGGAACAACATCCCCACGCCGTATTCACCGGCGGGTGGCAGTGTTACGCCCTGCTTGGCCATTTCCTCACGGAAGAAGGCATCGGGGATCTGAATCAGGATACCGGCACCGTCGCCCATCAATGGGTCGGCACCCACAGCACCGCGGTGGTCCAGGTTTTCCAAAATCTTCAAGCCACCCGCAATAATGTCATGGGTGCGCTTGCCTTTGATGTGCGCCACAAAACCAACGCCACAGGCGTCGTGTTCATTGCTGGCGGAGTACATGCCTTTTTCTTCGGCAATCTTTCTAATGTCTTGTTGCATGGAAAAGCCCCTGATTTCAGTACGTTGGTCACTTTACTGCAGCGCGGCAAGATTCTCAAGGAAAATAAAAGGGGTCTGACCCTATTTATTGCACCCCACCAAAATCAGGGGACTTTAAATAGGGACACACAAAATAAATCAGCGTGTTTTTTGCACCTAGTCGGTGCCTTGATTCTTTATTGTTGGACGTCCGCGGGGCCGAGGTCGAACCGGTCGATTCGCAAGCTCTTGAATTTGCGCGCAAAAAACATCATCGCTCCAAAGCCACCCCTTGCGCAAGCATTCTGAAAGCGCTGAGCTGTCAAGTTCGCCGAGGCCCTGTTCACTGAACTGCCTGTAGCGACTTTGACGCTCGAAGGGCGTGTTGCCCAGTTGCCAATAAATTGGCAAATCCACCAACCAGGCTTCATTCACCACACCGGCATGGGCAGCAAAACTGCTCCACGGGTAAGTGGCCAAATCAGGCGCACCCGTGGCGCGTTCGGCCAGTTGCTCAACAAACAGGCAGGCTTTCAAGCTGCGCAAGCCCGGCTGTACCACGGTGGATTTGAATCGGGGTTCCCATATCGCACTTGAGTTCACAGTTTGTACTTGGCGCACTGCTGGCGAGAAATGCCGGTTCAGGTTTTGTACAAAACGCCCGGCTTGGGCAGCCTGGGCAGCGCTGATCATGAGCAAGGCACCTGCCGGCACCAGGCAATATGCATGAATTGCCACGTCTTCTTCGGAGGCGCTTTGGGGCAACTGGGCATGAAACAGGGAAAAAGCCTCGCGGGTTTTGAATACGTCCTGCCCGGCGATGCCCTGTAACTCCAGCACCATGGGACATTCAGGAATAAACAGTCGGGCTTGGCGAGCCATGGGGCGCTGGTGTTACTGAACGCCGGGCACAGTCAGGCGCTGGTGCTCTTTCATGGCATAGCGGTCAGTCATGCCGGCAATGTAGTCCGCAATTGCACGCGGTATATCCACTTCGGAACGCTGAAAAAACTGGGGTGGCAACAGGCGCGGATCATCCATGAAAATATGGAACAACTCCTGAACCACGCGACGAGCCTTTAACGTGGCGCGCAACACTTGATAGTGTTGATACAGGGCTTTGCGCAAAAACACCTTCAGGGCGTGGTTCAGCTCAGCCATTTCCGGGCTGAAACCAATCAACTTGTCGGCCAGTTGAACATCGGCCACACAAGTGGGTTTCATGGCTTGAATTCGGCGCTCCGATTCATGCAAAAGGTCTTGAACCAAGGCATTGATAATGCCGCGCACAGTTTCATGAATAAGCCTGCGACCTTCAATATTGGGGTGACGGGTTTTCACACGGTCCAAGTGTATTTTGAACAGCGGAACCTCGGCCGCTTGCTCCAGGGTAATCAACCCTGAACGCAAACCATCATCGATGTCGTGGTTGTTGTAGGCTATTTCATCGGCCAGGTTAGTCACTTGTGCTTCAAGCACCGGGCGGCGGTTACTTAAAAAACGGTCGGCCACCTCACCCAGCCTCTCCGCATTGGGCTTCGAGCAATGTTTCAAAATACTTTCACGGGTTTCAAAGCACAAGTTCAGGCCATTGAAACTGGCATATTTCTCTTCCAACTCATCCACAACCCGCAGGCTTTGCAGGTTGTGCTCAAAGCCCCCATGCGGGGCCATACATTCATTGAGTGCGTCTTGCCCAGCATGACCAAACGGCGTGTGCCCCAAATCATGGGCCAGCGCCACCGCCTCGGTTAACTCCTCGTTCAAGCCCAGGTTGCGGGAAATGCTGCGCGCAATTTGTGCCACTTCAAGGCTGTGGGTGAGGCGTGTGCGGTACAAATCACCTTCGGTGTTTACAAATACCTGGGTTTTGTATTCAAGGCGACGAAACGCTGCACTATGAATAATGCGGTCACGGTCTCGCTCAAATTCAGTTCGGCCTTCCGGGCTTTTTTCAGGGTGCAATCGACCACGTGTGTTTGTGGAACTGACTGCATACGGGGCCAAACTGAGTTCAAAGTTACGCACTGTTAGTCCCCTGCCCCCATTTCCTGCAATGTTTGCCGTACAAGGGCCTCGTCGGCGGGCGAAGTGGACGCCCCGCCCAAGCCATTGAGCAACACGTACTTGATGGAACCGGAGTCAGCTTTTTTGTCATGCGCCATCAGCGCCATGAACTTGTCCACACCCAGGCGCGGTGGAATGGCTGGCAAGCGGGCATCAATCACAATCTTCTTCAGGCGCGCAGATTCTTCCATGCTCAGGCGACCCATGCGGCGGCACAAATCGGCTGCAATCACCATGCCACAACCCACTGCCTCGCCGTGATACCACTGGCCATAGCCCATGCCTGCTTCAATTGCATGCCCAAAGGTGTGGCCAAAATTCAGAATGGCGCGTATACCACCTTCACGCTCATCTTTCGACACCACATCGGCCTTGATCTCGCAGGAACGCTTCACCACGAGCGCCAGCAACTCGGGATCACGGTTCAGCAGAGCGGGCATGTTGGCCTCGACCATGTCCAGGTATTCGGTGTCTGCAATTGCGCCATGCTTGATGATTTCAGCCAGGCCGCAACTGAGTTCGCGATCAGGCAAGGTGTTCAGGGTAGAGATATCGGTCAACACCATTTGCGGCTGGTAAAACGCGCCAATCATGTTTTTGCCCAAGGGATGATTGATACCGGTTTTTCCACCCACCGAACTGTCCACCTGACTCAACAAAGTGGTGGGCACCTGAATGAAGGGAATTCCGCGCATGAAGGCAGACGCCGCAAAGCCGCCCATATCGCCAATCACACCGCCGCCCAGCGCCACCAGCACGGTTTTGCGGTCGCAGTGGTTTTGCAACAAGGCATCAAACACCCGCTGTAAGGTGGGCCAGTCTTTGTATTCCTCGCCGTCCGGCAGGCTGACCACATGTACCAGCTTCGCACCTGCTTGCTGCAACGTGGTTTTCAAACGTTCTGCATACAACGGCCCCACCGTGGTGTTGGTACAAATCATTACGGTTTTACCCGCCACATGGGGCTGAAAAAGGGCAGCCTTGTCTAGAAGGCTCGCGCCAATGTGAATCGGGTAACTGCGTTCGCCCAAATCAACTTCAAGGGTGTATTGACTCATTCTGTTCCGGTGGCCTTCTGTTCAGTGTCGGGCGCCTTTTGGCCCAATTTTAACGCATGGCTGATTTTGTTCACAATTTGGTAAACAGGTTGCCTGCCAGTCTCAACGACCACATCGGCGCACTGTTTGTACAAAGGCAATCGCGCTGCCAGCAATTCTTCAATTTTTTTGCGGGGGTTGGGGCCTTGCAGCAAGGGGCGGTTCTTGTCCATCCGAGTGCGTTGGTACAATTCAGCCGCCGAGGCGCTTAAATACACCACAGCACCAATTTGCTTCAGAAGTTCACGATTTTCTGGCGCCAGCACGATGCCGCCGCCGGTGGCGATCACCTGCCTTTCCCGGCCAACAAAGCTGGCCAGCGCAGTCGATTCTCGTCGACGAAAACCAGCCTCGCCCTCAATCTCGAAAATAACGGGAATACTGACACCTGTTTGATGCTCGATCAGGTGATCGGTGTCAGTGAATTCCCAGGACAGATGCTTGGCCAAGGCCTTGCCGACTGTGCTTTTGCCGGCACCCATCATGCCCACCAGCACAATGCATTGATTAGACACTTCGTTAAGTCTTTGT
>JAHJCM010000032.1 GCA_018812945.1 Gammaproteobacteria bacterium | reverse complement strand
TGTTCTGATGGGGCTTGCCTTCGCTGGTGTTGGCCAACAGGCAAATCCAGTCGGCTTGCAAACTGTTGGTAATCCACATTTTGCTGCCGTTGATGATGTAATCGCCACCATCTTTTTTGGCGGTGGTTTTTACGCCGGCTACATCAGATCCTGCACCAGGTTCTGAAACACCAATACAGGCGACCATGTCGCCCGCAACGGCTGGAGCCAGAAATTCACGACGCAGTTCGTCGCTGCCGAACCGCGCCAAAGCGGGTGTGGCCATGTCGGTCTGAACGCCGATTGCCATGGGCACGCCTCCACAATGGATTTTTCCCAAAGCCTGCGCCGCTACGACGGAATAGCTGTAGTCCAAACCCATGCCGCCAAACTCTTCTGGTTTGGTCAGGCCTAGCAAGCCAAGATTACCCATCTTTTTGAACAACTCATGGGCGGGAAACATCTGTTCCTTTTCCCAGGTGGCCACATGTGGATTAATTTCATTCTCCACAAAGCGTTCGATGGTGCGTTGTAGTTCTTTGTGTTCCTGGCTTAGTCTCACTGCACTTCCTCCTCGTTATTTATTTCTCACGCGCTAGGGTCGAGCCACGCCAAATTGCATGGGCTGCACACTGCGCTCTTGTTGCAGGCAGGCGATCAGCGCTAGCGCCAACACCTGTCGTGTGTCTCTGGGGTCGATCACGCCGTCGTCGAGCAACAATCCGCTGGTGTGGAATGCGCTGGTTTGTGATTCAAACGTGTCGATGATTTGTTTTTTCATGTTTTCAAGCATGAACTCCGGTACTTCCATGCCTTTTCGGGCCGCGCTGGCCTGCATGACGGTGGCCATGGTGCCCGCCGCTTGCTCGGCACCCATGACCGCAGTTTTGCTGTTGGGCCAGGCAAATACAAAACGTGGACCAAATGCCCTGCCGCACATGCCATAGTTACCAGCACCAAAACTGGCACCGCACAGCAAAGTGATTTGCGGAACGGTTGCGTTGCTCACCGCTTGAATCATTTTTGAGCCATGTTTGATGATGCCGCCTTGCTCGGCTTCTTTGCCCACCATGTAACCCGTTGTGTTTTGCAGGTAAATGATTGGGGTTTTGGTTTGGCAGCAACTTTGAATAAAGTGCGTGGCTTTGGTGGCACCTGCCGTGTCGATCGGCCCCAGGTTGCTGATGATGCCGATTGAAATACCCATCAGCTTGGCGTATCCGCACAGTGTGGCTGGGCCATAGTTGGCTTTGAATTCGAGGAAGTCGGAGTCGTCAATAATTCGGGCGATGACTTCACGCATGTCCACCGGCGTTTTGATATCGGCGGGCATGATGCCCAGTAGTTCTTCGGCTGGGTAGCGTGGTGCAGGCGCGTGAGCATTCAATGCGGGTATCACATTGCGATTGCTGCTGTTCCAGTCGATTTTTGCCATCACGTCGCGAGCCAGTGCAATGGCGTGGCGGTCGTCGTCGGCGATGTAGTCACCCAAGCCTGAGACTGAGCAGTGCATGTCGGCGCCACCCAGTTCCTCATCGGTTGCTATCTCGCCTGTGGCGGCTTTCAACAAAGGGGGGCCAGCGAGAAATGCGCGTGCGCGTTCGCGAACCATGATGACCACATCACTTAAACCTGGAATGTAGGCACCACCTGCAGTGGATGAACCGTGCAGTACGTTGATGACGGGCAGCCCTGCCGCGCTGAGTTTGGCCAGGCGGTAGAAATTACCGCCGCCCAATATAAAGTGCTCGACTTTGTATTTCAACAAATTGGCCCCGGCGGATTCGCCGAGGTTAATGAAGGGCAGTTTGTTTTCCAGGGCGATGTCTTGGGCCCTTTGCATTTTTTCAATGCCCATGGCCTGAAGCGCACCGGCCTCAATGCCAGAGTCGCTGGCAACCACCATGCACAAGGTGTTGGCTACATAGCCCAGCCCGGCAATGATGCCGCCGCCAGGAATGCTTTTGTCAGCCTTCTGCCCGTCTTGCATATAACCGGCCAGGGTGCTGAGTTCCAGAAACGGAGAGCCCGAGTCAAGTAGCAGCGCTACCCGGTCGCGAGGCAGCAACTGACCACGCTTTGCAAATGATGGTGCAGCTTTTGCTGAGGCGTCGCGGGTGCGTTTCTCCAGCGATCGAAGTTCATTCAGGGCCGTTTCCATATTGGCCTTGTTGAGTTCAAACTCGGCGGAATTTGCGGAAACGAGGCTCTCTAAAATAGGCATTGGTTTGTGGCTTTAAGTAGCGGCAAAATAGTCTTGAAAAAATCAAACGTTTGTTTGATTTTGAGGGTGAGGCTTTGGTGTGTCAAGCCTTAAATGTTTGCTTATTTCTTGCTGGCCGCGGCGCGTGCGGCGTCTCGACGCTGGATCACCTCCGGCACGCCACCCAAATGAAAGCTGTTGAAAGCCGGGTTGGGTTTGCCAGTGCCCACTTGCCAAATACGGCGCGCGTTGGGGGCTGCGCCGTCGATTCGAATGCAGGAACCCGAGATGAATGAGGCCGCAGGGCTGCACAAGAACACCAATGCGCCGGACACCTCAGCTTCCAGCCCCAGGCGTTGCAGCGGGATGGTTTTGTCCAACTGCATAATGGTTTGCTTCATGGGCTCGGGGTAAGTGTCCATGCCACTTGATGCGATGAAGCCCGGTGCAACCGCATTGACGCGCACGGGTGCCCATTCATTGGATGCCGTTTCCGAAAAGTTCAGCATGCCAGCGCGTGCTGCACCGGAGTGGCCCATGCCGGGCATGCCGTTCCACATGTCAGCAATGATGTTGGTGATGGACATGTCGGACTCGCCCAAGTGCAACATCATGTACTGGTTGAATACCTCACGGGCCATGAGAAAGCCGCCGGTGAGGTTGTTACGCACCACAGTTTCGAAGCCTTTGCCACTGATCATGTTGAGCGGTGAGGGAAATTGTCCGCCTGCGTTGTTGATCAGGTGATTGATTTTGCCGTGGGCTGCCAACACATCGGCCACAGTTTCTTTTACCCGTTCCTCTTCACGAATATCGCAGCTGTGTAGCGAAATTTTGACGGCGCAGGTTTGCTCGATTTCCGCTTTCACGGTTTCAAGCTTTTCCATTTTTCGACCGACCAAGGCCAGGTCTGCACCCAGGCTGGCCAGTTCATGTGCGGTGCAGCGGCCTATGCCGGAACCTCCGCCGGTGACCAGCACCGTTTGTCCTGCAAACAGATTGGGGCGAAATACGGATTGGAAGCTGTTCAAAAGGGTCACCTGTGAATTGTGCTTGTTTGTTTTCAAACGATCGTTTGAATTTAACCATGCTTTTGCAGATCGTGCTTTCGCACGATCCGATTCACAGATGATTTTTTTACCGGCTACCGGCGTCTGCCAAACGGATGGTGTTGGATTTGCTGAACATTTGATCAGCGAAGGCGATGGTGTGGGTGTTCAGTGCGCGGGAGCTGTCGTGCTCGGGGTCGCGGCTTGAGAAATCGGTTCGAATCGATTTCACGCGCTTGTACACCACGTCGAAGTGCTCTGGCATCACTTTCTGTACATAGGCCAAGCCGACCAGATCGGCCAGTGTTTCTTCAAAATGAAGATTGTTCTTGAATTGAATGCCCAGGTGTTCTTGCAGTGCTTGCTTGGCGGCCACACGTTTTCCTTTTTCCGACATCAGGCAGTGAGTCAATTCATGGGCCGATGTGAATGCCAGAAATGCCGGCTCAGTGCCTTCATGACCTGAATCCAGAAAATGAGACCACACGCGCTTGGCGTCTGCATGCTGATTAACATACAGCACGCAGGCCTTGATGCCGCTGTTAGTCAAAAATGGAGAGGGGTTGTTCATGGTGCTTTCTCGAACATGGATGCGATCAGTGTCGATGGCGTAGACCTGGGCGAACTGGGCGATTTCCTCTTTCATGGCTGCCGTGTCGGGCAGGCTGGCTTGGGGTGTGAACAGGCTGACCAAACCAAAAAATAAACCGTTCCACATGACATGCTCCAAGAATTCCGGTGATGTCTTGTGAACGGCAGGTTTTGTTGAATTCAGCATTGCACCAATGCGTTGCCCTTAAAGGGGGTATTCAAAGGGGGTGGGGGCGTGAAAGGGCAGCGTCCGTGTCAAAATGCAGGCAATCAATCATTCAACGCGGGAGTCGATTTTCATGAGCAACAGCAATCCAGTCGCGATTATTACGGGTGCAGCAGGCAATTTGGGGCAAGCCGTGGCCACCCATTTGGGCAGTTTGGGTTACCGGCTTTTGTTGATTGACTTGCATCAGCCCGATTGGGAAGGTGAAAGCGATGCGGTGTCGATTGGCAATGTCGACCTGACCTTGCCTGAGCATGCTCAGGAGGTGGTTAATCAGGCCTGGGAATATTTCGGCCAAATTGATGCGGTCGTGAATATTGCAGGCGGTTTTGTGTGGGAACGTCAGGCCGAAAGCAGTCTTGATACCTGGAATACGCAGTACGCCATGAATGTGCAGACCTCGGTGAACATGTGCCAGGCCATACTGCCCCAGTTTCAAGATCAGCAAGGTGGTTTGATTGTCAACATTGGTGCTGCCGCAGCCAGCAAAGCAGTTGATGGCATGGGCGCTTATGCAGCAGCCAAATCGGCAGTGCTGCGTTTGACAGAGGCGCTTGCTGCGGAGAACAAACATTTGGGCATTCGCGCCAATGCAGTGTTGCCCAGTATTCTGGACACGCCCGCCAATCGCGAAGCCATGCCCGACGCTGATCCTGCTGATTGGGTCAGCCCTGACTCTTTGGCAGGGGTTATTGCATTTTTGCTCTCAGATGCCGCCCGAGATATTAATGGAGCCGGCATTCCGGTCACGGGCAGGGTGTAATAAAGATCTGTTACTTCCTACTGGCCATGCCATTGAGGTAATTGTCGATCGTGAATTCAGCCTGTTCCATCAAATCAAACAGATTCGGGCTAAGTACAAAGTTGGCGAAAAGCCCGTCAATCAAGGCATGCAAACCAATCGCTGCCTGGCGGGCGTTGGTATTTGCTGGCAATTCGCCTTTGTCGATGGCGGCCTGGAAGTCTGTTTCAATGGTTTGAATGAAGCCTTGAATCGCTTCCAAATGGCGGTCGCGAATAGGCAACATGTCGTCGACCATTTCCGCTTTGTGCATTACGATGTCAAAAACCCGCTGTGTGCGGGGGTCTTCTGCCAAGGTGCGCACCACATGCATTGAGCGGGTACGCAGGTAGGCCAGTGGTTGTTGTTCTGGGTGCAGGTCGGGCGTGGCGATGAATTCATCCATCGGTAATATGACGCGTTGTAACAT
>JAHJCM010000230.1 GCA_018812945.1 Gammaproteobacteria bacterium | reverse complement strand
TGATTTATACTCCAAGAAAGAGAGTTAATTCGATCGTTCTTCGGTGAAGCCTGAGTCATCACGCCGATGAATGAATCGGCGTTGATCCAACTACAAACAGGGGACCACCTTGAAAATACTTGCCTGGGTTGTGCGACTTGCACTCTTCCTTGTTGTTCTCACATTCTCCATTCGAAACACCGATTTAGTGACCGTCAAATGGTTGCCTGGGTTAGAAATTCAGGTTCAACTGGTAGTGGCTTTGCTACTTGCCTTGCTGTTGGGCGCTGTGTTCGCATGGATCTCTTTGCTGCCCTCCTGGTTGAAGGCCAAGCGTGCAGCCTCTGTGGCCACGAAGAATGCTGAACGTCTTGAGCGTGAGTTGAATCAACTTAAAGCACAAGGCAATACGCCAGTTATTGTCGAAGAACCCATGCCGGCTTTGCCAATAGGCCCAAGCCATGGAATTTGAAACCTGGTGGTTGGTGCTCGTCCCGCTGATATTCAGCTTGGGATGGATGGCTGCCCGACTCGAAAAACGTTCTGATGCATCCGTGCGTGGCCAATTGCCTGCCTCTTATTTCAAAGGCGTCAATTTCTTGCTCAGCGAGCAGCCTGACAAGGCGATTGACGCTTTTCTGGAAGTGGCGGCAATCGACACGCACACCGTTGAGTTGCATTTTGCGCTGGCCAATCTGTTTCGAAAGAAAGGCGAAATTGATCGGGCAATTCGGGTGCACCAGTTTTTGACTACGCGTGAACAAATTACCCCTGCAGACCGGGAAAAAGCCACCTATGAGTTGGGTGTTGATTTCTTGCGGGCAGGTATTCTGGACCGTGCCGAGCAGGCTTTCCACAGTTTGTCGGGCTCGGACATGAAGGCCGAGGCCTCGCGCCAATTGCTGGAGTTGTACGAGCTCGAGAAAGCCTGGGACAAAGCCATCGCGCAAGCCCACAAGCTTCGTGAATATGGCGCGGACGTGCCTGCTGGCGATATTGCGCATTTTTATTGCGAATTGGCAGCTCAGTTTATCGATGCGGGAGATTTACCCAAAGCCAAGGCTGAGTTGCAAAATGCTTTGCTGACTGATGCACAAAATGTGCGAGCCTCCCTGTTGCTGGGTGATATCTACTTCACCCAAAACCAGTTTGAGGAAGCCATTGGTCAGTGGCGCGCTGCCGAGCGGCAGAACCCATGGTATTTGCCCTTGGTCGGGCCAAATATGTGGGCTGCATTCAAGAAGCTTGAGCGTGAAGAAGAGGGCATTGCAGCATTGCTGGAATATTGCACCATGTACCCGTCAATTGATTTGCTGCTTGTATTGGCGCAGGCTGTTGAGGAAACCAAAGGGCCGTTTGCGGCATTCGAATTGTTGCGTGAACAGGTTCGTGCCCGCCCCAGCTTGCTGGGCCTGGACAAGTTGCTGGAGCACCAGTTGCGCGGCAAACTGGACGATGATCGCATGCAAGACCTTCGTCTGACACGCGAGTTGATTTCCAAACACACACAGCGCCTTGAGCGCTACCGCTGCCAGTCTTGCGGCTTTCAGGCCAAGAAGTTTTACTGGCAATGCCCGGGCTGTGCCAATTGGGATTCAATTGTGCCGCGTCGCGCAGAAGAACTTGATTTCTATCCTGTGTCTGCCAAGAAGGCAGCACATACCCCAGCTCACACCCATTAAAACAGGCTGAACAATGGTCGACAGGTCCCAATTCAAAGACGCAAAAATTCTGGTGGTCGGCGATGTTATGCTGGATCGCTACTGGTTTGGGGATGTGGAGCGTATCTCCCCTGAGGCTCCTGTGCCTGTGGTGCTGGTGGGTACCAAAGATGAACGCTTGGGTGGTGCAGCCAATGTGGCAATCAATGCCAGTTCTCTAGGTGCACAGCTTTGCCTGATGGGCGTGGTGGGTAACGACGAACCAGGCCACACGGTCGAGGCCCTGCTGCAGAAAAGTGGTGTACGTTCCCGTTTGCTGAAAGATCCGAATTTCCCCACCACGGTGAAGTTGCGCGTCATTGCCCGCCAGCAACAGCTGGTGCGAATCGATTTTGAAGAGCGGCCTTCGCCCGAGCAACTGACCACCAAAATGGAGTTGTTTGAGCAGGAATACGCCAATCACGATGTGGTGCTGTTTTCTGACTACGGCAAGGGCAGCCTGGAGCATGTGGCGGAAATGATTGCCTTGTGCAAAAAGGCGGGCAAAACTACCTTGGTGGATCCCAAGGGGGATGATTACGGCAAGTATGCTGGTGCCTCGGTTCTTACGCCGAACAGGTCTGAATTCAAACAGGTGATGGGAAGCTGGAAAACTGAGGCCCAGTTGGTTGAAAAAGCGCAAACCCTGCGTGAGCGCCTGAGTTTGGGGGCTTTGTTGCTGACTCGCTCCGAAGAAGGCATGACGCTGTTTACAGCTGATGGGAGTTTTCATGTGCCCGCGCAGGCCCGTGAAGTGTTTGATGTGTCGGGCGCTGGCGACACGGTGATCGCCACTCTGGCATGTGCGGTTGGTTCAGGAATGAGCTTGCCGGACAGTGTGGCCTTGGCCAACAAGGCCGGTGGTGTGGTCGTTGGTAAATTGGGCACTGCGGTGATATTGCCGGAAGAGCTAAATTAAAGGATTTGACGATGAAAGTGATTGTGACCGGTGCTGCTGGTTTAATCGGCAGCAATTTGGTGAAGGCGCTGAACGAGCGCGGTGTTACCGATGTGCTGGCTGTAGACAACCTGACCAAAGGTGACAAATTTTTGAACCTGGTGGATTGTGAAATTTCTGATTACCTAGACAAAGCCGATTTTCTCGCGCGCATTGAGCGTGGCGAGTTTGGCAAGTTCGATGCGATTTTTCATGAAGGTGCCTGCTCCGATACCATGGAGCACAACGGCAACTACATGATGGCCAACAATTTTCGATACACCCAAACCTTGTTTGAGTGGGCGCAGCGTACGGGTACTCCATTTCTCTATGCATCATCGGCGGCAGTTTATGGTGGCAGCACGGAATTCGTCGAGAACCGTGAGGTTGAAAAACCGCTGAACGTGTATGGCTATTCCAAGTTTTTGTTCGACCAGGTGTTGCGCAGCCGAATGAAGCAGGGTCTGAAGGCACCTGTATTCGGCTTTCGATACTTCAATGTGTATGGCGATCGCGAGCAACACAAAGGGCGTATGGCTTCAGTGGCGTTTCACAACTTTAACCAGTTTCGTGAGGGCGGTTCAGTGAAGTTATTCGGCCCTTACGGTGGCTACGAGGCTGGCTGCCAGCAGCGAGATTTTGTCTCGATTGAAGACGTGGTCAAGGTGAATATGTATTTCTTCGAGCAGGCCAGCAAGGCACCTTCCGGTGTGTATAACCTGGGTACAGGGCGTGCCCAAACATTCAATGATGTAGCCCTGACTACCTTGAATACACTGCGTGAAAGTCAGGGCAGTGCAGCCCTGAGTTTACAAGAGGCGGTGAAGGGTGGCTTTATTGAGTACATCGAGTTTCCGGATGCGCTCAAAGGCAAGTACCAAAGCTATACCCAAGCTGATTTGAGCAACTTGCGCGCAGCGGGTTACACCGGCAGTTTTTACAGCGTGGAGCAAGGTGTGGCGCGCTATGTGGGCCGGTTGATTAAAAAATACCTGAAACCATGAAACTAAAGTAGTGACTTTGACACTTATTAATGTTGGTTGATTCGGCCTCTTGAACCGAGTCGCCCGTAAACCGTTGGGGTTCCCCCACGTTTTAAGGGTAGGCCAACAGCTTGTGCAATCGCATACTCTCCCTCAGGGGCGAGCCTTGCGACCAAGCAAGTGTCTCTGTCTCCTCAAGCCCTGTTAAGCCCGCTTTTTAGCGGGCTTTTTTTTGTTTAGCTTGTTCAGGCGGCTTTGCTTAGGTGCTCAGTTCGCAATTCAGCTGACTACGCCGCTGAAATACCATTGAAACAGCATGGCCAGTGTGGCCATTAGCGCGGTCATTCCAAAAGCCAGTGACAGGGCCACCGAGGCCACCACTGCGCCTGTGGTTTGCCGCGTGTCTGCGGGGTATTCCGGGTTCAGCAAGGCATTGAATCGCTCGTCTTTCATCAGGCCATAGCGCATGGTGTCTATCCAGCCGGCAAATGCCGATAGGGGGAAGGTCAGCATGTAGAGCCAGAAACGTTTCTTGCCAGCGTAGATCCAGTGACCGCCAATAGCGCCGGTCAGCAAGGCAAGCCAGCAGAACAAAAGCTTGGATTTGAAGGGTTCTTGAGGTGATGCATTCATTTTTTAAAACACTGCTTGTTAGATTGGATTACGCTGGCTATAATAGCGGGTTATCGGATTTCGTGTGTCGAAATCCCAATGATTCATTCGTTTGCAGTGGTCAAGGTTTGTGCTGCAGGTACTAATTTAATAGAGGAAATTATGGTCGTCATTCGACTCGCACGTGGTGGTTCTAAAAAGCGCCCATTTTATAGCCTGGTGGCTGCTGATTCACGCAACCGTCGCGATGGCCGTTTTATTGAGCGTATCGGTTTCTACAACCCTGTAGCACCGGAAGGTTCTGAGGGTCTGCGCATTGCCATGGATCGCCTGACCTACTGGAAAAGCGTCGGTGCACAATGCTCTTCTACAGTAGAACGCCTGGTTGGTGAATACAACGCCAAGCAAGCAGCTTAATCAAGCTGCTAAATCCTGCAAGCTTTAACACCGGCGAGTTTGATCCGGTTAATTTTGGAACAAACGCAGGTCGAAAAGCAGGTTGTTACACAAAGTCCGTGGATGCTACGTTCGCGGACTTTTGCTTTTGGTTTTGTGGTTTGCCCATTTTTGGACACCGAGCATGAATGTACCCGACGATTTGGTAGAACTGGGGCGAATTGGTGAACCCTACGGTCTGAAGGGCTGGGTCAATGTGTTGCCTTCATCTGAAGAGCCGGATGTCTTGTTGAAAAGCAAGCAATGGTGGGTTTCACGTTTGCCAGCTTCTGAAGGCGCGGCTGTGCGTCGCGCAGCACAGCCGAAATTCGAAGACCTGGTATTTGAGCCGTTTCGTGTTTTGCAAAGCAAGCCGCACTCCAGTCGAATTGTTGCGCACCTTGAGGGCATTGAGCAGCCCGAACTGGCTGCCCAGTTCAAGGGGCGACGAGTTTACGTATCTCGCGCACGCTTTCCCGCACCCGCTGAAGGTGAATACTACTGGGTCGATTTGGTCGGATGCCAGGTAAGCAATCTGGAAGGTAAGGTGTTGGGCACAGTCACTCAGGTTGTTGACCATGGGGCCCATCCCATTTTGTCGGTCAAGGGTGATGCTGAGCAGGACATGCTGATTCCATTTGTGGCCGCCTATATTGTGAATGTGGACACGCAGGCCAAACAGATTCAAGCCGATTGGCAGGAAGATTATTGATGCCGGGCCCTCGCTTTGATGTGATCACCCTTTTTCCTGACCAGTTTCCGAGTTTGGTTGAGTTGGGTGTGGTGGGCAGGGCCTTGAAAAAGCAGTTGTTTGAACTGAACTGCTGGAATCCCCGCGATTTCACAGATGACCCCCATCGCACCATTGACGACAGGCCTTACGGTGGTGGCCCGGGTATGGTGATGCTGGCGGATCCCTTGGTGCGTTGCGTCAAAGCGATTCGCCAAGCGCGCGGTGACAGTGCACCTTTGGTTTTTTTAACACCACATGGTCCGTTGTTGAAACAGGCTGATATTCGGGCTTTCAGCGACCAAGGTGCGGGCGCAATTTTACTGTGCGGTCGTTACGAGGGTGTGGACCAACGCTTTATCGATGGGTATGTTGATCAAACTTACTGTTTGGGCGACTTTGTACTTTCCGGTGGCGAGCTGGCTGTGGCCTGTTTTGTTGACGCTTGGGTGCGTTTGCTGCCCGATGTGTTGAACCATGCCTTGTCGGCCACCCAAGATTCATTTGAGGCGGGTTTACTGGATTGCCCGCACTACACTCGCCCGGAAGTTTTTGAAAATAAAGCAGTTCCGGACGTGCTTTTGTCTGGAAATCATGCCAAAATAGAGAGTTGGCGTTTTGAGCAAGCGAAAGTTTACACAGAACGCTTTCGACCTGAATTGCTGGGTAATCCTGATTCTGATTCAAAAAATCAAACAGGCCATGCTGGCAAGAAGGTCTAGGTTGGTGGATTGCTCGTATTCAATTTACAGGCAGACACCTTTTAATTTTCTCATCCTCTGGCGGTGCATACTCAATTCATTGAGTCAAAAAAGCCCGTGAATGATGATTTGGAGCTATCAATGAATTTGATTCAACAACTTGAGCAAGAAGAAATTGCTCGCTTGGGTAAAGAAATTCCCGAGTTCGCCCCCGGCGATACAGTAATCGTGAGTGTTCGCGTAATCGAAGGCACACGTTCACGCCTGCAGGCCTACGAAGGTGTGGTTATCGCCCGTCGTAACCGTGGTCTGAATTCGTCTTTTATCGTTCGCAAGATTTCATCTGGCGAAGGCGTAGAGCGTACATTCCAGCTTTATTCACCTTCTATCGAAAAGATCGAAGTGAAGCGTCGCGGTGATGTTCGTCGCGCCAAGCTATACTACCTGCGTGATCGTTCAGGCAAGTCTGCACGTATCAAGGAAAAGTTGCCCAACCGTGTGAACAAGCAATCTGCTGAATAAGCATTTGATTGTTACTCGCCTTGGTGGCATACCTTGGCTAAAACATAGCCAGGTGAAACAAAAAGCCAGTTCTTTGTGAACTGGCTTTTTGTTTTCTACGCGCCCACCCGCGCATGTTTAGCGGAGTTTTAACTCAACCACCAAGGTGTTTCTTCAATCCACCGTTGTATGTGCCGGCGTGTGTTTTCTGCATCCGCTGGCATTTGTTGAGCCAGGGTTCTCGCCAATTCCAATAACTCTTTGTCAACCAGTGGGTCGGCGTAGCGCATCATCGGCAAACCCGATTGCCGCTTGCCCAGTAACTCGCCAGGGCCTCGAATTTCAAGGTCTTTTTCAGCCAGATAAAAACCATCGTCGCTTTCATGCATGGCTTTCAAGCGCAACTTGGAGGTGTTTGATAAAGGCCCGCCGTACAGCAGCACACACACGCTTTGCACGCTGCCTCGCCCCACGCGTCCACGCAGTTGGTGAAGCTGTGCCAAGCCAAAACGTTCGGCTTGGTCAATCACCATCAGGCTGGCATTGCCCACGTCTACGCCAACTTCAATCACTGTAGTGGACACCAGCAAATCAAGTTCACCTGCTGCAAATGCAGCCATGGTGGCTTGCTTCAGTTTGGCGTCTTGTTTGCCGTGTAGCAGACCAATTCGCCTGGTGGGAAGTTGTTCGCACAGGTCGGTGTAGGTGGCTTGTGCGGCCTGTAGGTCGAGCGTTTCGCTTTCTTCGATCAGTGGGCACACCCAATACACTTGCTGGCCTTTGTCAATTTCACCTTCAATGGCTGAAATGAGTTGCTCCCGTTTTTTCTGGGAAAAAAGTTTGGTGATGATGGGTTTTCTGCCGGGTGGTTTTTCATCCAGGTTGGACACCGCAAGGTCGGATAAATAAGTTTGCGCCAGTGTACGTGGAATGGGTGTTGCACTCATCATGAGTTGGTGGGCCAAGTGCCCATTACTTGCCTTGGCAATGAGCGACAGGCGTTGTGCCACGCCGAAGCGGTGCTGTTCATCGACTACAACCAGTGCCAGTGCATGGAACTCGACATGGTCTTGAACCAGGGCATGGGTGCCAATGATTACGTCGATTTCTCCCTCAGCAAGTGCACTCAGGGTGCGGTCTTTTTCGCTTTTTTTCATGGCACCCTGAAGTTTCGCGCAGCGCACACCCACCGCTTCAAACAATGGCGTTAGCTTGTGGTGGTGCTGTGCCGCCAACACCTCGGTGGGCGCCAAAATTGCGGCCTGTTTTCCGTTCTCGATGGCTCGCAAACAGGCCAGCGCAGCCACCAGTGTTTTGCCGCTTCCCACGTCGCCCTGAAGCAAACGTTGCATGGGATAGGGGTTGGCGAGGTCTCCGAAAATTTCCTGGCAGGCTCGTTCCTGAGCCCCTGTAAGCTTGAAGGGCAGTTGAGCCAAGAACTGCCGGACCAAGCTGGTTTTTGAGGTTTTCAAGGCTTTTAGTGGACTTGCCTTTTCCTGGGTGCGCTGTTGTCGGTATTCACGAAGCAACAGTTGTTGGGCAAGAAGTTCATCTACCTTCACGCGTGTCCAGGCAGGATGGGTGCGCAAATTCAGGTCATAGAGTTCCTCTGGTTTGGCCTGGCCATGCAAGGTTTGCAGGGCAGTCGGCCAAGGTAGCAACTTGTATTTTTTGCACAGTTTGGTGGGCAGGGTATCGATGAAACAAGCTGCCGGCAGCTTTTTCATCCAGCGGTGCCAGTCGCTTTGTTTCAATTGCCCGGTGCTGGGATAAACAGGTTCAAGTACGGCATTCGAGTTTGTCGTGGCCGCTTTTTGGTTGGCGGTTTCATCCAGGGTCCCAGGCGGGGCAATTTTCACGGTGGGGTGAACCATCTCGAATGTGCCGTAGCCTTGCCGGATTTGACCGCTGATTTGAATTCGGGTGCCTTCGCTGAGCTTTTGCTGCAGGCCGGGGTAGAAATGAAGCCAACGCAACAGCAAGCTGGTGTCGCCGTCTTCAACCCAAACCCGCAGTTGTTTGCGTGGGTGGTATTGCACTTCGCTGCCAACCACGGTGGCCAGCAAGTTCACCTTTTGCCCAAGCTGAAGTGAGTCCATGGCCGTGATCGAGGCCTTGTCTTCAAAACGAAGTGGCAGGTGCAAGGCCAGTCCCATCCAGTGTGGGGCTGTCAGCAGGCTGCCTACCGCGTCTGCAACTGACACGGGCAGCGGCAGCAGCTCCTCGAAGCAGGGTGGTTGTTGGGGGGCTGCTGCGGTCAAGTGTTTGACTTGAGTAGGCTGTTACAGGGCCAAAATGGCTTCAACTTCAAAACGTGCACCCTTGGGCAGGCTGGCCACCCCCACCGTAGACCGGGCGGGGAATGGGGCAGACACGTACTCTTGCATAATGGCGTTGACTTGGGCGAATTCACTGAGGTCGGTCAGGAACAAGGTGAATTTCACGACGTTGGCCAGGCTGCCGCCTGCTTCTTCGGCCACGGCTTTCAAGTTGCTGAATGCCTGGCGTGCCTGCTCCTCGGTGCCAGGGCCGATCAAGTCGCCGGTGGCAGGGTTCAGGCCAATTTGGCCCGAGGTGAATACAAGGTTACCGAGCTTGATGGCTTGGCTGTACGGGCCGATTGCGGCGGGGGCTTTGGAGGTGGAAACAACAGTAGCTTGTGTCATTTTGAGTGCGGTTTGTGTTTGGGTAAATGGATCTAAATTCGCTCAGTTGCCATGATAACGCCGAGAGGTGCATTGTGTTGCTCATGGGGACGGTATACCATACTCGACTTGTTTGTTGCGCTGCAATGTACGCATGAGTCAACCCCCGAAGTCAGGCAAGGCCAACGCCACGCTTGGTCAACAATCTGCTGTGCCACGCTCGGCGTCAACCTCCCTTGCTGAGGATGAACGCGATGATATTTTCTCCGAGAAATACGCGTGGGTTGCCGTAGGGGCTTGTGGTTTGGCGTCAGTGGCTTTCGGCCCCGAAGAATCATTCAAGGCACTGGGCGAATCGCGCCATTTGCTCTTGTTTTTGGGCTTGTTGACAGCCCTTTCCATTCTTCTGGTTTCTCTCACTTATTTCCGTGTCACCGAGCTTTTCCCGAAAGGCGGTGGCGGCTATGCCATGGCCACCAATTTGCTTGGCCCAAAAGTGGGTTTGATCGCTGGTGCTGCACTGCTGGTGGATTATGTACTGATGGTGGCCTTGGGTATTAGCGCATCAACCCACTTGATGTTCAGCTTTTTGCCTCCCTATTTTTACGAGTACCGCGTGTGGGTCTCTATGGCCTTGATGCTTGCCTTGATGAATTTCCATATTCAGGGGCGGCACTTGAACCTAAAACCTTTCAAGTACCTGTTTGTGGCCTTTCTGTTAACTCATCTGGTTTTCATTCTGGTGGGTTTCTCGGATCACTTTCAGGACATTGGCGGCGTGGTCAAGCGCAGCATTGAAACCACCGAGTCCGATTTAAATACCTTGGGCTGGTTGCCAGTGTTGGCAATTTTTGCACGGGGGTTTTTTCTGGGTGGGGGCACATACACCGGCATTGAGGCGGCCTCTGACACGGTGCAATTAAGCCGGTACAGGCAAAGCAGCGAGAACCGCAGAAAAATGCTGGCTTATGTCGCCTTTGCCCTAGCCTTCGCTGCCGCAAGTCTTGCAGCCTTGTATTCACTGTGGGACGTGAACCTTGAACCCACCATGGCTTTGAATGGTGTGCTGTTTGAAAGGGTATTCACCGACCTTGGTTGGGACTGGCCTTACGTTATTTTGGGTTTGTTGGTGATGCTGGGCCTTGAAACGGCCGTGCTGTTGCTGGCTGCCCATGTGGCATTTGCGGTGGGGCCACGAGTGTTGTCGACCATGGCGATTGACTCCTGGTTACCCCACCAGTTTCGTTATTTGTCCAACCGTTTTGTGACCAAGAACGGCATCATGCTGATGGGTGGTTTGGCTTTGGTGGCCATTTACCTGAGCGATGCGAATGTGGACTTGTTGGTGGTGCTGTTTTCCATCAATGTGTTTATTGTATTCAGCCTGTCCATGTTGGGGCTGTGCGTTTACTGGCTTAAAAATCGCCACGAGAAACGTTTCATCAAAGGCATTTTGTCGGCCTCGCTCGGCTTTGCTGTTTCCGCATCCATTTTGTTGGGCACCATCATTACCCAGTTTTTTCAAGGTGGATGGATCACCATGCTGATCACCACGGTGGTGGTGTTGGTGTGCTTGTGGGTGCGCAACCACTACCGGGACACCAAGGATAAAATCGCGAAGATTGATGAGGTGTTTGCCATGGCCCAATATGGCTCGGCACACTCGCCACCCGAGTTGATTCCCGATGGCAATACGGCGGTATTCATTGTGGGCAATAGCCGCGGGGGTGGCTTGCATGCTTTGCTTTGGGTGCAACGCATGTTTCCGAACCACTTTCAGAACTTTGTGTTCATGAACGCGCGCACTGTTGATTCCAAGGCCTACGGTGGTCGCGAGGCCCTGGAGGCCATGCGGGTGGACGCTTCAGTTTCTTTGAATTACTTCGTGAATTTTTGCCGCAGCCATGGCTTGCGCGCGAAGAGTTATTTGTCGTTTGGAACCGATGCGGTGGAAGAGTTGACGAATCTGGCGAAAGAGGTTGCTGAAAACCACCCCAACGCAATTTTCTTCACCAGCAAACTGGTGTTTGAAAATGAAAATGTCCTGACCCGGTTGTTGCACAACCAAGCGGCATTGGAACTTCAACGCCGTTTGCACAATGCCGGCCAGCAAATGGTGATTTTGCCGATGCGGCTTTAAGGTGATCAAGAAAAGATGTGTTGCTTGATAGGGCTGTGTTTGCAATAATAATTGCACTCGCAGTTTTGATAGCAAAATTAAATGACTCTCACTGAACTCAAGTACATAGTCGCTTTGGCCCGCGAAAAGCATTTCGGCCGCGCCGCGGACGCTTGTTTTGTCAGCCAGCCCACCTTGTCTGTGGCCATCAAAAAACTGGAAGAAGAACTGAGTGTGTCCCTGTTTGAAAGGGGTTCCAATGAGGTGTCCCTGACGCCGGTGGGTGAGCGCATTGTGGTTCAGGCGCAGCGTGTGCTTGAAGAGGCTTCTGCCATCAAGAGCATTGCACAGCAGGGGATGGACCCGTTGGCAGGCCCGCTTCGGGTCGGTGTCATTTACACGATTGGCCCCTATTTGTTGCCAGGCCTGGTTTCCAGCATGATTCAGCGAGTGCCTTCCATGCCGCTGGTGTTGCAAGAAAATTTCACGGTGCGCCTGCTTGAGTTGTTGAAACAGGGCGAAATCGATGTGGCGGTGTTGGCCTTGCCGATCAATGAATCGGGTTTTGTGATTCAGCCTTTGTATGATGAGCCCTTCATGGTGGCTTTGCCGAAGTCTCACCGTTGGGCCCACGAAAAAGCGATCAAGTCGGATGACCTTCGCAGCGAGAATATGCTGTTGCTCGGCACTGGGCACTGTTTCAGGGACCAGGTCTTGGGTGTGTGCCCGGAACTGTCCCGATTCTCGCAATCGTCTGAAGGCATTCAGCGTACTTTCGAGGGAAGTTCGCTAGAGACGATTCGCCACATGGTTGCCTCGGGTGTGGGGATTACCGTGTTGCCCTCAAGTTCTGTACCTAACCCCGTTCCCAAGGAAAGTTTGTTGACTTACATTCCGCTGGCCGACGACGACACGCGCCGCACGGTCGCGCTGGTGTGGCGAAAAAGTTTTGGGCGGCGTGAGGCCTTGGAGGCTTTGCGCGATGCAATCATGGAATGCGACCTGAATGGTGTTGAGTTTCTGGATGCACCCCAAATGGTGCGTTGATTGATGGCTGTTCTGAATAAGGCGCGCCTGCGAGACTACTACTTGCTTCTGCGTTTGGATAAGCCCATTGGGATTTTGCTGTTGATGTGGCCCACGCTGTGGGGCTTGTGGATGGCAGCCGAGGGCGTGCCGCCTTTGCATGTGCTGCTGATATTTATCGCAGGCGTGGTGTTAATGCGGTCGGCGGGTTGCGCGATTAACGATTATGCCGATCGTGACATTGATTTGCATGTGGAGCGAACCCGCAACAGGCCTTTGACCAGCGGCCGGATTGGTGAGAAAGAGGCCCTCTTGCTGGCCGCTGGCTTGGCTGTTTTGGCTTTGCTGATTACCTTGCCCCTGGGGTGGCCTGTTATTTTGATGAGTATTCCCGCCGCCTTCCTGGCGGGCAGCTACCCGTTTACCAAACGCTTTTTTCCCTTGCCACAGGCTTACCTTGGCATTGCTTTTGGTTTTTCGATTCCAATGGCTTTTGTGGCGGTGCAGGGCAGTGTGCCCCTGCACGCCTGGCTTGTGTTTGCAGCCAATGTATTTTGGACGGTGGCTTACGACACAGAATACGCCTTGGTCGACAAGCCCGACGATTTGAAACTCAATATTAAAACCGCAGCAATTACCTTGGGCCGGTATGATGTACTGGGCATTGTGGTGTGCTACGCAGTCAGCCTTTCGATTTGGGCGTGGGTGGCTACTTCACTGGCCTTTGGCCCAGCTTTTTGGTTGGGCTGGGTATGTGCCGTGGGTATTGCGGCGTATCACTTCACGCTGATCCGCAATCGCGACCGTGCGCTGTGCTTCAAGGCATTTCTACACAACAACTGGTTGGGCGCAGCATTGTTTGCGGGCTTGGTGCTTCAGTATTTGTAAGCGTGGCTTGCATATGGTGGCGTGCTTGCTTAGATGGAACCCTTTTGCAGTTCGACTGCACGTTCACATGCGGCTTTGGCTGCGCTAACGATGGCTTCCTGCACGCCGTGTGCGCGCAACTGTTCCAGACCGGCAAAGGTGGTGCCTCCTTTGCTCGTGACTTTCTCCCGCAGGGTGGCAAACGAGTCATCGGACTGCCTGGCCAGCGTGGCGGCACCCAAAAAAGTTTGGCTCACCAACAAGTTGGCCTGCGTTTCATTGAATCCCAGGTTTTTCGCGGCCATGGCCAAGGCTTCCATCATGAAAAAAACATAGCCAGGACCACTGCCTGAAATGGCTGTTACTGCGTTGATTTCATCTTCTTGGTTCAGCACCAGTACTTCGCCACAGCTACTGAAAATTTGCTGGGCAATACCACGATCTTCCGCAGAACAATTCGCTGTGAAAAACAGGCCTGAGATACCCTGCGAGACCAAGGCCGGGGTGTTGGGCATGCAGCGCACCACACGTGCATCGTTCTGCTGGCTCCAGTCCTGTATTTGGGCCACGCTGACACCCGCGGCAATGCTGACCAATAACACCTGTTCCAAATGGGCAGCCTGGCTGTTCAGTACGCTTTGCATCAGTTGGGGTTTTACAGCGAGTACCACGATTTCCGGAGTGAAGTTGCTTGGCCAATCTGTGGTGCAATGAATGTTCAAAGTGGACATTTTTGCAGCTGCGTCCGGGCTGGGGTCAATCACATGAAATGTGCTGGCAGGTATGCCACTGCCAATCAATCCGCCAAGAATGGCAAATGCCATGTTGCCGCCGCCAATAAATAGAGTGTTCTGCATCGTGATTCCGTGTGTTTATTTTGAATAGTCGCGTGCACCAAACAGGGCTGAACCCACGCGCACGCAGCTTGAGCCGCATTCAATCGCCAACTCCAGGTCTGCGGACATGCCCATGGAAAGTGTGTCCATGCTCAAGCCGTTTGAATTGAGCGAATCGAAAACCGACTTGCACTTTAAAAATTCAGATTTCAATTGATCAGTGTTGTCTGTGTTGCTGGGAATGGTC
>JAHJCM010000031.1 GCA_018812945.1 Gammaproteobacteria bacterium | reverse complement strand
TTGCTTGAATCAAACTTGCGGTTGAACCAGCCGAAGAAACCTTTTTTCTCGTGTGAATGGCCTTTTTCAATGGGCTTTAGCATGGTGGCGCACAAGGCTGGTGTAAGCACCAGCGCAACGATCACCGACAAGGCCATGGCCGACACAATGGTGATTGAAAACTGCTTGTAAATAACACCTGCCGAGCCTGGGAAAAATGCCATGGGCACAAACACCGCCGACAGCACCAAACCAATACCCACCAAGGCACCGGTAATCTGGTCCATCGACTTTCGGGTGGCTTCCAAAGGCGACAAACCTTCCTCGGCCATCACGCGTTCCACGTTTTCAACCACCACAATGGCGTCGTCCACCAGCAGGCCAATGGCCAATACCATGGCAAACATGGTCAGCGTGTTGATTGAAAAACCGAATGCAGAAAGAACCGCAAACGTACCCAGCAACACCACGGGCACGGCAATGGTTGGAATAAGCGTGGCTCGGAAATTCTGTAGGAACAGGTACATTACGAGGAACACAAGAATAATCGCCTCGATCAGGGTTTTGACCACGCCTTCAATGGAAATTTTTACAAACGGAGTTGTGTCATAAGCCACATCCCATTCCATGCCTTCGGGAATCAAGGGAGTGATGCGTTTCATCTCGGCGATCACGCCTTCGGCAGTATCCAGTGCGTTGGCACCCGAGGCCAAACGAATACCAATACCCGATGCATTGCGTCCGTTCCAGCGGGGCAGAATATTGTAGTTTTCACTGCCGTAATCAATACGTGCCACGTCTTTCAAGCGCACGGTGGCGCCGTCTTCGCTGGTGCGCAAAATAATCTGCTCGAAGTCTTCGGGTGTTTCAAGCAAGGTTTGTGCAGTGATGGTTGCAGTCAGTGTTTGACCCTTCACAGCCGGTGCACCGCCCAGTTCACCCGCAGACACCTGCGCGTTCTGGGCTAGCACGGCATTGCGAATATCGCCAGGCGTCACTTTGAACTGATTCATCTTGTCGGGGTTCAACCAGATACGCATGGCATAGGGGCTACCGAACACTTGCACCTCGCCCACACCGGTCACGCGGCTAACAGTGTCTTGCACATTGGTGGTAATGAAGTCGGCGAGTTCGGTGGAGGTATATGCGCCATCCACTGCAGTGAACGCAATGACAAGCAAATAGCCTGTTGCACTTTTGGTCACCTGAATACCCTGGCGTTGTACCGCATCGGGCAGCAGGGGCACGGCCAGGCTCAATTTGTTTTGAACTTGCACCTGTGCAATGTCAGGGTTGGTGCCTGGCTCGAAGGTCAGCTCAATTCGCAGGCGGCCTGTTGAATCGCTGGTGGACTTCATGTAGCGGAAACCATCCAGGCCAGTCATGCGTTGCTCAATCACCTGGGTGACCGAGTCTTGCAGCGTTTCAGCAGAGGCACCCGGGTAGGTGGCTTGAATGGTGACCGCAGGCGGTGCAATGGCCGGGTACTGCGCCACAGGCAAGTTGAAAATGGCCAACGCGCCAGCCAGCATGATTACTATCGCGATCACCCACGCAAAAATGGGGCGATCAATAAAAAATCGGGACATGGTACTACTCCTGCCAGGCGTTGTTTACTTGTTCTCAGAGTCGGAAAGGATTTCCACTTCCTGACCGGGACGAACTTTCTGGATACCTTCGACAATCAGGCGATCACCTGCCTGAAGGCCTTCTGCAATTAACCATTGGTCGCCAATGGCCCTGGCTGTTTCCACGCTGCGCTTTTCAACTTTGTTGTCTTGGCCGATTACGAAGGCAGAGGGCGCACCGGTTGCATCGCGCATAATTCCCTTTTGCGGCACCAGAATACCGGCCTCGCGCACACCTTCTTCAAGTGAAGCTCGAACATACATGCCGGGCAACAACTGCTGTTTCGGGTTGGGGAATACCGCGCGCAGGGTTACCGTGCCGGTATTTTGGTCCACGGTGACATCGCTGAACTGCAGCTTGCCTTCCTGCGCGTAGCTGGAACCATCTTCAAGTTTCAATGTGACTTTTGCCGCGTCCTTCCCGGCTCTTTTCAATACACCGCTTTCCAGGTCACGCTTGAGTTGAAGCAGTTCGCTGGTCGATTGTGTCAGGTCCACATAAATGGGATCCAATTGTTGAATGGTGGTCAGCGGGCTGGCTTGCCCCTGCTGTACCAGTGCACCCGGTGTGATGCTCGAGCGGCCAATTCGACCGCTGATGGGTGCAGTCACTTTTGTGTAGTTCAGGTTGATTTGTGCCGATTGCACCGCAGCTTTGCCTGAAGCCACATCCGCTTCGGCCTGTTTCAATGCTGCATAAGCATCGTCACGTTCTTGCTGGCTTACTGCATTGAGTTTGGCCAGTTCCTGAAATCGATCATTTCGAATTTTTGCGCTGGTGAGGTTGGCCTGTGCTTTTTCGAGCATGGCTTTGGCACTGGCATATTCGGCCTGGTAGGTGGAGGCATCAATTTGATACAGGGAGGTGCCTGCTTTTACGTCGCCACCCTCTTGAAACTGGCGTGCCTTGATAATGCCATTCACTTGGGGGCGTACCTCAGCGATGAGGTAAGGGCTGGTTCGGCCAGGCAATTCGGTGTAAAGCGACACAGGCTTTGCAGCCACCTCAAACACCCGAACTTTGGGCAAAGCGGGAGCAGCTGCTGCATTTGCACCGCCTTCTTGACTGCCGCAACCGGCCAGGGTCAACGTGCCAACAGTCAACAAGGCGCTGGTGCCCAGTGCCATTTTTCTTTTATTAATCATGGTACTACCTCGGAATTAGCAATGCGGAAACGGTAAGTAGACTAGAATTCTGAATGAACGTTCATTTTTTCATCGAAAAAATTGAGTGTCAATTTGGGGTTTACCACTGGGCAGGAATGGGATTTGCTGAAGAGACCGCTTAGGCTTCTAATGTGATCAATTGGTTTTATATCAAGGGGAAAAGAATTGGACCTTTCATCAATCGTGATTGTCGGCGGCGGTGCAGGTGGTTTGGAGCTGGCCTGCAAACTGGGGCGCAAGCTGGGTCCCGACCGCGTTACCCTGGTCGATGCAAAGATGTACCACATCTGGAAACCTTCCCTGCATGAAGTGGCGGCCGGCACGCTGGACATTCATCAGGAAGGTTTGTCTTATCCCATGTTGGCCCACAACAATGGTTTTAATTTTGTACTGGGTGCCATGGAGGGGCTGGATGCCCATGGCAAACAGCTTGAAATTGCTGCGGTTCGTGACGATGTGGGCGATGAGGTGTTGCCCAGGCGCGTGTTGCAGTTTGGAACGCTTGTGATTTCCGTGGGCAGTCAATCCAACTATTTTGGTGTGAAAGGTGCGCAAGACTTCACCATTTCGCTGGATGGGCCGCAACAGGCCGAGAGCTTCCGCTTGAAAATGCTCAAGCATTTGGCCACGCTTGATTTGCGCAAGAAACTGGATTCATCGGCGAGTCTGGACATTGTCATTATTGGCGCCGGTGCCACCGGTGTTGAGCTGGCCGCGGAGTTGCGCGAAGCCAGCCACGTTCACAGCCGTTATGGTTTTAGCCGGATAAACGCAGCCAGCGATGTGACCATCACCATTCTGGAAGGAGCACCCAGCATATTGCCTGTGCTGCCAGAAAGTGTGTCGAGTGCGGCCTTGCGTTTGCTCGAGCAGCGCCACATTACGGTAGTCAACAATTGCAGGGTGGTGGAAATTTCACCCAAGCAAGTGGAGGACGCCAGTGGTAACCGGTACAAAGCCGATTTGTGCGTGTGGGCTGCCGGCATTAAGGCGCCCGCTTGGTTGGCCAATCTGGGTTTGCCCGTGAACCGCAACAATCAGCTGGAAGTGGAGGGTGATTTGCGGGTCAAGGGTCAGCAGCACATTTTTTCGTTGGGTGATTGTGCAGCCTGTGTGCAACCTGATGGCAGTATGGTTCCGCCCCGCGCACAGTCTGCGCACCAGCAGGCTGATTACATTTACAAAACCATCATGAACGCCGAACGCGGCAAGCCAGCGTCGAGCAAGCCTTATTTGTACAAGGACCATGGCTCTTTGGTGTCTCTGGGTTCTCGCAGCTCTGTGGGCAGTTTGATGGGCGGATTATTCAAAGCGAGCAGCATGTTTGTGGAAGGTTTTTTTGCACGCAGCATGTACGCGAGTTTGCACTTGATGCACCACTATGCCGTGCTGGGCGGCATGAAAACTTTTTTACTCGCCATGGCGCGTTTTCTGCTCAAACGCGCCACACCCCTGGTGAAGCTGCACTAAGCCCGAATCGGCGTGTTTGTGGACTATTGGGTGCGCAGGTCGTCCACGGCAAGCTTGCCGAAATTCGGGCTTAGCAGGTAGTGCACCAAACGTTTACCGGTCTCATCGGGATCGCTCAGCGAATTGCTGTCTTTTAACTGAATGAATCGTTGTTTGTTGGGGAAAAGCGATTCGTCGGTTTCCCGAATTTGTGTTTGCATGGCGGTGTCGATCACCCCGGGTGCCAGGCTGCAAATGGCAACATTCGGCAGTTGATCTTGTTGCACAGCCCGAGCATGCATGTCGAGCGCGGCCTTGGTGGCGCAATACACGCTCCAGCCCGGGTAAGCACTTTGAGCTGCGCCACTGGATATGTGCAGTATCCGAAGTTGTTGGGTGCCCAGAATTTTCCGGGCCAGCAAGGCGCTCAGGGCCAAAGGCACTGCAACGTTGAGCTGAACGCTGCGGGAAATGTCGATATTGGCTTGAGCACTCAACGGCCCTATTGGAGACACCAGGCCAGCATTGTTGATTAAAAGCAATTGTGTTGCGTTTGCAATGAATTTCAGCAGTTGGGGGCTGCTTTCAAGCTGCTCAAGTGCGCCGGGTTGTGCCAAATCAAGGCTGATTTGCTGAAGATCTTCGTTGTATTGCAGTTGAAGTTCAGTGTTTTGTGATCGGGAAATGCCCAATACAGCATGCCCTTGATGCAGCAGTGCGCGGGCAATACCCAAGCCCAGCCCTTTACTATGCCCCGTCAAAATTGCTTTGATCATGGTTTTTGATTCAGTTTCAAATAAAGGATCGAGCTGGCGAGCAACAATGTGACTGCGTTGGCCGCCACAACGGGCCATTGCTGCACCAACAAACCGTAAACCAGCCACATAAGCACACCCAAACAAAAACACGCGTACATGCCCAAAGAAATGCTTCGCGTGTCGCGTGTTTTCCAGCAATACAGCACCTGCGGAATAAACGAAAAGGTGGTGAGTGCTGCGGCCACAAAGCCCAAGGTTTGGGCCCAATCCAGCTGCATCAGTCGGCCTGTATTTTCTGGGCTGTTTCCTTGTAGGCAGCAATGCGCCCACCGCCTATGGCGATCGCTTTATTGATTGCTGCACGGGCTTCATTCTTGCGGTCCAGCTTGATCAGCGTTTCCGCCAGGTTGTTCCAGGCATCAGCCATGTCGGGGTACACACCCACTGCCTTGCGGTAGTGCTGTTCGGCTTCCACATAACTTTTGGCCCCATAGGCCAAGTTACCCAAGCCAAAATGAAACCAGGGCTCGGTGGGCCAGGTTTTCGCACCCTGTTGGTAAGCCTGCCCGGCTTTCTCAGTGTTTGAGCGCTCAAGCGCAACCGCTGAATTCAGATAGCCTTGTGCATTCACGTAGCTGGGTGGTTCGGCGGTGGTTTTAATCACGGTAAAGCCCCAGTTTTGTGAGCGTTCCCAGAGTTTCAGAAAGGTGGCCACGGGAATCAACTCACGTTCCTTCGGGCCTGAGCGCAAAATCATGCTGTTGCTGCCAGGCTCGTAACCCACCACCACGGCGTAGTGCCATTGCGGTGCAATCGGGAGTGAAAGATTCAGCAAAACCACCACCGGTGCGCCAGCATTCAGGGCGTCAAACAGGGCGGGAAGTTTGGGTTCAATTTGGTAACTCAGGTAGCCCAAACGGCGAGGTGCAGCCAGCATTTCAAGTTGCAAACTGCCTTGGCGGCCAGGCAAGTAAACCAGCTCAGCCAGTTTGTTCGGATCGGTGTTTTCACCGGCATGGTTGAGCACCATGGCCAATGTTGACGGTCCGCAGTAAAACTCTTCCTGTGCGTAAAAAGGCACATTTTTGAGTTCAACTGGGGCTTGAGACTGAACGGTGTTTTGAAGGTCTTGCGGGACTGTTGGCAAAATTGAACAAGAGGCCAACAGCCCTACAAGTACAGCTGAGCCCGCCAAGCGGGCCCAGGCGGTACTGGAAAAACGTAATTTCATCGAACGGAACGGGTAAACGGAAATACCTTGGTCAGGCCAAGAATGTCTGTTACCAACAAAATAATGAAGACGGTAAATAGTACACCAACAATGCCGGCACCTGCGGGTGCGTTCTCAATGTGGGCGGCCAGCTTCTGGGCTTCTTCTTCTGTCATGGAATCAACACGTGCCTTGGCAACTTCAGGGCTGACGCCGTGAGCTTGCAGGGCTTTGGCAATGTCTTCACGATCGAAGAATTGCTTGAGTTCGGAGCGGTCTTGCTGATGCATGGCAACCGCTTCTTCGGTGCTCACGATTGCTGCGTGGGCTGGTGCCACAATAAAGCTGCTTGAAAAGCTCAACAAAACTGCCATTGCTGTTGCGCGCATAGTTTTAGTCATTTTATTACTCCATCATTCTTGTGTGTGGGAAAGACCATCATAGGGTTAAACAAGCGTTACCGCCTATTTATTCCGAGTCAACCAAACGAAGGCCGTTGCGTTTTAGTTGACATCACCGCAAGGAGGATTTGTGATGAAAACTCGATTGTTCAAGATTTTTTCGGCCAGTTTTGCAGTTCTGACTGGTCTTGCCTTGGCGCCCACGCAGGCTCAGGCCGTAAATATTTCAATTGGCGTGGGCGGGGAAGTGCTTCCTGGCGTGTATGGGTCGGTCAATATCGACAACGGGCGCTACCCAGCTCTGGTGTATGCCGAGCCCCTCATTGTGACTCGTCCGTCACGTATTCTGGCACCTGTGTACTTGCATGTACCCCCTGGGCACCTTAAAAAATGGGGTCGCTATTGTGGACGCTATGACGCGTGTTCACGACCAGTGTATTTCGTAAGATCACGTGACTATTACGATTTCAGCCCGCGCTACATCGAACAGCGCTACGTGTACCGGGACCGAATCACGTATGTGGATCGGGGTGGTTATGATCGCGACCATTACTACGACCACAAGCACCGTGATCGCCGGGACTATGATCGGCGGGAATATCGCCGGGACTATGATCGAGATGAGCACCGTGGGCACGGCAAACACTGGAAGCATGATGATCGAGGCCATGGACATGGCAAACATGGTCGAGGTCGAGATGACTAAGCGATAAACAATAAGTTTTAGTTTTATTTCACAAAGCCGGCTGGTTCAGCCGGCTTTTGTTTTTTTACCAACGCAGGTTAATCATTTGTAAGTAAAAAGCTGACATAATGTAAGTCAAAGGGTTCTTGATCAATTGTTTGATTGAATTTGGATTTGATATCGCGATAATATTTATCTAATTGGAATATAAGTGAAATATTTTTCTTTTACCCAAATAAGAGGGTAAAATTCATCCTATTCATTCCTATTATTCCCAGTGTTGAATGGCAAAGTGATTAGGTAATGTTTTGATTAACACTTTTTGACTAACCCATTCGGCAAAGACGATCCCACCATGAAAATTCAGTCTAAATTACGTCAGCGAGGCGCGCTCATGATCGAGCTGGTGCTGACACTGCCAATTTTGCTGGCTGTGATTTTCGCGATCGTGGAGTACTCGGTGCTGTTGGGGGCCATGTTGATCATGAACAACACCACCAGTGAGGCCGCGCGGCAAGCCACGGTGTATCGCAGTGGTTTTGCAGTCGGCGACTATGAAAGCCTTGCGCAAGACGCTTTGGAAGACCTGCTGCCCACTTACGTGGGTTCTTTCCGGGAAAGCGTTGTGCCTTCCGTGAATTCCTATGCCTGCGGCGACTCAACCTGCCTGCGGGTGCGTCTTGATTATCCCAACTACAGCAGCAACCCACTGGTCGGTAATTCCTTTTTCATTCCTTTGCCTGAGAATTTGTCGGCAGAGTCCACAACACGTGTGGAGCCCAACGATGGTTAAGCCCAATTCTCTGCAATCGCAACGCGGTGCCTATTCAATTTTGACGGTGTTTGTGCTAATCATGAGCATGGGCGCTATGGGTGTTCTGGCAGTGGGGCACATGGCTTGGGAAAAAACCCGCTTGCAAGGTGTTGCTGACCTGGTTGCCCTGACTGCCGCCCGTCAAATGGCCAACGGGCCCGAGTTTGCCGAGGCACAGGCCATTGCCCTGGCCAACGGTGTAAGCGCCAACGATGATCTGACCATTGAGTGCATTATCGACAATGCACCCACCAATGATTGCGACAACTCCATCACCAGCCGGGTCACGATTGTTCGCCCGGTCAACGGTTTGCTGGTGTTTTTGCCAAACCGTGAAGTGACCGTCCTCGCCGAAGCCACGGCGGCACCCACTGTGGTGGGGTCGGTATCCAGTGGCCTGGTCAACGTGGACACCAATCAATCTGCTTTGCTCAATGGTTTGTTGACCGCTTTAGGTGGCGGCGCAATCAATTTAACTGTGGCCCAGTGGGGCAGTTTGCTGGGTAGCGATATTCGCGTTGATTTGCTGGCTTTGTCCACTGAACTGGGTGTGGCCAATGTGAATGATTTGTTGTCGTTGAACGTGTCGGCGTTGGGCTTGCTGCAAGACGCTCTGGTGGTGGGCAATGCCGATGCAGCCGACAAGATGGAAGTTGAAGGCATTCTCAGTGCCTTGAGTGGGCCGTTGAACAACGTCAACCTGACTGTGGGTGATCTTGTGGCCCTCGATTTATCGGGTAGAACCAACACCACGCTTGATATTAACCTTGGGCAACTGGCACAGGTGACTTTGCTGAATGCAGTGGAAGGTGTGGGTTATGTGCTGCCTATTTCATCGGGTTTGCTGAATCTTGATGTCGGCGTGAATATTCTGGAAGCGCCACAGGTATTTGTTGGCCGAAAAATGCCCTACAAAGACCCGATCGTCACGGGCCGAACAGCACAAGTTGCCTTGGATGTTCGTATTCGTCAGCCTTTGAATATCAACCTGGCGCTTGTTAGTTTGAGTGCGCTTGATCTGGGGCTTCAACTGCGTGTGGCGGGTGGCCTGGCCGAGGTAAATGAATTGACCTGCCGGTATCCGCGTTCAACCAACAACATGGTGATGACGGTTGTACCCGCAGTGGCGGAAGTATGCATCTCGGACAGCGCGAGTAACCTGAACACCACTGTGGGTGCGCTGGAATGCGGTGCACCGGCCGATATTCTTGACGTGAATTTTCTGGGTTTGGTGAATGCCGGCGTTACTTTGGCCGCCGAGACCAGTTTGCGCTCTGACCCCGTTCAGCACAGTTTTAACGGGTTAGCGCCTTTCAGTGAAACGATTGAACTGAGCGTGGGCGAGACACTGGGCAATTTACTGCAAAACACAGAATTGGACCTTGGTATTGACCTTCCCTTTGTGGGGCCACTGATTAGTGGCGTTGTAAACGGTTTGGTGAACTTGTTGCTGAATGCGCTTGAACCTGTCTTGAGTCCTATCCTGGGGCTTGTGGGCAATATTCTCGATGGTTTGCTACAGGTGTTGGGCGTGGATTTAAATACGGTCACCGTGAATGTGGATTCCATGGACTGTCAAAGCGTAGTTTTAACGCGTTGAAATCTATATCAGTCCACGGGTACGGCATCGTTTTTTTGAAGGCCGTAGACGGCCGCCAATGCTGTGCCGGCCAACACCACCAAACCACCGACCAAAGTGTGCCAACCCACGGTTTCACCTAGAAAAAGGTTGCCCCACAGCACGCCGAATACCGGAGTTAAAAAGGTGACGGTAAGTGCCGAGGTAGGCCCAAGGTCCATCACCAGCCTGAAGTACAGCAGGTAAGCCACACCACTGCACAACACACCCACACCCAGAATGGCCAGCCAGCTGCTCATTGCAGGCATTTGCTCAGGCAGGTAAAACGGTACAAAGGGTATCAAAATAAACGAACCCATCAGCAAACAACCAAACGCGTTGGTGAGCGGGTCAATGTCACTGCCCAGGTATTTCGCCATGTTGGTGGCAATGCCATAGCAAGCCGCAGCGCCAAGTGCCGCAGTTAAACCCAGCCCAGTGCCTTCTGTGTTCAGGGTTGCCGCATCAAAACCCACAATAATTGCCACACCCAGTAAGCCCAAAACAAGCCCAAGCAAGGCCATGGGCGAGGGCACGGCGCGGGTCCACACCAGGGCAACAAGCGCAGCCCAAATTGGCGCGGTGGCGTTGATAATTACCAGCACCGACGCTGTGACCGTGAGCGAGGCGTAGGCCACCAAAGTGAAAGGCAAGGCGGAGGCAAATACAGCAATTAACGCAATTAACTTCCATCGCTTTGCGACCTGGGTTTGCTTGCGGGTGAGTGCAAAAAGTCCGCCCAGAAACAGTGCACCGAACACCACCCGAAGCGCTGCCATCAAAGCAGGTGCCATGTCGGCGGCTGCAATTTTGTAAAACACAAACGAAGAACCCCAGATCATGGACAGCAACAACAATCGCAGTGCACTGGCTTGACTCATGGTTTTCAGCAGGTGGTGAGTGAATGCGCAAGTATGCTCAAGTTAGCGAGACCCGTGATGATACCTCAGTCAATTTGTTCAGTAATTCATGGTTTGATGTCGTATCAGTGCGCTTCGTCTTCCATGCGCTTGCGAAATTCAATGGTGTCTCCGTCGGCCAGCAGCTGAGTAATTTTGAGTGGGGCACCGGCAGCATCCAGAGTCAACAAACCGATTCCACTGCCGTTGACCAAGCGCTCACCACGACTGCCGTGATCGGGTTTGCGCGGCACAATGCGCATTTTTCGGCGTTTGGTGAACCAGTTCAAAGGCGACCACGGGGCATACAGCCAGCGATTCATTCGGTCGAGAACATCAAGCAGTCTGCGCGGAAATTCATTTCTAAAACCACTGCTGGTAATTTGCCAAATATTGGGGCTGTTTTTCTTGCTGCGAAGTTCCACTTCGTAAGCGAATGAATAGTGCACATCGCCAGAGAGAATCACAAAATTTTGGGGCGTTTTGCCGTGCCGGAACAAATTCAGCAGCGTACTCGCGGCGCCTCGGTGGGCCATCCAGTTTTCGGCATCCACCATCAAGGGTTTGCCAAACCAGGTAAACACTTTCTGTATGGTTTCAATCAGTTTGACACCAAACATTGGTGCTGGTGACACGAGCAACACGGCATCATGGCCCAGCAGTTGTTGTTGTAACTCGGACAGTGATTCCCAGTCCATCAGCCCGGAAGGGTGTGCAGGGTTGAATTCCGACCGCCAGCGGTTGGTTCGCGTGTCGATCACCATCAAAGCAGGTTTGGTGTCCCACTTGTATTGCCAGCCGCGATAGGCAATCAACTCGGAAATCAAATCTTCGTGCGCTTCTTCGCCGGGTAATTGCAGCGCCTCATCGCAGCTCTTCATCATGTCATCAGAAAAGTTCTCCGGTGCATTGCCCCAGGCCTGGCAAACCAGGTAGGCCACAAGCGCATTGCCGATGATGCGACGGGAGAATGGCTCACCGTAAGCGGTCTCTTCCCACTCGGCACTCAGGTTCCAGTCGTCGGTGATGTCGTGGTCGTCGAACATCATGGCCACGGGTATGTGGGCCATCAAGCGGTGCACACAGTCCAATTCCGCGACAAATTCTTCCATCGCTTCCAGTTGTGCTTCATAGCGTTCTGCAAATTCGGTGGGCACTTCCGGTGGGATGGTCATGTCCGTGTAGCGCCAGGGAATCGGCGACCACACCAAGAGATACATGGCCATGACTTCGGCCAGCGAGATCAAATGGTTTCGGGCACTGTCGGTGGTGAACACCGGTTTTTTCACACCCGTAAACAGCACGGTGCGAATGTCTTTGTTGGCCCTGGTTTTTGGCAACAATTGATCGCGCGTGTAATAGTGCGGTTGGTCGCGGTGCAGGGTATGGCTGCTGTGCAGTTGGGTACCCGGCAAAGGCTCGGCTGGCGAATTCAATCCGTCCAATAACCGGTGTATAGCCACCAGCATGGGGCCAGCCACATCGTCGGTGTAAATTTGATCGCCACCCATCATGAGCAGCGCTGGCCATTCGGTGGGCGTGGCGGCCAGTTCCAGCAAGTGTTGGTCGGCCCGAACCAGACCATCACCTGCCGAGCTGCCTTCCTTGCGCGCATAATGCGGCTTGCGGCAAGAACCATGCAATATGCTGCGAACCTGGCTGTGAATGACAAACCCCAGCGTACTTCTGCCGGGGTAAAGCAGGTGTGGCGATTCCTGGGTCAGGTTGATCCATTCACCATCTGCTCCGTGTTTGTAGCTGAGCTCGTAACCCACCCAGGTGTCGGCAGGCAGGGGCATGTTCAAGGGCAGGTCAATCAGGTGAATGTAATAGTGCTCGGCCACTTTCAATTCACGGCAATGCCCGCGAATTTCATGCACCTGCGAATCGTGTTTGTCAGGGAACAGGGCAAGCCGCCATTGCACGGGTTGCGATGTGGCCAACCACAAAGTGATTCGCTCGCTTTGCATGCGACGCAACACGGGGCCAGCCAGAAGGGTGTTGATGCTCATACTGCGATTGGGGTGAGGTGTGAGAACAATGCACAAACCCTATCAACGTTTAGCTAGTAATTTGGTGGACAGCCCACACATGGGTTATCCCTTGCAAGCCTCCAAGGCGGCTGTTTTGCTGCCTGCTTTTTGAATGCAGGTTTTCAGGCTGTCCAGGTTGGGCAGGGATTTGCAGTGGGGCACATCGACCATCGGCTGTGTGCTGTTAAAGCCGCAAGCGTAAAAGGATGTCACCGGATTTACCGGTTTGTTGATCACCTTGTTACACACCGGTTTCAGGTTGTCGTTGACCCAGTTGTCGTAAGTAGCTGACTCGTTCTCAAACTCAGCTTTGTCTGCATTCAACTGGTCAGCCTGAAGGTTAAAGGTGTTCACCGCTTCATTGAAATTCGCAACTGCCTTTTGATCGGGCTTGCCCGCATCCAGTTTGGCTTTCTGGTTTTGCAAGGCAAGGCGCCGCTCGCTTAAGAGTTTCTCGCTGCCACGCAGGTCGCTGGCCCGTTGCTCCAGCGTGTTGAATCGTTTTAAACCCTGTTGCTCCAACTGCAAACAGGCGCGCAAATCGCCTTCTTCAACCGGTATCGGGCTTGGGGTTTGGGCTTGCAAGGCGGGGCTGGCCAAGAGCATCAGTAATGCGCCGATTTTGGCTTTGGACATAGGCATGTTGATCATCAATGTGAACTGCAAGGCCCTGATCGTAGCAGATCAATCGGCAAATTAAATCGCTTGATCAATTGATTAAATAAGTAAGAATAATTATCATTACTATTCATTCAAAAATGTGAGTGTTTAATGCATGAATAAGGTCGACAGGCTTAATTATTGGGTTGTGAATCGGGTGTTGTCGGCGGTGTTGGGAGGCTACGTCTTCACTTGGGGCTTTTCATCTTTGGGCATTGCGGGCCTTGCCGCGCTCGGTGTTGATTTTCATGAAGCCGAAACCGGCGTTTTCATGCTTGCATTTCTGGTGTTTCTTGGCGTGTTTCTGTGGGCTTTTGCCAGCAGCAGTGTTGCCCGTGTGTGGGCTGTGTTGGCAGGTGGTGGGGCGTTGATGACCCTGTCGGCCTGGTTAATTCAGCAGAGCATGCTGTCTTGAAGGGGAAGGTTGGTGTTCAGTAATTTTCGATTGTCCATGACCTGGGTTCACACCTGGTTTGGTTTGGTGTTGGGCTTTGTGTTGATGGTCTGTTTTTTCTTTGGATCGTTGTCGGTGTTTGATCGGGAAATCGACCGTTGGGCCATTCCTGAAACACGGTTCGACGCGCAGCCCATGCCATCTTTTGACAAGGTGTTGTTACCTGCTTTGCAACAACTTGAGCCCGATGAGGTGGACTACGCCACCAACATGCCCAGGCTGCACGACCCCGCCAAAGGCGAGATGACACCGCGCAGTGAACTGCCAGTCGATGAATACTGGGCTTATGTGACCCACCGTGATCCTGTGTTGGCGGCCGGTGTGGGTTATGGTGTGCCTTTGGCGAAAAACCCGGAAGACCACAACCACATTCACAAGAATGTGACGCTGGACCCCCGAACTGGCGCGGTGTTGCCTGATGACAAGTTGAAAATTGGCAGCCACTGGTTTTACCCCATGCACTACAGCTTGCAATTGAAGTGGAAAAACCTGGGTATCTGGATTGTGGGCCTGGCCGCATTGATGATGCTTGCGGCCTTGGTCACCGGTGTCATCATGCATCGCAAGGTGTTCCGTGAGTTTTTCACCTTCCGGCCCTGGAAGCGAACACAACGTGCCAGCCTGGATTTGCACAACCTGACTGGTGTGGTGGCTTTGCCTTTTCATTTCTTTTTTGCATTCACGGGATTGGTTATTTTTGCCAGTTTTTATTTCCTGCCGGTGACCAGCACTCTGCTTGACCCCCTGCACAAGCAGCATGAAATTCACGAGGCGGCCGCGACCGGTTTGCCGCATGATGCAGCGGGTGTGCCAGGCACCATGAGCAGTGTGGATGCCATGGTTGAGGAGGCCAAACGCCGTTGGGCAGCCCGCGACATGGCGGGTGAAGTTGGTTTTCTGGTGATGCACCACGTAGGCGATGCCAACAGTTATGTGAGCATTTACCGCGCTGGCAGTGACCGCGTGGCCTTGGTGGGCGAGGGCATTCATTTTAAAACCAGCACGGGTGAAGTGCTCAGTGAAGACCCACCACGCACGCTGGTATCTGAGGTGAATGAGTTCCTGACGGGCTTGCATTTGCAGCACTTTGAGCACTGGTTCTTGCGTTGGCTGTATGTGTTGGGTGGCTTGCTCGGTGCCGTGTGTATTGCGACTGGTTTTATTTTCTTCGTTGAAAAACGAAAATCCCAACATGCAAAAAGCGGCAGCAATGGCAGCCGTGTGGTCGATTCATTGGCCGTTACTACAGTGACTGGCATGTTGATGGCCGCAGTCGGCATGCTGGTCATCAATCGAATTTTGCCCGCCGACATGTTGGGCAAGGCCGATTGGGAAAAAGCTGCATTCTGGACTGTGTGGGGCCTTAGCTTTGTTCATGCTTACGTTCGCAGTGCGCCCGTTGCACTTGGTTTGTTCAACCCGGCCTGGCGTGAGCAATGCTGGGGAGTAGTAGTGCTCAGTATTTCAGCGGTTCTGTTGAACTGGGCCACCACTGGCGACCATTTGTTCAAAACAATTTTCACCGACACGTATTGGCCTGTCGCAGGCGTTGATTTGAGCTTGTTGGCGTGTGCGGTGGTGAGCGGCTGGGCTGCATTGAAACTTGCACGCCGAGAGCGTGGTGCGGATGTGCCGGTTAGGAAAACTGAAAAAAAATCTGGATCTGACACGGGTGAGGTGGCCCATGCCTGAAGCATTTTATCTAACTGCCGCCGCTTTGCTCAGCCTTGTGGGTATGGCCTGGCTGGCCTTGTCCATGGATGTACATTGGGCACAAGTGAAGCAGATTCCCTTGGCTGATAGCCAACCACCTCGAACGGTGTTGAAGCTGTTGGGTTATCTTTCCCTTGTTGCGTCGCTGGTGATGTGTTTGGTCGCAGACAGGCCTTCCATTGCGGCGCTGGTGTGGATCATGTTGATGGTTGGGTCTGCTGTGGCGGTGGCCCTACTTTTAGCCAACAAGCCGCGCATGGTGAAATCATTCTGGCCTTTTTAGGTATGCTCAAAAAAGTTGTCAATAAAAAAGCCCGCAGATCAACACCTGCGGGCGTTTTATATCGAGCGACTTTACTGTCGAATCAAATGATCAAACGCGGCCAGTGAAGCATTTGCACCTTCACCCATGGCGATGATGATCTGCTTGTAAGGTGCTGTTGTGCAGTCGCCTGCAGCAAATACGCCTTCCATGCTGGTGTGGCCTTTGTGGTCAACCACGATTTCACCGTACTTGCTCAACTCCAGTGTGCCTTTCAGCCAGTCGGTGTTGGGAAGCAAGCCGATTTGAACAAAAATACCTTCCAGTTCAACCTGCTTTACCTCATCGGTAGCGCGGTCTTTGTAGCTTAAGCCGTACACCTTGCTGCCGTCGCCATTCACCTCGGTGGTCAGTGCATTCAAGATCACTTTCACATTCGGCAGGCTGTACAGTTTTTTCTGCAATACGGCATCTGCCTTCAGCTTGGTGTCGAATTCAAACAAGGTGACTTCTTTCACAATGCCGGCCAGGTCAATGGCGGCCTCTACGCCGCTGTTGCCACCACCAATCACCGCCACGCGCTTGCCTTTGTAAAGCGGGCCATCGCAGTGCGGGCAGTAGGCCACGCCCTTGTTGCGGTACTCGGCTTCGCCTGGCACATTCATTTCGCGCCAGCGTGCGCCGGTACTCAAAATGATGCTTTTGCTGGTCAGCTTGGCACCGTTTTCCAGTTCAACTTCAACCTTGCCGTCGGCGAGTTTCTGCAGGCCTTTGGCGCGTTGCAGGTTCATCACGTCGATGTCGTATTCCTTCACGTGCTGTTCCAGTGCAGCCACCAGCTTGGGGCCCTCTGTTTCTTTCACGGAAATGAAGTTTTCAATGCCCAGTGTGTCCAGAACCTGGCCACCGAAGCGCTCGGTGACAATGCCGGTTTTCACGCCTTTGCGCGCAGCATAAATTGCGGCGGCTGCGCCGGCGGGGCCACCGCCCACAATCAGCACATCAAACTCGCCTTTGGCATTCAGTTTGGCTGCATCCTTTTCAGCAGCACCGGTGTCCAGCTTTGCAACAATTTCTTCCAGGGTCATGCGGCCGGAACCAAAACTTTCGGTGCTGTTGCCGGTTGCGCTATTGCTACCTTGAAACACGGTGGGCACTGCCATCACCTTGCGTTGTTCCACGAGTGGTTGGAACATGCCGCCATCAATCATGGTGTGGCTAAATGCCGGGTTCAATGCGGCAATGGTGTTGAAGGCTTGCACAACGTCGGGACAGTTGTGGCAGCTCAGTGAAATGACGGTTTCAAAATGACCGCCGTTTGCAGGCGCCTGCAAGCCTTTGATTTGTTCGATTACGTCTGCCTCCACCTTGGGTGGATGGCCACCCACATGCAGCAGGCCCAGTAGCAGTGAGGTGAATTCGTGTCCCATGGGCAAACCGGCAAAACGCACGCGGCCTTCCTCACCTTGCTTGGTAATTGAGAATGAGGGGCGCAGGTTGTAGTTGCCGTCCAGGCGCACAGACACTTTGTCTGAGCATTCCGCGATTTCTTGCACCAGCTGTTCCATATCGCGTGCCTTGTCGCTGTTGTCCAGCGAGGCCACCAATTCAATGGGGTGGCGCAGCATTTGCAGATAGGTCTTCAGTTGTTATTTGATGTTTGCGTCGAGCATGGGGTACTCCGGGGATGTTCTTCAGGTTTTTTTGAACATGAGGCCGCTCCCTTGTGGGGAGCGGTTTACTGCTAAAAATTCAAAGGTAATTTGAATTTAGATTTTGCCAACCAGGTCCAGTGATGGAGTCAAGGCGGCGTCGCCTTCCTTCCACTTGGCAGGGCAAGCCTGGCCAGGATTCTTGGCGATGTACTGTGCGGCTTGAATCTTGCGCTTCAGTTCAGATGCGTCACGGCCAATGCCAAGGTCGTGCACTTCCATCACTTTGATCACGCCCTGTGGGTCGAGAACAAAAGTACCGCGCAGTGCCAAACCTTCTTCTTCGATCATCACACCGAAGTTGCGTGTAATTTGACCGGTGGGGTCACCAATCATTGGGAAACGGATTTTGCCGATGGTTTCTGTGGCGTCGGCCCAGGCTTTGTGTGTGAAGTGGGTGTCGGTTGACACAGAGAACACTTCAACGCCCATGGCCTTCAGTTCCTCGTACTGGTCAGCCAGGTCGCCCAGTTCAGTGGGGCACACGAATGTGAAGTCAGCGGGGTAGAAGAAGAACACAGACCACTTGCCCAGCACGTCGGCTTCGGTCAGGTTGATTTCTTTGCCGTTCCAGTAAGCAGTGGCTTTGAATGGCTTGATTGTGGTGTTGATCAGAGACATTTGAAGTCCTCCAAAAAGTTAATGAACAGTCAGTAAATTAATTCATCGCAATTTTAACGAATAAATTGTGCGATTGCAAAAGTTAATTGAATAATTTCATTAATGCAAATTAGCTATCGTTCTGATTGTTGTCTTGAATCGACTCTAACCTTCTAATCCATAAGGGAAAAGGGTTTGTTGGGTATGTTAAGAAATTGAGATTGAGAATTATTTTGAAACTGAGCTCTAAAAAAGATAGATTATTTTCGAGATTTCCTGATTTTTGAGAATGATATGTTGTGGTGCACAATTATTCGTTGCGACACGGGTAAACAGCTTTTCCTTTTGACGCGTTAAACAGGGATAGTCCGAATCTGCTCAGATCTAATTTCAAGCGGACATTCAAGGAGATAGCAATGCGAAAGGGGAAAACATACATCCAAAGCGCCCTGGCGGTTACTTGTGCCGCCTTGTTTGTAGCAGCTTGCGGCGGCGGCGATTCTGCCGCCACAGGAACGCTGCGCACCGCCATGACCGACGCGCCGTCTTGTGGTTACGACAATGTGTTTGTGACAGTGGACCGAATTCGGGTCAACAGCAGCGCCACGGCCAGCCCCGACGGTGGCGGTTGGTCTGAGATTGTGTTGGACCAGCCACGCCAGATTGATTTACTTGATTTGCAAAACGGCGTGATTGAAGAACTGGGTGAAATCACCTTGCCGGTCGGGCGAATTCAGCAGGTTCGTTTTGTGTTGGTGGACAATGCCACGGCCGACCCTACAAACATTGACTTTGATCCGGATGCTGACCCCACACGTGCACCCAACCATGTGGTGTTCAGTGCGGGTGGCTTCGAAGACTTGAAAACTCCCAGTGGTCAACAAAGCGGCGTGAAAATTAATGTGGGCATTGATGTGGCTGAAGGGCAGGTTGCCGATCTCTTGATTGATTTCGATGCATGCAAGTCAGTGGTTGAAGCGGGAAATTCTGGTAACTACTTGCTGAAACCAGTGCTGACCGCAATTCCACGCTTGTCGTCTGGCGTGCGTGGCAGTGTAGCCGATGCACTGGTGCCCGAGGGCGTCAGTATTTCTTTGCAGCAAGATGGCGAGGTGGTGCGCGCGACAGCGCCAATTGAATCAACAGACCTGGCCGCCAATGGTAGATTTGTTTTGTCCCAGGTTCCTCCTGGCACTTACGATTTGGTGTTCACTGCATCGGGTTTTATTACCAAGGTGGTCACCGATGTCGTAGTTCCCGAAGGTCAGCTAGTGAATTTGGATTTTGATTCGGTTACCGCGGGTGATCAAAATGAAATTGCGCTGCTTCCAGCTACTGTAGAAGGTGATGCTGTAGGAACCGTGACCAATACGGACGATGTAAAACCCGCCACTTTTGTTGAAATCACGCAAACCTTGACTGAGGGTGCTACGGTGTTGATCAATTCGGCCCAGTTGTCATTCGAAACATTTGATTCCGGCGGTGTAATGACTGGCATGGGTGACACCGCAGGGTATTCATTCACTTTGCCGGTGGATGCGCCTCAGGTGGCCCCCTACACAGCCACTGGTGTGTTCAACTTCAGTGCCGACAGCGGTGTGGAGGGCGAATACACAGTGATGGCGATAGCAGAACCAGTGGACTTAACACCGGTGGTACAGATGGCTGCCGCCAACTTTAACCCCGAATTTGTGGGCACCACAGATTCTCCCCGTGAAGTCATCACCAACAACTTTGATTTCTCGAGTGCGCCTGCACCTTAAGCATTATGTTGGTGATTGACCAAGCCCGCCCAAAGCAAATTAAACATGGTGTTCACCACCGTGGCTTTGGGCAAAGCGGGTTGGGTTAACCACCATTTGGCCAGTTGCTCGCCCGCGCCAGACAAAGCGTGGGCAGTGGCCACAATTTCTTCTTCCGGCATAACACCTTTTAAATCACCCAGTAAAAAAGCGATGCGGTTCACTGTGTCGAAGCGCAATTGACCTGCGGCTTGCGCCGCTGGGCCAGCCACAGCTGCACCACTGTCGTAGAGAAATCGAAATGCGTCCCTCTCGAATTCGACAAATGAAAAATAACCCTCGATGCCGCCGCGCAAGCGACCCTGAAGACCGTTGCCCTCGAGAGCACGCTCAATGATGTAACTGTTCAGCACTTCCCGCGCTTTCTTCAAGCAAGCAAGGTAAATGCCGTCCTTGTTGCCAAACAGTTTGTACACCACGGGCCGGGTCACGCCAGCCGCCCTCGCAATGTCTTCCATGGCTGTGCCTTGGTAACCCCTTTCCACAAACATCCGCTGCGCAACTTCGAGCAGTTGACGTTCTCTGTCCTCAGGTTTCATGCGGGTTTGCACTGGTTTTAACATTGTTAACTCGTTGAATTTACTATGGAAAAACTACACTAGACGTATTACAACTTCATAAACTAATCTCTAGTTACAGTAATGTAACTTAAGGGTCGAACACAAGGCCCCACGCACAAAGAGAGAGACATGAGGACGACAATCTGGGGTGGAGCCATTGTATTGGCTTGGGCTTTGCTATTGGGTGGGTGCATGGGCGATTCAGCTTCGCCGCAGGCTGACAACCCCACTATCACCAATCCCAATGAGGAGGAACCCGACACGCCGGTGGATCCGGAAGATCCAGACAACCCTGGCGATGGCGGGGGCGATGATGGTGGCGGGGGTGCGGAGCCTCCCTTGTTTCCTAAAGACCCTGTGGTACGAACTGAGCCAGCCGGCACCGGCGCTCCGCCTGCAGGTGCCGAGCGCTGTGATCCGCTGGACCCGGCCTACTGTCTGTTCCCATTTCCGAACAATTACTTCACAACCGCAGACACACAAACCGACACCAAGATGCGCGTGAATTTGAATGTGTTGGCCATGCCCAAGAACATTGCGGGCAAGCCCATCGATCCCACTGACTGGAATCGCAATGACGGGTTTTCTCCTGGCCAACCCATTCTGACGCGTGTACCAGGGCTTGATTTGCAAAAAACCGGCGCAGTGCCCATTACCAATATCGAAGCGAGTTTGCAGCGCAATCAGCCCATTGTGTTGATTGACACGTTGACTTTGAAGAAGCAGCTGATTTGGGCTGAACTGGATGCCAACATCACGCAGGGGCGCTTGGGCTTGCCAAACGCAGATCCTGGCCCCGCGCTTGTCATTCGGGTGGCCAAAAATCTGGAACCGGGGCGACGTTACATCGTGGCCATGCGCAACCTGAAAAACAGTGCTGGCGACACCCTACAGCCCAACCCGGTATTCAAGGCCTACCGGGATGGCACGCCGCTGGCGAATGCTGCGCAAAATGCGCGCAAGCCGCTGATGGAGAATATTTTCAGCGTGCTGAACCTGGCGGGTGTTGAACGCGAAAACCTTTACCTTGCCTGGGACTTCACTGTCGCATCAGAAAGGAACCTGACTGAACGCCTGATTCATGCGCGTGATGAGTCCATCGAAGCGACAGCTGCGCAATCGCCCAACTTCACGATTGATGCAGTGATTGATAATCCGGAGAACGGATCGGCCAGTGAAATTACCGCAAGACGAATTCGTGGTCACATTGATGTGCCATGTTTTCTCACCAGCCCCAATTGTCTGTCGGGTGGCACCTACAACTATCCGCTGGTGCCGACCGGTAGCCCGGCTACTGCTTTGCCCCAGCGCAATCCCTTAACGCCGAATGCCAGTGTGCCCTTTATATGCTCCATTGCGCGCAAAAATCTGGACACGGGTGAACCTGCGCGCGCGTCCTTGTATGGTCATGGTTTGCTGGGCTCTCGCGATGAAGGCAACACCTATGATTTGAATGTGCGCGTGATGGCCGAGCGCCACAATTTCCTGTTCTGCATGGTGGATTGGGCAGGCTTGGCCACGGGCAATCAGCCTGATGATCCCGATGACAATCGTAAATACGATCCCTTCTGGGATGCGGCGGGCGGCGATTTGGCCAGTACGGTGTTGATGCTGACGGACTTCAGCGGCTTCAATCGCCTCACCGATCGTTTGCAACAGGGCTTCTTGAACTTCACGATGTTGGGTCGGGCCATGATTTCCGAGAATGGATTTTGTACTCACCCCGCTTTTCAGAAAGAGGGCAAATGCCTGATTGACCGCAGCGAACTGTTTTACGATGGCAATTCGCAAGGCGGCATCAATGGTGGGCCTGTCACAGCGATTTCGCCGGACATTCAAGCCGCAACACTGGGCGTGCCCGGTATGGCTTACTCCACCTTGTTGCAACGCTCCGTGGATTTTGCACCCTACGCCCCTGCGTTTTATGAAGCATACCCAGCCTCGTTGGATCAACAGTTCATCCTTTCACTGATTCAAATGCTGTGGGACCGTGGCGAGAACAATGGCTATGCATGGAGTTTGGCACCAGGTAGGGAGTTGCCAGGTACTCGACCCAACAAACGGGTGTTATTGATGCCCGCGTTTGCTGATCACCAGGTGTATATGAACACCGCGGAAATCATGGCGCGAACCATTGAAGCGCCCTTGCAATGCCCTGCGGTGGTGGGTGGCCCGTCTGCCCAACGCGGGCGTGCGGTGCTGAAGCAGGTCCACCCAGCGGTGCGCGCTGAGCAGGAGCAGTTTCCGAATGTGTCTTTCGGGCGCAGGCACCCGGATGACCATCCGTATTTTGGTTTACCGTGCATCAAAAAATATCCACATGCAGGCAATGCACTCACCGTGTGGGACAGCGGCCCCATGACCAATGCCGATGGTTCTGCAAACCCCAATGGTAGTGCGCCGCCGCCGCTGGACAACCGACCCATGACCACAGGTTATGGTGCCGATCCGCACGGCCACCCCCGAAACGAAGAAAAAAACATGGACATGAAGTCTGCGTTCTTGAAAAAGCAGGGTGCGTTGATTGACGTGTGCAATGGTTTGCCTTGCACATCACGGGGCTTCAACCCCGCATTGAAATAAGGAGTATTCGTCAATGAAAACACTTCAATGGAATGTGGTTTTTCTGTGCCTGTTGCTGTCAGCTTGTTTGAACTCGGACAACAGTTCAGTAACTGCATCGCGAACCGACACCAATGAAAACGGCCCACCCGTTATTGTAGATCCTCCCCCTGGAAACGGTGGTGGCAATGGCGGTGGCAACGGTGGTGGCAATCCGAATCTGCTCGATACCTCTCAATTTCGTGCAGCCTCGGCCAAACGAAACATTGACCCGACGCCCGCACAAATTCAGGGTGTGGTCACCAGCAGCACGCCGTTGGTTGGCAAGTTGCAACAATTCAATCTGGGTGGGTATGGCGGCTTCGCATTCAATGGTCCGCAAGACATCGTAAATTTCGATATCGGAGGACCGCCCGCCAACGGAATTGGCGATGGCACTTTTGTGCGTGTATTTGTGCTGGAGGGTCAGGCTGAGCCTGCGAACCGTTTGGTGTTTGTCACCATCGATGCGATAGGTGCGGGCAATGTGATTCAAAACAAACTGAAAGCCGCCGTAGCTCAGGCCGCCAATGTGCCGCCCAACAACGTGTTGTTTGCACAAACCCATTCGCATTCTGCGGCCGACTTGCAAGGCCTTTGGGGTGGCGTGCCTGCCAGCTGGTTAAATTGCGAGCAAGCCGACCCCGCGCAAGCCTGTGACCCGGCATTGAAAGGCGGCTTGTACCAGTTGGCTGCAGAGGCGGCTGCTGAAGCCGTGGCCAAGCTTGAGCCTGCATACCTTGATTTTGCCCAGACTGTGCTGGAAGGCGAGGCACGCTTGAATAATTTCCGTCGCTGCGATCCCGATGATTCCCGCATGCCTGACCCTACACTGACTTTGCTGCAAGCCCGCACAGCGCGAGGCGAGGTGTTGGGTTCGGTATTGAACTACTCGGCACACCCCACTGTGCTGGGTTCCAGTAACCGCTTGGTTCATACAGACTGGGTAGGTGGGGCGCTGCGCTTGCTCGAAAGAAATTTCGATTCAACCGTGCTTTTTTACAATGGCGCGATCGCAGATTCTTCACCACGTGCGCCTGCCGCTGAAGACCCCTATGAGAAAGCCAATGCAATGGGCGTGGCAGTGGCCCAAGCGGCCATGAACGTTTTAAGCCAGCGCAAGAAAGTAGAGGGCGGTTTGCAAGTTGCACATGCCAATGCTTTTTTGCCTGTGACCAACCCTTTGTTTGTTGGGGCGGGTGGCTTGCGCAGCTTCAACGGCTATTACAATTTCACGCCTTTGGGCGAAGAGCTGGCAGCCAATATTCCAGGCTATGAAAACCTGCCTCAGGTGGCCTTGTATGCGGAAACGCCGGTCACTCGAATTCAACTGGGACAAGGCGAGGGAAAGGTGCTGGAGTTGGTGACTATTCCGGGCGAGGGATCAAAAGGCATGGCCGACTCAATACGCGCACGAAGCGAACACCCCATGATGTTGCTGGGCCTGACGCACAATTCCCTAGGCTACATTTTGACTGAAGATGAATTCGGAAATGGTTTGTTCGAGTGTCAGTCGTTTTATGAAGAAACCGTGTCGCTGGGGCCTTTCACAACCCCAGCTTTGAACATGCAGGCCTATGGCCCACTGTTTGATTAGAACTTGGACTTGGCCTTGTCAAAGGCATCCTTGATGCTGTCCCAAGCGCTGTTTGCGCCTTCACGCAAACTTTCGAAGGCTTCAGCGCTTGCACCTTTCAGTTCTTCAAGTTTTGAACGACCTTGGGCCAGCTTGGCCTCAAGTGCGTCAATGGATTCATTCAACTCTTTCTTGGCATCTGCCGACTTGCCGTCGGCTTTGGCCTTGAGTTTGTCCAGATCTGCTTTCCACTCGTCCAACTGGGCATTCAGTTTTGCCTTGTAATGTTCGAGGTCTGCCATGGTGTTTACTCCTTCATGTTTTAAAACTGGAAGTGACAGGGTAACAACACTTTGTGACGTGAAGTGACCTCATTTGGAGAGCGCTCCCTCTAATCTTGTCGACCTTCTCTGTAAATTGCTTATCATGTCGCTATCTTGTCCGTAGGGCAGTTCAGGGCGGTAATCACCATGTCTTTGTTTGAAACCACGGAAGTTCTGGTTTTCTTCAACGTGCTGTTGCAGCAGCTCGGAGCCCCTGTGCCTGCGGTGCCCACCATGATCCTGTCGGCCAGCTTGTCGGGTCAGTGGTCCGGCATCTTGTTGCTGGCAATCGTGGCTACCTCGGCTTCGCTGATTGCGGATTGGGCCTGGTATCTGGCGGGCCGCTTCTATGGTTATCGGGTATTGTCGGTGTTGTGCAAACTGTCGATCAATCCTGAATCGTGTGTAAGTCAAACCGAATCGCGTTTCAGGCTATGGGGCCCATGGTCGTTGGTGGCGGCCAAATTCATTCCCGGGTTTTCTACAGTGGCACCGCCCATTGCGGGCGCCGTGAAGATGTCCATACTCAGCTTCACCATTGCGTCGGCAGCAGGCGCATTTTTGTGGGCAATGGCCGCGTTGCTCACCGGTTGGCTGTTTCAAGACCAGGTTAATGCGGTGTATTCAGCCTTACAAGACAACCTGTTCATTGTGGGTGTGGTGGCCGCGCTGATTTGCGCTTTCTGGCTCATGTGGAAACTGTCTCGCCGTGATGCGTTCCAGGCAAGATTGAAACTGCCCAAAGTGCCTGCCGCAGAAGTTTTGGGCATGGTTAAAGCTGGCCAGTCCAACCTTCGCCTGGTCGACCTTCGACCTGCAATTGTGCAAGAAGCCGAGCCCTTGGCCGGTTGGCTACCTTCCAACGCCGAAAGTGCTTTGGCTGCAGCCCGCGCATGGCCCAAAACCGATGTAATCGTGACCATGTGTGCATGTCCTGATGATGTCAGCGCCTCCCATGTGGCGGGCCTTCTCCGCAAGCAGGGTTACAAGCATGCCAAGGCCATGGAAGGCGGTTACGAGGCTTGGCTGGCCAACAAGCAACTGAATTAGGCAATACGAACACTTCGGCACGGCAATCTTCCTCGAATTCAAATAAAAATCCTGTAACCTTTGTGGCTTCTTTAGCGTAGTAAGCCTTGAGACTCTCGTTTTATTTCAATTATCCCAATTCATAACGGAACCTGACCATGCGTTTGTTGACCAAAGCCCTGATCGGCGCTTTCAGCTTTGCCCTTGTTTCCACACCCGTGCTTGCTCAAGAAGTGATTCAGTTCGGCGTTGGCCTTTACCAACCTGACAAAGATAAAAACGACGCCACTTACACACCTTTGGCTCAGTATCTGGAAAAAAAGCTGGGCAAACCCGTGAAGTTGCGCACGGTCAGCAGTTGGGAAGGTCTGGCGAAATCGCTGGCCAATGGTGAAACCGACATTGCCTTGATGGGCCCATGGGGCTATGTATTGGCCAACAATGAAGCCAAAGCCCAAGCGGTGGCCACCATCGAATATGAAGGCAAGCCTGAGTATTTCGGCATCATGGTAACCAATCCGAAAAGCGGCATCAAAAGCGTGGCCGATTTGAAAGGCAAAACCTTTGCATTTGGTGACAAGGGTTCCACCTCGGGTTATCTCATTCCCTTTCATTATTTCCAGAAGCAGGGGATCAACCCCGACACTTATTTCTCGAAAGTGATCAACACCAGCCATCAGGCCATTCAGACCCAGGTTACCCAAGGCGCAATCGATGCAGGTGCAGATTACAACCGCAACCGTGATGCGATGATTGCTGATGGATTGATCAAGGCCGAAGATTCGAAAATCATCTGGACTTCCGACCCTCTGCCCAACGATGCATTTGCCGTGAGCTCGAAATTGTTTGAAGACAAGGCCTTTGTGGCCAAGTTGCAAGAGGCCTTGCTTGGCATTGGTGCTGAACTGAAGAACCAGCCCAACTTGTTGCCACCGCGTTACACGGGTTTTGCGAAAAAAGACAACAGCTACTACAAGCCAATTCGTGATGCAGGCCTGGCCACTGGCCGCTTGCAGCCCAAATAAGAGGGCCGTTTCACCACCATGAATTGGATGCAGTTCAAGTTGCGCCTCAAAGGCCGGCTCGGTTTTTTCGGGCTGGTCTTTTTGTATGCGCTCATTGTGTTTGGCTGCGTGTACAGCCTGGCCACGGCTGGCGATTTGTCCATGGGCCGCAACCCGGTTGCCAACTTCATTAAAACCGCCACTGAATTTGCTCGCCCAAGTTTTCTAGATGTGTGGTTGGGGGACGCGGCGTACGAATACAAAAGCGACGATGGCACGGTGTTGCGAACCGAAAACCGACAGGAAGTAGAAAAGCAGTGGCTGGTCCAGCTGGGGTTTGCCACCTGGACAACCTTTAAAATCGCCACGCTGGGCTCGCTGTTGGGTGCAATTCTGGCCTTGCCCTTCGGTGTGCTCAGCGCAAAAAACATCAAGGCCCCGCGAGTGCTTACCGCGTTCTCGCGTTTGGTGCTGGACACATCGCGTTCCATTCATACCTTGGTGTTTGGTTTGGTGCTGGTGGGCATTGTGGGGCTTGGTCCCACAGCGGGTATTCTGGCCATTGCATTTCACAGCCTGGGCACTTATGGCAAGTTGTTTGCCGAATCCATTGAAACACTTGATATGGCCTCGATTGAGGCCGTAAAGGGGGTGGGTGCAAGCCCCTCGCAAACCTTTTTCTGGTCGGTGTGGCCCAATGTGTTGCCACAGTGGGTGAGCAGCCACCTGTACCTGTGGGAATACAATATTCGCGACTCCACCATTCTTGGCATCATTGGCGCAGGTGGGCTGGGTTTGTTGATTTCCGAGGCAGTGGCACTGTTTCAGTGGGGTCGCTTGTCGAGCATTCTGATTGTTGTGGTGTTGATGGTGACCGCATTCGATGCGATCAGCCGCAGAATCCGGACGGCGCTGTTATGAGCCACAACATCATTGAAATCGAAAATCTGGAAATGGTGATCGCTGGGCGACGCATTTTGAAAGTGGATTCGCTTCACATTGCGCGTGGCGAAAAGGTGGCCATTCTTGGGCGCAACGGTGCAGGCAAATCGACCCTGTTGCGTTGTTTGAACGGCTTTGTCAAACCCACTGCCGGGCACATCGTGGTCAACCGCCACACCGTCTTTCCGCTTCGTCGTGAGCGTGATTTGCGCTTGGTGCGAGCCGAGGTGGGGCAGGTCTTGCAAGGCCTGCATTTGGTTGCGCGCTTAAGCGCCATGGAAAATGTGTTGGTGGGTGGTTTGGCACGCATGCCGCGCTTGCGCAGTTGGGCGCGAATTTTCACGAATGAAGAAACCCAGCGTGCGCAAGCTGCATTGAAAGCAGTCGGTATGGCCCATCTGGCAGAAAAACGCGCGGACAAGCTTTCTGGTGGTGAACGCCAGAAGGTGGCGATTGCCCGCATGCTGGTGCAACAACCTGAACTGGTGCTGGCCGATGAGCCCACAGCAGCGCTTGATCCCACAGCCGCCGATGAGGTGTGTGAACTGTTGGTAAAGGCCACGGAGAATTCCACCTTGATTACTGTGGTTCACAATGTGAACCTTGTGCCTTTGCTTAGTCACCGAGTCATTGGCTTGAAAGCGGGCGAGGTGGTCCTTGATTGTGCAAGCCATGAATTAACGCAGGCCCACCTTGATGATTTGTACGAGTGAAACATGATTGAGAAGGCAGGGCGCAGTTGCCCGATTCGATACCAGTACGGTGCGGCCAAAATTGCACAGGTACCTGCCACACCATGCGATGTGTTGTATGTGGTGGGTGGTTTGTATGGCAACCCATTTGCGCTGGATTCGATTGAACAACTGGCCTCGAGAGAATCGGGCAATGTTCGCATTTGTTTCAATGGCGACTTTAACTGGTTCAACAAATCGCTTGAAGACTTTGTTCACATTAACCAGCGTGTGTTGAATCACGATTGCATTTTGGGCAATGTGGAAGCTGAACTTGGCGAGCCTTTGGATGTGGCTGATTGTGGCTGTGCCTATCCCGAGAACGTGGATCAAGGTGTGGTGGACCGGTCAAACTTCATTCATACCGAGCTGAAGCGGTGCGCGCAACAACAGCCCGAGTTGCTGAGCAAGTTGTTGGCTAAACCTTTCTTTGCACGTTATAGCGTGGGCGAATTGAACGTGGCTGTGGTGCATGGCGATGGCGATTCATTGGCAGGCTGGCGGTTTGACCCTGCTCATTTGAAGCAAACGGACGAAACGCCATGGCGTGCCGCTTTGTTTGAAAAAGCACAGGTGAATGTATTTGCCAGCAGCCACACTTGCAGTGCCGCGTTTCACCATGAGCCACTGCCCAATGGGCAAACAGGATTGATCAGCAACAACGGTGCGGCGGGAATGCCCAGCGCCCAAATGGATGGGCTGCTCACCCGTATTTCAATCACACCGTTGAACCAGCCTGCTTTGGTGTTTCAATCCACACAACTCAATGGTGTGTGGGTTGAACAGGTTCGCGTTCAATTTGATCAAGCTGCCTGGCAGCAGCACTTTCTTGGCCAGTGGCCTGAAGGTACTGCTGCACATACCTCTTATTTCAAAAGAATCAGCGAAGGTGTCTAAACACAGGCCACTGATCCGTCTGAACGCGGGTCAGCAGCCCCTTCCATCATGCCGTTGGGGTGGCGTACCACTGCACCGGCATGCCCCATGGTGTCGCTGAAGGCTTCTGGTAACACTTCCAATACATGGCCAGCATCACGCAGTTGCTGAACCAATTCTTGTTCAAACCGGCTTTCCAGTTTTAAGGTGGTGCTTTGCTCGCCCCAGGTACGGCCCAACAACCAACGCGGTGCTGTTACCGCAGTTTGCAAAGGCTGATTGAAAAGCGCATACCGGCTGAACACTGCAGCTTGGGTTTGCGGTTGCCCTTCGCCGCCCATGGTGCCGTACACCATGCTGCGACCATCTTTGAAACGTGCCATGGCTGGGTTCAATGTGTGGAAGGGTTTGCGGCCCGGCTCAAGCCTGTGCAGTGCATCTTCTTTCAGCGAAAAACTGATGCCACGGTTTTGCCACATCACACCGGTTGAAGGGCACACCACACCCGAACCGAATTCCCAGAACACACTTTGAATAAAGCTGGCGGTGCGACCTTCGCTATCAATGCAACCCATCCAGATCGTGTCGCCTTGCCATGGGTCTTGGGGCCAGGGCAGTGCGCGCTGCATGTTGATTTTCTTCGCCCGCTCAGCCAGCGACTCGCGGGTCAGAAAATCGCGGGGGTCAACTGTCATGTAAGCCGGGTCGGTGCAATGGCGGTCGCGCACCAGAAAGGCTTGCTTGGTACTTTCTACCATGCCGTGCAAATACTCAAAACCATCAGCCTGTTGTACGCCGAGTGTGTCGAACATACCCAGAATCATCAGCGAGGCCATGCCTTGCGTGGGCGGTGTCATGTTGTAAATTGTGCTGTGGTTCAGCTCGGTTTGCAGTGGGGTTACAAACTGCGCATGGTGATTGTTCAAATCAGCCAGGCTGATGGGGCTGCCCACTCGGGCCAAATCCTCGGCCATGGCTTGGGCCAGTTCGCCACGGTAAAAATCGTCCAGTCCCACTTGGCCCATGCGCGCAAGGGTATCGCTCAAAGCACTTTGCTTCAGTACGCTGCCCTCAACTGGCACTTGGCCATCCATCAACAAATGTTCCGCAAAGCCGGGTGCTGTTGAAAGCTCATCGAACTTCATGCGGGTTAAACGTTCCTGACTGCTGCTGACAGCCACGCCGTGGCGTGCATGAGCCACGGCGTCTTCCATCAATCGGCTCAAGGGCAATTTGCCACCCCATTGTGTGGCAACTTCCCGGGCTTTGATCCAGCCACCGACCGTTCCCGCTGCGGTGAGCGCGGCCAATGGCCCGCGGTTGGGAATGCTGTCCAACCCTTGTTCGGTGTAAAAAGCACGGGTGGCTTTTGCTGCAGCTTTGCCACAGGCATCAATACCCACTGGCGCTTTGCCCGGCTCGCTGAGCAGCCAGAAACCGTCACCACCAATCGAGTTCATGTGTGGGTATACCACTGCAATGGCAGCTGCAGCGGCAATCATGGCTTCAGCGGCGTTGCCACCTTCTTTCAACACATCTCGGCCAGCCTGTGCAGCCAAATGGTGGGGCGCAACGAACACGCCACCCAGTGCGCGTTTGGTGTGAATCATTGTTTTTTACTCCCTTCTATTGCTTAGCTCAACACGCCGTAAAACATGCGTACGGCGGTAATGAACAGGAAAAATGCAAACGCCAGTTTCAGTCTTGCTGCCGTGGTGGCGTTGGCCATGCGTGCGCCCACGGGGGCCATCCACATGGTCATGGGCACAATCAGTGCAAAGCCAATCAAATTAATGTAACCAATGGTCAAGGGTGGCGTATTTTCAACGGTCCAGCCATTGAGTAAAAACCCGATTGCGCCCGGAATGCTGATCACCATGCCAATGGCTGCCGCAGTGCCCACCGCCCTGTGCATGGGCACATTGAAAGCATTCAGAATCGGTACACTCAGGGTGCCGCCACCAATGCCCATCAAGGTTGAAAAACCACCGATGAATGTGCCCATAATTTGTTTAAATGGGCTGCGCGGCAAATTCTCGGCAACAGGTTTTGCATTGCTTCGAAACGCCATATTGGCCGCGACCAGCAAGGCAATGCTTGCGAAAACAATCGACAGCACGTCACCCGACACATAACCACTCGCAAAACTGCCAATCACCACGCCGATGAACAATGGGATCACCAAGCTTTTGAACAGTGGTTCATCCAGATTGCCCTTGGCTTTGTGGCTTTTTGCCGAGATGAACGAGGTGGGAATGATGGTGGCCAGCGAGGTACCCACAGCCACATGCATTTTCACACTTTCATCCACGCCCAGCAGCGTAAACAGGTGATACAACACCGGCACAATTACAATGCCACCTCCCACCCCCAACAAGCCTGCCAGCAGGCCTGCGATGGTCCCAGTAATGGCGAGCGCCACCACCAGCCCTGCCAGCCAAGGCAGGGAGTATCCACTTAACATTTCCATTAGAACTCCTTGCTTTGCTTACCAGCCAATGGCTTTGGGTAGCCAGGTTGCGACCGACGGGAACATGAATATAACTGCCACCGCCAAGGCCTGTAGCAACACAAAAGGTAAAACACCTATGTAAATATCACGCGTAGTAATGCCTGGCGGTGTTACCCCTTTGAGGAAGAACAATGCCCAACCAAAGGGGGGTGTCAGGAACGACATCTGCAAGTTCATGGCGATGAGTATGGCCAGCCAAACCATGTCGGTACCGTAACCGATGAACACCGGCAAAAACATGGGCAAAGCAATGTAGGAAATTTCAATCCACTCCAGGAAGAACCCGAGAATAAAAAGCAGGCCCATCAGGAATAACAAAGCGCCAACTTCACCGCCCGGAATCAGGTCGAACAAACCATGCACCATGTCTTCACCACCCAGGCCGCGGAAAGAAAGGGCAAAGGGCTGTGCGCACAGCAAAATGAAATACACCATGGCTGAGATGGTCAATGTCCCGTGCATGGTGTCTTTCAACAATTGCCAGTTCATGCGTCTAAAACCCACCGCAATCAGCAATGCGCCCAGTGCACCCATGGATGCAGCTTCTGTGGGTGCTGCAATGCCCCCAACGATTGAGCCCAACACTGCAAACACCAACAACACGGGCGGCAGGACATCACGAATCAGCTTGCGCCGCAATTCTGCTTTGTTGATTTTCTGACGCTCTTCAAGGGGTACGGCAGGCACCAGCTTGGGCATGAACATGCCGAGCAAAATCAGATAAGCGCAATAAATACCAGCCAGCACCAAACCGGGAATCAGCGCAGCGGCGAACAGCGTACCAACAGATTCCCCCATGATGTCTGACAACAAAATCAGCACCAGGCTTGGCGGAATGATTTGCCCCAAGGTGCCCGACGCGCATATGGTGCCGCAAGCCACACTAGGCGCATAACCACGCCTCATCAAAGTTGGCAGTGTAAGCAAACCCACGGTAACCACGGTTGCGCCCACAATGCCTGTAGATGCACCCATCAGCACACCCACCAGCACAATGGCCAAGCCCATGCCGCCTTTCAGGCCGCCCATGGCGGTGCCGATGGTGTCGAGCATGTCTTCAGCCACACGGCTTTTTTCAAGCATCACACCCATGAATACAAACAGCGGAATGGCAAGCAGGGTGTAGTTGCTGACCACGCCGTACAAACGCGCAGGCATCAGATTGAATAACATCGGGCCAAAGCCGATGTAACCCGCCACAAAGCCGGAAACCGCCAAGGCAATGGCCACTGGAATACCAATGATCATGAGCCCTAAAAAGCCGGCAATCATTCCCAGCACAATCCATTCATTGCCTATCATGAGGCCACCTTCGCTTCTTTGATTTGCAGTACTGCCTGCAACAGGTTCGCGACGCCTTGAATCATCAGCAGACCAAAGCCCAGGGGCAGGAATATTTTCAGTAAATACCGATAGGGCAGGCCACCAGGATCGGGCGAGCCTTCCATCATGTCGAAAGACTGCATGACATAGGGCACCGACAAATATACGATGACGAGTGCCACCAGAAAAGTTAGTGCAGCACTGGCCAAATCAATCCAGCCCTTGCCGACGGGGCCGAACCGGTCGTACACAAAATCAACCCGCACATCGGCTTTGTGCTTCATGGCATAAGCCAAACCGAACAGGGCGATGGGAGAGATCAAATGCCACTCCAGTTCTTGCAAGGCAACTGGGCCGATCGAGAACAGGTAACGAAGAATCACGTTGGCAGCTACGAGAACAACGAGGGCAAGCACGCAAAGGCGTGCAAGCCCCCCAACGAACTCGACAATAGCCTCGAGTTTGGGGATGGCTTGCTTCATGACAACAACTGCCTGTTAAAGGTTAAGAAAGGTTTTTTCGCTCAGTGCTGCCCAGGATTCATGCTTCTTTCTGAAGGCCATGAACGAGGTGTGCACTTTCTTGGCCAACGGATCAGAAGCAGCCACGCTTTCCAGAGTGTCCATGGTGGCTTCTTTCAACTTGTCCACGATGGGCTTGGGCAGTGCCTGCGCTTTCACGCCCTGGTTTTTTACAAGGTCTTCAAGTGCTTCTGCATTCACCGATTCCGACCAGGAAAGGCTTTCCACTACGCTGGCTTGCGCCGCCATCTGCACCATCATTTGTAAATCTTTGGGCAGCTTGTCCCAGGCCTTCTTGTTGATCAGGAGTTCAGTCACGTTGGTGGGCTCATGCCAGCCGGTGGTGTAGTAGTACTTGGCAGCCTTGTGCAGGCCCAAGCGGCGATCCTGGAAAGGACCCACAAATTCAGCCGCATCAATTACGCCACGCTCCAGTGCTGGGAAAATTTCGCCACCGGGCAGCAAACGAACATTCACACCGAGTTGGCTGTACACCTTCCCAGCCAGGCCAGGAATACGCATCTTCAAGCCATTCAAGTCAGCAACCGTTTCAACTGGCTTGCGGAACCAGCCTGTCATCTGTACGCCGGTGTTGCCCATTGGCATCGCGGTAAGGCCGAATGGTGCGTACACCTCTTGCCACAACTTCATGCCGTCGCCGTGATACAGCCATGCCATCATGCCTTGGGTGTTCATGCCAAAAGGCACGGTTGTAAAGTACTGTGCGGCAGGCGCCTTACCTGACCAAAAATAGGCGTTGGCTGCATTCATTTCAACCGTGCCTGCCGACACTGCATCGAAGCCCTCGAGTGCAGGGATCAGTTCACCAGCGGCGAAGTGTTGAATTTTCAGTCGACCGCCTGACATGGTTTCCACTTTCTTGCAAAAATCGGTGGGGCTGCCGGGGCCCGCGACATAGAAGGGTGAGCCAGGTGGGTAGGCATTGGTCATTTTCATGGTGACTTTTGCGCCTTGTGCACTTGCAACACCCGGTACTGCCAAGGCTGCACCGCCTGCCGCCGTGGCTGCGGCACCTGAAATAAACTTTCGACGATCAATTGAGGTCATGGAACACACTCCTGCTGCTTGGAAAACAAAGGGTTCGCCGACTGCACAAATGGCAATCGGTCATAAACCTTCTTTAGCGAAAGGTGTGCCAGCTTGTTGATATTCTAAGTTATTGAAATTAATGGAATTTATATGTTTAAGGGTTTACCCTTTGTTTGCGGGGGGCACACCACAATGAAGCATCAGGTACCCAAGCGTCGATGCCATTTGTATACCGTTTGTTTACTTTTGTAGTCGAATCGAACTCGATTGATGCATTAAGAAAATCAATCGGAATCAGATGGATTTGAAAAAAGCCGGTTTGGTGTCGAATGTATACATGGACCCAAAATGTGGCACTGCACCACAATAGGGACACGATTTTTTACAATCGTGCGCCACCGCGGCGGTGCTTCACGCGTTTCAGCAGGTTCTTGCATTCAACTGAAATAATGTCGGGCTGACCAAACAGATATTTCTGCGCGAAAGCCAAAAAGCTTTCCTGCGTATCGGTCAAGGTGTGAATGTGCAGGCTTTGCAAATCCGACATGATGTAAAGGCTAGCCACTTCCGGTTGTGCGGCCAACTCGGTCGCAACCGCTTCAATCACGTGGCTTTTAACCTTCAGGTCCACAAACGTGCTGGTGACTTTGCCCAGCTTTTCCGGATTCACCACGGCTGTGAATTGTTCCACTGTGCCTTCTTCCAGCAAAGCTTGTACCCTGGCTCGGGCATGCGCACGCGAGCAACCAAGCTGTCGGGCAATGTCGGCGAAAGAAAGGCGAGAGTCTTTAATCAGCAGGCTCAGCAGGGCGGCATCGAGTTCGTTCATGGCAGTTTCCATTGTGGTTTTGCCATGAACGATGCAAGAGATGTACCTGAGCGGTGAGTATTATTAGTGCGCGGGCAGTTCGACCTGTGCCGACGCTTTGTCATGCATGGCGTATTTCTTCATCATGGTTTGTGACGCTTCGTTCAAACCCAACAAATTGATCTTGATCTCATTGCGTTTGAATTTAAAGATCACTTTGTCCAAGGCACCTACAGCTGTAATGTCCCAAAAGTGCGCTCGACTGACGTCAATCGTCACTTCATCAATTACTTCCTTGAAGTCGAATGAATTGATGAAAGTCTCGGCTGATGCAAAAAACACTTGACCGGAAATGATGTAAGTTCGGCCACGACCTTCATTGTGAGTGTTTGATTGCACATGCAGAATGCGGCCCACTTTGTTGGCGAAGAAGAAGCCCGACAACAACACGCCCACTAGAACACCCTGCGCCAAATCATGGGTGCCCACAGTCACGGCTACCGTGGCCAGCATCACCACGCTTGAGCTTTTGGGGTGTTCTCGCAGGTTGCGAATTGAGGCCCAGTTGAATGTGCCGATTGACACCATGATCATCACGGCCACCAAGGCTGCCATTGGAATCAGTGCCACGTAATCACCAATGAACACCACCATGATCAGCAGGAATACGCCTGCGCACAATGTGGACAGGCGACCGCGCCCGCCCGATTTCACGTTGATCACCGACTGCCCGATCATTGCGCAACCCGCCATGCCACCCAAAAAGCCTGCAGCAATGTTGGAGACACCCTGACCAATGCATTCGCGGTTTTTGTCGCTGGGTGTGTCGGTGAGGTCGTCCACAATTTGGGCGGTCATCATCGATTCCAGCAAGCCGACCACAGCCAGTGTCAAGGAAAATGGAAACACGATTTTCAGTGTTTCAAGGGTCCAAGGCACATCGGGCAGAAGAAATACAGGCAGTGAGTCGGGCAACTCGCCCATGTCACCCACAGTGCGAATGTCGAGACCTACCGCAATACTGAAACCGGTTAGAACCACAATGGCCACCAAAGGAGAGGGCACTGCTTTGGTCACGTAGGGAAGCAGGTAAATAATGCCAAGGCCTGCGGCCACCATGGCATACACATGCCAGGTCACGTTGATCAGTTCGGGTAGCTGGGCCATGAAAATCAAAATGGCCAGTGCATTCACAAACCCGGTGATGACTGACCGGGATACGAAACGCATCAATTTGCCCAGTTGCAACATGCCAGCCAATATTTGAAAAACGCCGGTTAGCAGCGTGGCCACCAGCAGGTATTGCAGCCCGTGGTCTTTCACCAGCGTAACCATGACCAAGGCCATTGCACCGGTTGCTGCGGAAATCATGCCGGGCCGTCCGCCCGTGAATGCAATCACTGTGGCAATGCAGAACGAGGCATACAGGCCTACTTTGGGGTCAACACCCGCAATAATTGAAAAAGCAATGGCTTCAGGGATGAGCGCGAGCGCAACAACGAGTCCAGCCAGCAGGTCATTTCGGACATTCGATAACCAGTCCGCGCGGAAATTTTTAATCATGTTAATCAGAAAAAGCAAATGTCATTCGACCGGTTAACAGGCCAAACGACCGAGTCACGGCAGAGAGGGTTTGAAAACTGGCGCCTTCAAACAAGATAAAAACAGAGGAAGAAGAATGAATTCTTACAAGGGTAGGGGTGTGTTGGTTGAACGAATCTGGCGCGAAGGATAACCGCAGCGCTTTGGAATTGTCAATCCAAAAAGGGTCTTGGCTTATTGACCAATAATTCATCAAATTAATGGATGTGTTCTAATAAGGGTGTTCATAGCGTTAAAAAATGGAGTTGAACACATGTCGACAGAAATCGAAAACACTGAATATGAACACACAGAACACAGGTTGACACTGCGAAATTTGCAGGTTTCGGATTATTCAGACATCAAGCGGATCATGGAAGTGGTCTACCACAGTGCCGGCGGTGCATTGCCCGAAGCCAAGTTCCGTTCAATTCTTAAAACATTCCCCGAAGGCCAGATTTGCATTGAAGACGACGGCAAAGTGATTGCCGCGGCCTTTGCCGTGGTGGTGGATTACGACAAGTTTGGCGACAAGCACACCTACATGGAAATTACGGGCAATATTTACGCGACCACGCACGACCCCAAGGGTGACGTGCTGTACGGCATCGACGTGTTCGCAGATCCCGAGTATCGCAATATGCGTTTGGGTCGCCGCTTGTATGAAGCGCGCAAGGAGCTGTGCCAGAACCTGAACCTGCGCGCCATCATGGCTGGGGGTCGTATTCCCGGCTACAAAGCCCACATGCATGAAATGTCGCCACAGCAGTACATCGCCGCTGTGAAGCGCAAAGACATCTATGACCCGATTCTGACCTTTCAACTCAGCAACGACTTTGAAGTCAAGCAGGTGTTGAAAGGCTACTTGCCAGAGGACAAAGAGTCGCAAGGCTATGCCACTTTGCTGGAGTGGTTCAATTTGTATTACGAGCCTGAAAAACCAATGTTGTTTGGCGGACCGAAAACCACTGCCCGAATTGGCTGTGTACAGTGGCAAATGCGCGAGTTTCACAGCGTTGAAGATGTGGTGAAACAAGCTGAGTACTTTATCAATGCACTCTCGGATTATCGTTGTGATGTGGCGTTGTTCCCAGAGTTTTTCAATGCGCCTTTGATGGGTTTGGCAGGCAACGGCAATTCGCTGGAAGCCATTCGCCACCTGGCCACTTACTCCGATCAGATCCGCGATGAAATGAGTCGCATGGCTGTCAGCTACAACATCAATGTGGTGGCTGGTTCCATGCCGGTGATGGAAGAGGGTGTGCTGTACAACGTAGCGTATCTGTGCCGCCGCGACGGCACCGTGGATGCGCAATACAAAATTCATCCGACACCCCATGAAAAGCGTGAGTGGATGATGGAAGGTGGCAACAAGCTGAATGTGTTTGACACCGATTTCGGCAAGATCGGCATTCTGATTTGTTACGACTCGGAATTTCCGGAGTTGTCTCGCCTGCTGGCCGACAAAGACATGCAAATTTTGTTGGTGCCATTCTGGACCGACACGAAAAACGGCTACTTGCGTGTGCGCCGTTGTGCGCAGGCACGCGCCATTGAAAACGAATGTTATGTGGCCATTTCAGGCAGCTTTGGCAATCTGCCCAAGGTGGACAATGTGGATATTCAGTACGGCCAAACTGCCGTGTTTTCGCCGTCGGATTTCGCATTTCCACACGACGCCATCATGGCTGAAACCACACCGAACACCGAGATGACCCTGATTGTGGATGTGGATCTGGACAAGCTTCAGAACCTGAAAAATGAAGGCTCAGTGCGCAACTTCCTGGATCGCCGTCGTGATTTGTACAAGGTGGTGTGGCTAGGTGAGGAATAACTGACCCAGCTTTGCAATGGCCACTGCGGTGTCGTCGGTTACCGGGTGGCCACAATTCAAGCGAAGGCAGTTTTTATACAAGCCGCTTGCGGAAAATACGCTGCCCGGCATGTAGGACACTTTTCGCGAAATGGCCTTGTTGAACAGGGCAGTGGTGTCGATATCGTCCGGTAGTTCTACCCACAGCACAAAGCCGCCTTTGGGCTCGGAAATTCGGGTGCCTTGCGGAAAATGTTTCAAAACCAAATTACCCATGGCCCTCACCTGCGTTTCAAACTGCTGGCGCAGCGTGCGCAAGTGTCGCTCGAACGATCCTTTCTCAAGATAGTGCGCCACGGCCAACTGGGTAATCGGGTTGGTTGAACCGCTGAGAATCCGTTTTTTAGACAGCACTTGTGCAGCGTATTTTCCGCCTGCCACATAGCCAATGCGCAGCGAAGGGCTCAGTGATTTGGAAAACGAGCCACACATAAGAACCCGGTCGCTTTGTTTGCCTGCCTTCAATGGCCGTGGGCGGAAACGCTCGAAGTACAGGTCGGCGTACACATTGTCTTCCACGATGGGGAAGTCGTATTTGTCTGCCAGTTCCAGCAACTTTTTCCGGTTGGTATCCGGCATGACAGAACCCATCGGGTTGCTGGCTGTGGGGCAAACAATACAGGCTGCAATCCGGGTTTGCTTCACCGCAATTTCCAGCGCTTCCATGGACATGCCATGTTCAGGGCTGCTTGGAATTTCCAGTGCCCGCAAGCCCAGTGATTCAATCATTTGCAGCAGCAAGTAATAACCGGGCGACTCAACTGCCACAATGTCATTGTGTTTGGCCACGCTTTGCAAGGCCAGGCTAAGCGCTTCTGTGCAGCCATCGGTAATCACCAGCTCGTCGCGCTTTAACTTCATGCCCATTAATTCAAACCGCTGTTGCAATTGCTGCACCAATTCTGGCCGGTTGGGCTCAACATGGCTGCCAAGGGTCAGCAGGTCAGGGCGGGTGCGGTTGACTGTGGTGTAGCTGCGGCGCAGTGTTGCGATCGGCAACAGCTCGTGTGCGGGGAATGCCACCCCAAGCGGTGCAACCCCTTCACGCGTGCTGCTTTTCAGAAGCATGGCAATTTGGTCGGCCACTTCCAGATTCACTGGCGGGTCCAGAACAATCGAATCTGGCGCCTTCGTGCAGGCCATCGGAATTTGAATGTTCCGTGATTGAACGTAGTAACCTGACTTGGCAACGGGTTGCACATAACCCCGATCTTCCAGCAAGTTCAATGCTTTTTGTACCGTGTCAATTGAGTAGTGCCATTGCTCGGAAAGCTTTCGGATTGAGGGCAGCTTGTACCCCACTGCAAAGTGATTGTTTTCAATCAAGGCCTGCAGGCTAAGGGCCAGGGTTTCATATTTGCGGGCGCTGTTGTCCATGGCTTACACCGCTGCCTTGGCCAGGTTATCGCTGTCGGTTTGCTTCTTCAGCTCCCAGACCATGAACACGCCAGCCACCATCAATACGGCAGCCAGGTACAACGATCCCCGATAGGTGCCAGTGCGTTCCGCAATCAGGCCAGCAAGGGCTGGTGCCGCAATTTGCGACACGCCATAACTCAGCGTCATTCTGGCCATGGCCTTGCTGGGGTTCGCCGGAAACTGCCGGCCTGCAATACTCAAGGTCAAATTCACAATGCCGGCAAACGTACCGCCAAACAGCACTGCGCTGATCATGTTGGCCCAATAGCCGTCGATCAGGGCTGCCATCACAATTGAGATGATTTGCAGCAGGTAAGCCAACACCAAGGCTTCAAAAACGCCTGTGACGCGCGCCACGCGGTCCCACACAAATGAGGAGGGAATCGCAGCCAAACCAACCACCACCCACACCCAAGGGCCCTTGCCTTGCAATTCAGGCAGCGTTTCTGCAATCGCCACAATGAAGGTTGCGCTGATCACATAGCCAAAGCCTGCGCAGAAATATGCGCCCAGCATCAATCGCATCCATTTCGCACTGGGCGGTGGTACATCAGCCACCTGTGCTTCAGTGCTGCCTGCTTTGGCGGGCTTTGGCATCCATATCCAGGCTGGTACGAAGAAAAGAATTCCCACCACCCCCAGCACCCACCATTGTTGGTTCCAGGCCAGGTGGTCGACCATGGCCATGACCGCAAGGCCAGACAACACCAGGCCCATGCCCGCGCCGGCAAAGTGCAGGCCCAGTTCGGTTTTCAGGTTCTGGCGGGCCAGCCAGTTCATGATCAGCCCCGACGCAATCAACATGCCCGCTGTACTTGAAACACCCGAGATAAAACGCAGGAACACCCACAGATTCACATCAGTGGTCAATCCCATGCCGATGGTGCTGAGCACTGCCACAATCAATCCGAAGCGATACAGCAGGTATTTGTAATTCAGGTTGCTCAGTGTGGAGGCCAGCAAGGCACCGCTGATGTAGCCAATGTAGTTCACCGTGGCCAGCCAGCCGCCATCGAAGGCGCTCAGGCCTGCCTGATCGCGCATGATGGGCAACAAGGGTGTGTAAGAAAAGCGGGCCAGCCCAACGGTCAGAATTAGGGAGCAAATGCCTGCGGCAATGACTTTCCAACGTTCCAGTTTCATGGGGGTCACCCGCACAGAAGTCAAGTTCCAGAAGCAGTACAGATTTTTATAGGATTGATCTGTACTGCACATTATTTCATTATCCTGAATCTGTACTGAAAATGCAAAAATTCTTAAAGTGAGTGTTCCATTGTTACTCCACGAAAGGAGTTCGTCATGCAGCACTTTCAAGCGATTGCTCTGTTTGCTTTTTTAAGCATCATTACGCCCGGGCCCAATAACCTGATGATCATGACCAGCAGCATGAATTTTGGTGTGCGAAAAAGCCTGCCGCATTTCTTCGGCATTATTGTGGGTTTTCCGCTCATGCTGCTGGCCATGGGTTTGGGCTTGAATGCGGTGTTTGAAAGCCTGCCCTGGTTTCACACTGCGCTGCTGGTGTTCAGCCTGTTGATGATGGTGTATCTGGCTTGGCGAATCGCGAGCTTCTCACCGTCTGCTGATGCCCTGAAGCCCGGCTCAAAACCTCTGGGCTTTTTTAATGCGGTGTTGTTTCAGTGGGTGAATCCCAAAGCCTGGTTCATGGCGACAGCGGCAGTTGCGCTTTTTCCGGCCAGCTCGAACACACCAGTTTTCGACGTGTTGATGGTGGCTGTGATCATGGCCAGCGTGGGTTTGCTGTGTGTGGGATTGTGGCTGGTGTTGGGTGCGCGCTTGCGGGCTTTCATCAACAGCCCGCTGCGCTTGAAGTGGTTCAACGGAACAATGGCTGCCAGTTTGGTGCTGTTTTTCGCGTACAGCACCGCACAGGCCATGTAGTTTTACGGCAAAGACAAACGCCAGATGTTCCAGGTCGTGGTGCCAAACTGTCGTGTGAAGCTGCCCTTGTTGTAGGGCAGCCCATACCGGGCTGCCAAGGCCTGAACTCGGGGCGACATTTCTGCATAGCGGTTGGCAGGAATGTCCGGGAACAGGTGGTGTTCAATCTGGTGGCTCAAGTTGCCCGACAGAATATGGAACAACTTGCCGCCTGTGATGTTGCAGCTGCCCAGCAACTGGCGCACATACCAGGCGGCGCGGGTTTCGCCTTCCACCTCCTCTTTGGTGAAGTGGTGAACACCTGCCGGGAAGTGGCCGCAGAAAATAATCACATTCGACCAAATATTGCGAATACCGTTGGCAATCAAGTTGGCCACAACGGTGAAGCCAAAACCGGCCAAAGCAATCTTCACAATGTCAAAGCCAAAAAACACGGTGAACGGCACGGTGACTGCTGCGCCCAAAACAGGCCAGCACACATAGTCCTTTAACAGCTGGTGGCGCACCTTCCAGCCAATGCGTTTCAGCATTGGGATTATTTCCTTAAAGCTTTTCTTGCCCGCCAGCAGTTTGTCAGCCTCCAGGTCGTGCAGGGCCACGCCCCACTGAAACAGCATCATTAACACAAAGTTGATCACCGGGTTGAACAGGTATTTGGCATGCCAACGCTGGTCATCGGTTACACGCAATACACCGTAGCCAATGTCGGGGTCTTTGCCGTGCACATTGGTCCAGGTGTGGTGCACCACGTTGTGGCTGTGTTTCCACTGGTCTGAAGGGCAGACGTTGTCCCATTCCCAGGTGTTGGATTGAATGTTGGGGTCGCGCATCCAGTCGAACTGGGCATGCATGATGTTGTGGCCCAATTCCATGTTCTCAATGCTTTTCGACACACCCAACATGATCGCGCCCAGCAGAAGCACTGCCCAGAATTGCGGCCAGCCTGTGAAGGTCCAGTCGCTCATGGGCAAGAGGAAAAAGCTGAGAAACACCACGATGCGCCCAGCCAGCATCAGGCTTCGCTGCCATTTGATGACGGAAAGAATGTAGGCGCGGTCTTTGCTGCCCAGCGAGTCTGCAATTTCATTGCGTATGGCGTCCATTTCGCGACCAAATTCTTCAATGTCGCTGGCGCTCAAATGTTTTGGCATGCCCATGTTTGTCTCCTGCTTCCCGTGTTGCTTACACTTCAATTTCTGCATCGCCCACTGCGGCGCACACGCAAATCTGAATCACTTGTCCTGTTTCATTGATCAGCGCGTTCGTACGCAAATCGCGCACACAGCCGCTGGCCAGTTTCACATCGCAACCGTGGCAAATGCCCATTCGGCAGCCGTGTTCCGGGTTCAGGCCCGAATCTTCGGCCAGGCGAAGCAGGTTGGTTTCACCGTCTGAATTGGCGCTCACATTGCTGTTCAGAAACTTCACCACGCCGGTTTTTACTTCAGACGGAACGCCAGCCAGTTGAGCGCGGAACCGCTCCGTGTGCACTTGCCTGCGTAGCCCCTCGGCTTCATACAGTTGCTCGATTGAATCGAGCATGGTTTGTGGGCCGCAAGCATATACATCGCGCTTGCGCCAGTCGGGGCAAAGCTGCTCAAGCTGCTCTTTGGAAAAGTGTGGGCGTTTGCCTGTAATGTCTTCAGGCTTCTGGCCAGGCTCACGGGTGTGCACCAGGTTCAGTTTGTACAGCTTTTGTTTGTCTGCGATTTCTTTCAGTTCTCGCCCAAAGATCACATCGTACGTGTGCGGGGCATAGTGAATGTGCACGGTGTTGGGCATGCGCTCCTGAAGCACCAGGCTGCGCAGCATACTCATGATTGGCGTAATGCCGCTTCCCGCAGTAATAAACAGGGGCAGCACGGGCTGTGCATCGGGCAGGTAAAAGTCGCCTTGCGGCACACCAATGGGCACGTAATCGCCCACTTTCAGCTTGCGAACCAGGTGGTGCGACATGCGGCCATTGTCGATGGCTTTCACCGTGATGGTGAAGCAGCCATCATTGCGTTCCGGGGCTGAACTGATTGAATACGTGCGCGTGAAATGTTGCCCGCCGATGGGCACACCAATGCGCAAATGTTGTCCGGGGCGGTGGCTTCGCCAATTCAGTCCGGGGCGCAGTGTGATGGTGCGTGAATCGGAGGTCTCATCCCAAACCGCCTCGACCCGTGCCTGCAGGGCGTGGGTGCTCCACAGCGGGTTGACCAGTTCAATGTAATGAGAAGTTCGAAGGGGAAATGCAAAGGCGTCGGAGACTTTCGTCACGAGGCCAGTGATCTTATTGAACAACGTGTGTCCTGCCTGAGCCTGCATTCTGTCTCCTCGTTTTTGTATTGTAAAACGAGTGTGCACTGAAACACATTTCAAGTCATTTTGCAGTGCACCAGCGGTCAGTGATTTACTGACAGCGCCGCGAGCACGGCGCTGACGCGTGTCTGCCTAGCGGTTCCGTCCGTAGGCGTCGTGCGAGGAAACCCATTCATCGGCCAGAATGGCTGACAGCAAAGACAAGTCACCAGCCAACACTGTGGCACCCACGATCTCCGCCAGTTTGCGCGCTTTTCCGGTGCCTTCGCAGCCCAGCATTTTCAGGCATTCAGCCTGAGTTGCCAAACCTGTGCCGCCGCCCTTGGTTGCGCAAATTACAGAGGGCAATGTGACAGAAAAATACAAATCTCCATCTGCTGTAATGTCCATGAACACCATGCCGGTGTGGCTTTCCACCACATTGGCTTCATCTTGTCCTGTGGCAATGAACAGGGCAGCAATGCCATTGGCCGAGTGTGGGCCGCTGTAGGCGCTGCCTGCCATTTGTGCGCCTATGGCACTGCGCTGGCGCTGCTTGAAAATGGTTTCAGGGGTGGTGCGTGCAAGCCTTTGCAGCACTTCGCGCTTGATGGTGGCTTCCGCAATCACACGCTTGCCCCGGCTGTGCAGCAGGTTCATGTGCGAATGCTTTTTGTCGGTTTCAATGGCACCGCTCAATGCGAAATAACTGATGGCTTCCGGGCTGTTTTTTAACACCCACTGGCAGGCTGCGTGCGTGGCTTTGCCACACATGTTTTGTCCGGCGGCATCACCTGTGGTGTAGTTAAAGCGCGTGTAAACCATGCGCGCTACTTGCCAGGTTTGAATGTGTTCAAGCTTCCCGAAACCAGTGGTTTTTTCTGCCTCGGTTTTCACAGCGTGCAGGTTTTTATTCAACCATCCCAAAAACCGCTTGGCCGCCCGGGCGTCCTCGAATTCAAACAGCGGTGCCCGTTGCATGAATTCTTCGGTCACCGTCACCTTCACGCCGCCCGATTCGCTGACCATGCGCATGCCCCGGCTGTAGCTGGCCACCAGTGTGCCTTCGGTGGTGGCCAGTGGTACATAAAACCAGCCTTGTGCATGTTCACCATGAATCAATACGGGCCCTGCCACACCCACCGGCATTTGCACCACGCCAATGAAGTTCTCGGTGTTGCTTTTTAGGCTTTCAGGCGGCAGTGAATAAGTGCCAGTGTGTTGCAGGCTGGCACCGGTTTGTTGTGTCAAAAAATCACGGCGTGCTTTGGCTGCTTCTTCCGAGTAGTTGTCTTCGAAGCGGGGAATGGGTGTACGTGTCATTGGCTTGCTCTTGTTTATTTGCGCTTGGACTTTGTGGTGCGTGTCACAGCGGCAATCGATTCTTCGTAACCGCTGACCAGCTTGCCAATGTTCTCCAGCTTGGCCTTCATCACATCGAGTTCCATCTGGGTGCGGTCCAGTTTCATGGTCAGGTGGGCGTTCTCTTTTTCAAGTCCCACCATGGCTTTGCTCAACTCACGGTTTTCCTGCTCCAGTTCCTTGTTGGCCTGATACATTTTCAGCAGGTTGGCTTGCAATCCTTTTACTTTGTCCTGAACGCCATCCACGGTTTGCTTGATGCCGGTCTCGAACTGGTTGACCTGGTCGACCACTGCATTGATCAAATTGCCAGCCGGCAGGCTGGATGCCCGTTTTTGAGCGGCTGATTTTAGTTTGCGAAGTGCATTGCCGCTTTTTTCTGCCACACCCATGTTTGTCTCCTGATTGTTGTTTTTTGGAATTACAGGCAAAGAGTAGCAAGTTTCCAATCGGCAGTGGCGCTTAATCTGGAGATTTTCCATTGCTGTTTAATCATTCGTTTGATATATTTTTAAATCAATCGATTGAATTAATTCCGGAATTTTCCATGCTTCAAGACAAGCAGCAGTCTGCCCGGCAAAAGCTGGTGCAGGCGGCCCTTTCCACCTTTGCCGAAAAAGGCTATGAAGGCGCGTCCACTCGTGAAATCGCCGAGAAGGCAGGTGCCAATATTTCATCCATTCGCTATTACTTCGGCGACAAGGCTGGCTTGTATCGCGCCGCCTACACCGAGCCCCTGTGCGGCACGCCATTCGAGCAGGGCATTCCTGATTTGAACAGCACCGACGTGGACAAAGCCCTGAAGCGACTGTTTCGGGATTTTCTGGAGCCCTTGAAACATGGCGAAACATTTCGCCTTGTAATGAAGTTGCATTTCCGCGAAATGATTGAGCCCACGGGTGCCTGGGAACACGAGATTGACGCGGAAATCAAGCCACAGCACATGGCCTTGGTCAACATGCTGACTGCTTATTTTGGATTGACAAAACCCGACCTGGATATTCAAAGGCTGGCCTTTGCCATGATGGGCATGGCTGTGAATTTTTATGTGGCCCAAGACGTGGTTGATGTGGTGTGCCCCAAGTTGATGGGCAGTGCCAAGGCCATTGATACATTGTCTGATCGGCTGGCAGGCTATGCACGTGCCATGCTCGACGGTGAAAGCAAACGACGCAAACAGGATTGCAGTTCATGAAATTTTCCACTAACACACAGAAGCTTTCGCTCGTACTTTTCGCAGCCACTTTGGCGCTCAGTGCGTGCTCTCCCGCCACTGAAGAGTCTGCACCAGCGGATTCCGCTGAAACCACGGTGCCCGGTAAAGCCAGCCTGTCGGTTGAACTTGCAGTCATTGAAGAAAGAACGATTCCCTTGAAGATGTCAGTCAATGGAAGTCTTGCCGCCTGGCAAGAAGCCGTGATTGGTTCCCAACTCAATGGCGTTCGTATTGATTCCCTGCGCGCAGAGGTGGGGGACACGGTCAAGAAAGGTCAAACTCTGGCTGTTTTTGATCAGCAGACCGTTCGGGCAGATCTTGAACAAGCCCGTGCCGGTGTGGCAGAGGCGCAGGCCTTGTTTGATCAGGCCCGCTTGAATGCCGACATGATCCGCAACATCACGGATCAAGGTGCAGTGAGTGCGCAGGAACGCAATCAGGTTATTGCTGCAGAGAAATCTGCGCAGGCCCGTCTGCTTTCTGCCAAGGCGCTTCAAACCCAGCAGGAAATCCGGTTACGTAACACGACGGTGACCGCGCTGGATGATGGGGTCATTAGTTCACGCACCGCGACATTGGGTGCTGTGCCCAATCCAGGTCAGGAACTGTTCAGGCTGGTTCGCCAAAAGCGCCTTGAATGGCAGGCCGAGGTCACTGACGCCGAGCTGATGCGCATCAAGGAAGGCATGGCTGTCACCGTGTTCAATGATGCCCAGCCGCTGAGGGGAACCGTGCGCACCATCAGCCCGGTTATCAATGCACAGTCCAGAAACGGCATGGTCTATGTCGATGTGCCCGGCGCTTATGCCAAAGGTTTGAAGCCCGGCATGTACCTGCGCGGTGAATTTGATCTGGGTGAACAGACCGCTACAGTGATTCCACAAACCGCAGTGATTGAACGTGACGGCTTCACGTATGCGTTCACACTGGATGAAAAAACCAGCCAGGTTCAGCGCATCAAACTGGAGGTGAACAAGGCACAGGGCGAATTCATTGAAGTGCTCAATGGACTCAAGCCGGGCGACAAGGTTGTGAGAAGTGGTGTGGCGTTTCTGGCGCACGGTGATTTCGTGAAGGTGGTTCAGTGAACGTTTCAAGTTGGTCAATCAAGAACCCGATTCCGTCGGTCATGCTGTTTTTTCTGCTCACCGTGGCAGGGTTGTTCAGCTTTTCAAGCATGAAGATTCAGCAGTTTCCGGACATCGAGTTGCCCACCGTGTTGGTCACCGCCAGTTTGCCCGGGGCTTCGCCATCGCAGCTTGAAAACGACGTCGCCCGAAAAATTGAAAACTCGCTGGCGACCTTGCAGCAACTGAAACACATCTACACCAAGATTCAAGATGGCATTGTCAGCATCACGGTGGAATTCAATCTTGAGAAAGACACGCAGGAGGCGGTCGATGATGTTCGCTCGGCTGTTTCCAGAGTGCGCGCTGATCTGCCAACCGACCTGCGCGACCCGGTGGTCAACAAACTGGAATTGAGTGGTGCGCCGGTATTGGCCTACACGATTGCATCGACCGCGTTTGATGAAGAAGGTTTGTCTTGGTACGTAGACGACACCGTCACCAAAACCTTGCTGAATGTGAAGGGTGTCGGGGCGGTGAATCGCGTTGGTGGTGTCACGCGTGAAGTGGTGGTCGAGCTTGATCCTTTGAAAATGCAGGCCTTGGGCGTGAGCGCGCTGGATGTATCAAGGCAATTGCGCAACACCCAACTGGAAGCTGCCGGTGGTCGTGCTGACCTGGGTGTGGGCGAGCAGCCTTTGCGCACCATTGCAACGGTTGAAAACGCCAATCAGCTTAAGGACATTTCCATCACGCTAAGCAATGGCCGTCGTGTCAAGCTGACTGAAATTGCGACCATCAAAGACACAATCGCAGATCGTCGATCCGCCGCTTTGCTGAACGGTCAGGAAGTGGTGGGTTTCGAAATTACCCGAAGCAAAGGCGCCAGTGAAGTCGAGGTGGGGCAGGGCGTGTCCAAGGCATTGGCAGAATTGCAGCAGCAGCGTCCAGACCTGACCATTGTCGAAGCCTTCAACTTTGTTGAGCCTGTGAAGGAAGACTTCGACAGCTCCATGAAGATGCTTTACGAAGGCGCTTTTCTGGCCGTGGTGGTGGTCTGGTTTTTCCTGCGCGATTGGCGAGCCACCTTCGTGTCAGCGGTGGCATTGCCTTTGTCCATCATTCCGGCGTTTGCAGGCATGTATTTCCTCGGCTTCAGTTTGAATGTGGTCTCGCTGCTGGCCATGTCGCTGGTGGTGGGTATTCTGGTAGACGACGCCATTGTGGAAGTCGAGAACATTGTTCGACATTCCAGAATGGGCAAGAATCCGATTGACGCAGCCCGCGAGGCCGCCGACGAAATTGGTCTTGCCGTGATTGCAACCACCTTCACCCTGATTGCAGTGTTCCTGCCCACTGCTTTCATGAGTGGCGTGGCTGGCAAGTTCTTTGTCCAGTTTGGCTGGACTGCTTCACTGGCCGTGTTTGCATCCTTGGTGGTGGCCCGAATGCTGACCCCGATGATGGCGGCCTACATGCTGAAACCTGCGGGCCATGAAAGTGAAAAAAATGAGCCAGGAAAAATGATGGCTCGCTACCTGGATTGGGTGCGCTGGGCCTTGGCCCACAGGCTGATCACCTGCATTGCAGCAGGTGCGTTTTTTGTGGGTTCGATCATGTTGATCCCCTTGTTGCCCACCGGTTTCATTCCGCCTGACGACTTGTCTCAAACCCAGGTGTATCTTGAGTTGCAGCCGGGCAGCACCTATGAGCAAACCCGCGAGGCGGCAGAAAAAGCCCGTGAACTGATTAGTGAAGTCGAGTATGTTCGCAGTGTGTACACCACCATCGGTGGCGGTGCTGCGGGCACAGACCCCTTCATGATGAGCGGGCAGGCCGAAGTGCGAAAGGCCACTCTCACCGTATTGCTTGATCCGCGCGGTGAAAGGGCGGTGCGCAAACAAGTAACTGAAACGCAAATGCGCGAGGCGCTGAGCAATTTGCCCGGTGTGCGTTACAAGGTGGGTCTTGGCGCATCGGGTGAAAAGTATGTGCTGGTGCTGTCGGGTGACGATGGCGAGGCTTTGTCTAAGGCTGCTGCAGAAGTAGAGCGCGACCTTCGCACCATTCCCGGTTTGGGTTCAATTGCATCCAGTGCAGCACTGGTTCGTCCGGAAGTCTGGATCAAGCCTGATTTTGCAAAGGCCGCAGATTTGGGTGTAAGCACTGCAGCTATGGGTGAAACCCTGCGCGTGGCCACTGTGGGCGATTATGACGCAGCCTTGCCCAAACTGAATTTGTCGCAGCGCCAGGTGCCGATTGTTGTTCGTCTGGAAGATGAAGCAAGAAAAGACCTCGGTGTGCTGGAGCGCCTGGCCGTTCCATCGACCAAGCCCGGCGTGCCCAGTGTGCCGCTGAATCAGGTGGCCACGCTCGGTATCAATGCGGGCCCTTCGGTGATTGATCGTTACGACCGTGCCCGCAACGTGAACTTCGAAATTGAATTGCAAGGTCAACCTTTGGGTGAAGTGGCCGCCGCAGTTCAACAATTGCCCAGCATCAAGAACCTGCCGCCGGGTGTGGCCCAGCGTAATATTGGCGATGCAGAAGTGATGGGTGAACTGTTCGCAAGTTTTGGTCTGGCCATGCTCACGGGTGTGTTGTGTATCTTCGTGGTGCTGGTGTTGTTGTTCAAAGACTTTTTGCAACCAGTCACCATTCTTGCAGCCTTGCCATTGAGTCTCGGTGGTGCCTTTGTGGGTCTGTTGATCGCAGGCAAAAGTTTTTCGATGCCGTCTCTGATTGGCTTGATCATGTTGATGGGTATCGCGACGAAGAATTCAATCTTGCTGGTTGAATACGCCATCATGGCCAGAAACGACAAAGGCATGAGCAGGCTCGATGCAGTGGTGGACGCCTGTCACAAACGTGCACGCCCCATCATCATGACCACCATTGCCATGGCGGCGGGTATGCTGCCAATTGCAATAGGCACTGGCGACGCGGACACAAGCTTCCGCAGCCCCATGGCCATCGCGGTGATTGGCGGTTTGATGACATCGACTTTTTTAAGCCTGTTGGTTATTCCCGTCGTCTACACCTTGATGGATGACTTCGAGCACGGGATGAAGAATTTTTATCAAAAAACCGGTTCACTCTTCAAGCAGTCTGGAGCACGCAAAACATGAAATCAGCAGCAAAGAAATTCAAGACCATCGACGTGGATGGCAAACAGCGTTACTACGAACCTGCCCCAAAGGGCATCAGCGCGGCCAATTTCAAAAAGGTCGTTGAAAGCAGAAGATCGGTTCGCAAGTTCACCGACAAACCCATTCCGAAAGAAGTGCTTGATGAATGTCTGGACATGGCCTTGCTTGCGCCTTGTTCATCAGGCTTGCAGCCTTGGGAATTTTATGTCGTGAAAACGCCAGCCAAGAAAGCCAAATTGGTCACCGCCTGCCTGGGTCAACTGGCTGCGAAAACAGCGCAGGAACTGATCGTGTGCGTGGCGCGTGTGGATCGTGTCAGCGAGTTTTCCAAAAAAATGATCCAAGACTGGCCCATGCCTGAAGTGCCCACGCTGGTGCGCCGCTATTACCAGCTGATTCCTTACAACTATTCACCCGGCCCTTTGAACAGTTTTGCGATGGTGAAGAAAGCGGCATCCAATGTGGGTGGCTTGATCGCGCCGCTGCCACGCGGCCCCTACACCCGCAGTGAAGTCGAACTGTGGGCGGCAAAGAGTGCAGCACTGGCCTGTGAAAACCTGGTGCTTGCGCTGCGTGCGCACGGCTTCGACACCTGCATGATGGAAGGCTACGACGAAGCGCGTGTTCGGAAGTTATTGAAGCTGAATGACGATGCGTTCCCGATCATGGTGATCGGGGCTGGCGAGCGTGCGGAGGATGGCGTGTTCTGGCCTCAGATCCGTTTCGAACGTGAATTGTTCGTACATGAGATTTAACAGTAGGCGCAGAATTCCCTAGGGAGGTTTCTGCTGCGGCTATCCACGAATGCTGCATCACATCCAGCAAGGTATCCTCTGAAGTATTAAAAGCATTACTTCAGGGGACATGTGTTGAATAACCGTACAATTCGAAAAATTCTTTGGCCATTGCTTGTATTGGCTGTCACTGCCTGTTCCTCTGAATCAGACTCTGTGTCCGTCAATGCGTCAGGTAGCAACACGCAGGCTTCGGGCCTGTCCTGCAACAGCAATTCAAATGGCGCCAAAGGTGCGCGCTGGATGTCAGCCTGGGGCGTAACCCATGTTACTGGTGCAGCACCGGTGGAGACAACGGTTCGGAATATTGCCCGTGTTACCGCCAGCGGTAATGCTGTGCGCATTCGCTTTATTAATCTGGGTGAACAGCCCATGCAGATTGGGGCAGCCGCAGTAGGTCTGCGTGAAGGTGCAACAGGCGCGAATCTGAAGTTGAATACCAGCAAAGCTGTGACCTTTAACTGTGGGCAAACCAGTGCCACGATTCCTCCCAAAACAGAATCCTTCTACAGCGATCCTATTGAGTTCAAGGTCAATAACCAAGATGACCTTGCTGTGAGTTTGTACGTGAAAGGCGCTGACAATCCTGGTGAGTTCGGTGCTACCTGGATTGAATCTTACAAGCTACCCAACGGCTCGGGTAACCAGACACTGGAGGATTCTGGCGCTGGCTATGGATTGATTGATGAAAGCCGTTTCTCAACTCCTCCAGGTTTACCTATCATGTGTAACGGCTGCACAGTGTATGCGCTTCGAGACATTGAGGTACTGACCAAAGACGCAAAAGGCGCCATGGTGTTTTTGGGTAGCTCTAGTTTTCACGGTTACAACACCAGTCAGAATGGCTTCAAACGAATCAGTGATTTATTGTCGGTTCGCATGCTGGAAGAAATTCCGGCGGGTCAACGCGACACCATCGTTAACCGGGGAATCGGTGGCGACACGCTTCAGAATGCCAGTGCAACAAGGCTGGAACGGGATGTGTTTGATACGGTGGGTGTAAGTTCAGTGGTCGTGTGGGTGACCAACGACTTGTCCAGCCGGAGTGCGGATGAAATTATCGCCAATTACCAGAACGTTATTGCACAAGCCCATGCGAGAGGTATCAATGTGTATTGCCCTACCTGGATTCCTGGCGCTCAATCCTTCCAGGCCAATCTGACGGGAGAACGCGCCAAATTGAACGACTGGATAATGAATAGTGGCGAGTGTGATGGCGTTGCTGACTACAACGCAGAAGTAGAGGCCCCGGGTGGGCTAACTTTCTTGCCTCAATACAACAGCGGTGATTTCATTCACTCCAACGATGCGGGCCATGCTTTGTGGGCTATGGCCACACCGCTGAGTGAATGGGTGAGCAAAGTCAAACCTCGCTGAAATTTACTCCACCAAATACTGCACCTTGGTGACCACACGGATTTTTTTCATCACCGTGTTCTCACCACCGTAATCGCCAAGCGGTGCAGATATTGAAAACAGCCCTTGCGTGGCTGTTTTCAATGCACCCACTTTAACGCCCGAGTCTGCTGCAAAAGTTTGTGCTGCCTCTTTGGCATTTTCAGTGGCTGCTTTCAGCATGCGGGGTTTGATGCTGTTCAGATCAGTGAAGTAAAACTGAATGAAGCTGGATTCAATCAGAATGCCTTCATTCAAAAAAACATCGCTTTTCAGCGAGGCTTGTTCAACAGCATCCACCTTGGCGGTTTCCAGTACAAAGCCGCCTTGTGCACGCCAGCGTTTGCCGGGCTCTACAAAGCCTCCGTTTGGATTCACGTTTTCAAAAATGGTCACAGGTTGCCTGCGAATGTCGCTTGCTTCAAAGCCCATGCCCAACACCAGGCTTTCCAGTTTTTCCAATTGTTTGGTCCATGCAGCACCGGCGGCCTGCGGTGTTTCGGCAAGTACCGAAAACGACAGGTTCCAGCTGGCCTTGTCTGATTTCACCAGTTCTTCTGCAAGACCACGCATTTCAATGAATTGGTCATACTTGCGAAAATCCTTCACTGCAGTGGCCATCAAAAAGCCAGCCACCACGACGCCCGCTGCCAAAACCACGGCACCCAGCAGGCCCATGCCGCTTTGTTGTTGCGGCGAGTACAGCGCACTTTTTGACATGAATTTCTCCTGAATGTTGAACGGCTTCAGCGTGAAGAACGCTTCACTTTAAATGCGGTTGTCCATTCGTTGAACAAATATTTGAAGAACGCTCCGATCAGGCTCATGGATGGTTTTGCTTCCAGACCGTCGGCCAAGCGAAAAATTTGTTGGTAGTACCATGCTTGTGCGCCCAGCACATTGATCAACTTCAGGGGCAGCACCGGACTGACTGGCGAAAAAATTCCCTTGTCAGCCAGTTTCAGTGCATTCTCAAAACTTGCGGCGCGGTCTATCTTCCCGTTCATCAATTGCTTTGGTGTGTCCGGGTGGGTGCACAAGGGGCGACCCAGGCCGATCACATCGCACACGCCGTCGTTCAACGCTTCTTCCATGGCTTCCCGGCTTCTAAAGCCACCTGTCACCATCAGCGGCATGGTGGCCACTTCGCGAATTGCCTTGGCGTAATTCAAGAAATAGGCTTCGCGTTTTTTGGTGCTTTCGCGCATAGCGGGCTGGTCGTCTTTCACAGAATCTGCCGCGCCAGTGTGGCCCAGCAACCTGGGTTGCTCGTAAGTGCCACCTGAAATTTCAAGCAGGTCGATTTTCTCTTCGTTCAGCCACTTCACGACTTGTAAACATTCTTCATTGGAGAACCCGCCTTTGCGGAAATCATCTGAATTCAGTTTCACAGCAACCGGAAAATTTGGGCCGACCGACTTGCGAACTGCACGCACCGCTTCCAACAGAAAGCGGGCACGGTTCTCAAGGCTGCCGCCCCATTGGTCAGTTCGCTGGTTGGTCACAGGTGACAGGAATGACGACAACAAATATCCATGTGCACCATGCACCTGCACGCCGGTGAAACCTGCATCCTTGGCGATGCGTGCCACTCGGGCGAAACGCTGGATCAAGTCCAGTATTTCATCCTCGCGCAAGGCGCGGGGCGGGGCATAGTTGCCCAACAATTCCAGTTGAACCGCCGAAGGGCCGACGGGTTGCGTGGTCACATAGCGTGGCGACTGTCGCCCGGCATGGGAAATTTGCATCCACAAATGATTGCCGTTGCTGGTGCCTGCCTTTGCCCAGGCGCGCAGAGCGTCCATGCCTTCGGGCTCACCAAACTCCGGTGCAGGGTCAATCGATACATTGCCCGGCCGCTCAAGAATATTGCGATCAATCAGCACGTTGCCAGTAATCAGAATGCCAGCACCACCTTCAGCCCATCGCTTGTACAGTGTGGCGTGCCGCTGTGTGGCTTGCAGTTTCGGATTGGCCACGCCTTCAGTCATGGCTGCCTTGCACAGGCGGTTTGGAACGACCACGCCGCAAGGCAGCGTGAAAGCTTGCTTCAATTCAATCGAGTTCATGTGTCAGCCAATCCAAAGCAGTGAAAGTGACAGCGCGCCTGCATAAAATACTGCAAGTGCCAGTGCGCCCAGAAATTGTTGTTTGTAAGGTTTGTTCTTCAGTGTGTTCCACAACCACAGCGCACCAATGGCCAGCAGCATTTCGGGAATCAGCGGGTAAATTGCAAAGCCTTGAACTTGCAGTACGTCTTGCGCATGCCACAGGTTCATGGGGCGTGCTGCCCATTCCCAAATCAGGAAGCCGCCCAGCGACAAGGCAGCAACAACGGCGTAGGGTTTGCGTGTGGCCATGGCCAGCCAGCACACCTGCCACAACAGCATGATCCACAGTCCCATGAAGTACACGGGTACAGCGCCACCAAGGCGCACAATGCCATGGTCTGGAAAGGTCAATGTGCCCATGCGTTCAACCAGCATCCAGTCTGCGCAGGGCAGGGCGATTGACAAGGGCAGCAGAAATTTCCAAAGCCCGAACCACTCATCATGCCCACGCCATTTTCCGATAAGTGGCAAGGCCACGTTGTAGGCAATCGCAAACACCACCAGTGCAACGCCCAATGTGTTGCCCGCTGTACTGAGTGCCACCGGGATTGCGATTGCAAAAAACAGGGCATGGAAAATCAGGGCATCACGCACGCCTGTTGCGTTTACTTTGTTCATCGTGCTGCTCCGCGAATCAAGGCGTTCAGAATCGTGATGATTTCTTCACTCAATTCAGGAATGTCCGGCGGGTTTTCCAGCGTCAACCATTCAGCCAGCAGTTCATTGATGCCGCCCACCAAGGCAATGCTGATCAAGTGATAGTTTCGTCGTGGCAAGTCGCCCCGTTCAACCAGGCTGCCCAGATAGGCTTCAATCAGGCCAGCCATGTCGTGAATGGCTTCACGTCTGCGCGCTTCCATTTTCGGGCTGACCCCCACCACTTCAAGAACACCCACGCGCGCATGCCGGCTGTCTTCCAGATAGTGGTGAACCATCGCGCTGACGCCCAAGGGTATTTGTTCGGACAAACTCAGGTTTGGTGCCGACATGGCTTGCAACACGCCAGCGCGAAGATCTGCGATGATGTTGTCGTATAGCGCGCGAAGTATGGCTTCCCGGCTGTCGAACAATTGGTAAAAGTGTCGGGCCGTCACCTTCGCTTCGGTGCACAGTGCTTCGATCGTGGTGCGTGCATAGCCTTGACGGGCGAACAGCTCAAGCGCCGCAGCCAGCAAGCGCGCTTTTCTTTCTTCAGCGCGCTGTTCTGCGGTCACGCCACCATACGCCCGGGTTGGGGTTTTGATCATTCAGGATTCACTTTTGACAAGATTTCTTGTCCAAATTATAGTGACCTTGTTTCCAAAAGCGCAACCACAGATTAAAGGCACGGCATCATGTTCACACGCATCCATCATTTTGACGGCACCCGCGATGCACTGCGTCCAATGCAGCGCGTGGACAATGTGCGCGAAGCCGCCAAGGACTTCCGGCGCGACATGTTGAACAAGCCGCGCGTGTTGTTCTACAAAACATTTGAGTTGGTGCGTGTCCCTTACCCCAGCAAATTTGCGTACCTCAATGCATTTGGTTTGCCCATGCCTTTTGTGCACCTGTGCAATCGTCTGTTTGTGATCCAGTTCTCCAGCAGTGAAGGCGTGAAAACCTTGCTGGTCAGTCCTTCCGATTGGGAGCATCAACGGGCCACACCTTTCTTCGCCGAACTCGACAAGAAAGCGGGCCCTATGGTTGGTGTAATGGAAGCACTGGTACTGAAGAAAACTTCAACCGTGTTGCAGTGTTTGGCCAGCATTGGCTTGCAGCCCGAGGATGTGGACTACATCACCTACGATCATCTTCACACACAGAATGTAAGTCGTTGGTTGGGCGCAAACGGGCAAGTGCCCTTGTTCCCCAATGCGAAGCTGCTGGTGATGCGCGAAGAGTGGGAAAGCGCGCAGTCGCTGATTCCCTGGCAAAACCAGTGGTACTGCCCCAATGGCACCCAAGGCATTGCGCCCGAGCGGCTTGAATTGCTTGATGACAGTGTTTGGTTGGGCGACGGTGCGGTGGCGCTGGTGCGCACAAAAGGCCACACCGAAGGCAACCATTCAATAGTTGCGCACACGGACAACGGTTTGTTGGTCACCAGTGAAAACGGAGTGAGTCTGGATGCTTATGAACCCAAGCATTCGAAGATCAGCGGGCTTGCCGACTTCGCGAAACGCACGGGTGCCGAAGTGATCATCAACGGCAATACGCAAGAATATGTGGTTGACCAGTACATTTCCATGGTGCAGGAAAAAAGCATGGCCGGACCGAACCCGGCCGATGAACGTTTTCCCAACATGGTGCCTTCCTCCGAGGCGCAGCCTTACTGGCTGTTCCCCGGCACTGCCCCCACATTGCGCACGGGCAATCTTGAATTCGGAAGGTTTGTCGCGCCGGTCTGATGAAGTGATTCAGTTACGCAATGTAGCTGCAGCAATAATCGACAGGTGTTTTCACCTTCAATTGAAATTTTGCGTTGGCGGGCACTTCAAAAGACTGGCCGCCAACAATGGTCTTCCAGCTTTCGCCAGGCAGGCACACATCCATTTCACCGGCCAGAATTTCCATGATTTCCTTTTCGGCCGTGCCGAATTCATAGTCGCCGGGTAGCATCACGCCAAGGGTTTTTTTGCTGCCATCAGCAAAAAGCACGGTGCGGCTGGTGACCTTGCCGTCGAAATAAATATTGGCGGCTTTCACCACGCTTACATTGTCGAATTGAGCCATTTGATTTTCCCTTGAATGCAAAAAATTTGGATGCTGAATGATGCCTTAATTTCAGCGAAATGCGGCTTGCCCTGTGCGCGAAAGTTCAGCTTTCCAAATGCGAAAGTACTCCCCCCTAAATTGGTTGGTTTGTTGTTTTTTGCAAAAACCCTTACAGCTTGTCAGTAAAAACCTTACAAATTGGGTATATTTGCTACCTATAAATGGTTAGCCAATTCGGATTAACCAATCCCGAGACAATTTCAACAAAGGTTTTGTATGGCGACTGCACAGCTTGAGAACATGGACTCTTTACCGAATTTGAATTCGATTGATTTGTCACTGGCCTCGTCGTTCATCCCCGGCGATTTGTTCAACAGCATTGTGTCATTCATCACGCAGATTGATTTGTCTCTGTATGGCATGAACAGTCACTTTGATGCAGACAATGCTGCAATTTCCCCGTCTGTTTTTTCAGATTTTGTCCAACCTGCCGCCCCGATCAGTTCGACCGCTTCTTTCGCAGAATCCATCGTGGTTCATAGCACCGACTTTGCTTGATTCAAGGAAAACATCATGAACTTTGAAAACCCTGTAGTTGCCTCTGTAACCAATATTGATGGCGATGTATTTGTGAAACGCAACGGCATTGAAATTCCCTTGCAGGAAGACATGGTCTTGCAGGCTGGTGACGTATTGCGTTCTACCAGCAACTCCATCGCGGTGCTCAGTATTCCCGGCACGCAACAGCAAATTCCGGCGTTTCTTGAAATTTCAAATGGTGGCGAGGCCACACTGGGTTTTGATCCGGACGCTGGTTTGAATGGTCAGGTGGTCATCACCTCCAATGCCGGAGACGGCTTGGGCAATGTCACTTTGGTGTCGGAATTTGATGGTGAAAACCAGGCGGCCGTGCTCGATGGTCAGGAAGCCAACGGTGAAATGAGCGGGCTGTTTGGTGCTGGTTTGCTGGGTGCCGGTGCAGGTTTGAGTGCCTTGCCTGTGGTTGGTGCTGTGGGTGCAGCGGCACTGTTTGCAGGTAGCGATGACGATGGCTCCGGCAGCGGTGGCGGGTCGGGTGGCAACCCAGGCGCCTTGCCCGCAGAAAATGCAGGAGGCCTTGCTGAAACAGTCAGCGATTTGACCAACAACTTGAGTGACATCACCGAGCCCGTGCCTGTGGTTGGCGATGTTGTGAACACCGTGGGCAATGTGCTGGAGTCAACCTTGGCAGGTGACAACAATGGCGGCCTGAGTGGCATTCTCAGCGGGCTTACCGACGGCCTGACCAGCGGGCTGGATGGCACGCCACTGGCACCCGTGGGTGCGGCGCTTGAAACGGGTTTGAGTTCATTGACCAGCCTGTTGGGCGTGGCAGCAAACCAGGTCAGCAGTTTTGGTGATGGCACCCCGCTGGAACCTTTGGCAGACCTGGTTGGCAGTTTGCTGGGCACCACCGGGCCCAACACCGATGGCGGTGTGGGTGGTGTGTTTGGCACCTTGGTCAATGTGACAGACAACGTGGGTCAGTTGCTGGAACCTGTGCCTGTACTGGGCGACCTTGCAGGTACATTGGGTGGCGTTGTGGATTCCGTTGTCACAGGTAACAACGAAGGTGGTTTGGGTGGCATTTTGAGTGGTCTGGGTGGCGGATTGGAAAGTGGTCTGTCCGACACACCACTGGCCCTGATCGGTGAAGGCGGCAATACCCTTCTCAATACCGTGGGTGGTTTGTTGGGTGGCGTGGGCGATGCCGTGTCTTCGGTAGGCGCGGGAACACCTGCTGAACCTGTTACGAATCTGGTTGGCGATCTTGCGGGTTCTTTGGGCGGCGATGTGGGTTCTGCGCTGTCGTCCATTCCATTCCTGGGCGGCGCGCTGGACAGCCTGACTGGTGGTCTGGGTGGAGAGAATCTGCTCGCTGATGTTCCCCTGCTGGGCGATGTGCTCGATGGTGGTCTGCTCAGTGGTGGCGCAGGTGGTGGTGATGCGCTTGCAGGTATTCCGCTGCTGGGTGATGTACTGGGTGGATTGACCTCATCCATCAGCTCCAGCAGTGGTGGTGAGGGTGGCTTGCTCAGTGGTTTGCCATTGCTGGGTGATTTGACGAATACGCTGGGATAAGACAGCAGCGCCAGATACTTACAGCGCTTATCAGAATATCTCGGTTGATGTAATATTGTGCGGACAGCCAAGTTTCGGCCAACTCGATCCACGGACCGCCCATGAAAACCCGCATCACCGAGATGTTCAACATTCAATACCCGCTGGTGTGCCCCGGCATGACCTACGTCGCGAACGCTGACCTTGTGGCGGCCACTGCCAATTCAGGTGGTCTGGGCATTCTGGCCATAGGGCATTTGACGCCTGAACAAACCCTCTCTGAAATTCGAAAGATTCGAAGCCTGACCCACAAGCCCTTCGGCATTGGTTGCGCATTGATCATGCCAGGTGCCCGGGAAAATCTCGAAGTGGCGCTGAACGAAAAAGTGCCAGTGATCAATTTCAGTCTTGGCAGCCCAGCGGATGTCTGCAAGCGTGTGCACGACTATGGTGGCAAGTCATTGTGACTGTAGTGAACGCCAAACATGCCTTGAAGGCCGAGCAGTCGGGTGCAGATGCCTTGTTGGTGACCGGCCATGAAGCCGCAGCGCACGGCGGTGCAGTTACATCATTGGTGTTGGTGCCCGCAATCCGGCAGGTCACCAAGCTTCCAATTATCGCAGCCGGTGGTTTTGGCACGGGTGGCGGTGTGGTGGCAGCCTTGGCCTTGGGTGCTGATGGTGTGGCCATGGGCACGCGCTGGGCCGCCTCGAAAGAAAGCCCGGTGCATGCCAACACCAAAGAACTGATTGTGGAAAAGGAAGTGGAAGACACCATTTACAGCAAGAACTTTGACAGCATTCCTTGCCGGGTCATGACCACGCCCAACTCCAAAAAAATCATGTCCAAGCCATTCAATCCGGTGCGTGCCATGTGGCGCGCCTACCTGGCTGCGCGTGAAATGAACAAGCCCTTGCTGGGCATCCTCAAAGACGTCTTCAAAATGGGTTTGGAGCAAACGCTCACCGTGACTTTCTACGGCGCTGCCGTGCTGCAAATCAAGAAAGCCACCATCGAGGGCAACCATTCACAGGGCGTTCAATTGATCGGCCAGGTTCAAGGCCTTGTGCAAGATGTTCCCACCGTGCATGAACTTACCCAACGCGTGATGCAGGAAGTTCATGAGGCCTTGGCCAGCATCAATCAGCTGTCTGATCATGGCGCTGGCCAGGGTGCAATTGCCCCTGAGAAGATCAGTCGCATCGCTTGACCGGAATTATCAATTTTTTGTCCGTCTCTCAGCGTTTATTGTCGCTTGTGTTCATCTATGATCAATTCATAAACACAAAAAGAACTTGATCCAAGCGAGTTTGAATTCAGGAGGAGCAGATGAAGACAGAACACGACTACATCGTGGTGGGTGGTGGTTCCGGTGGCTGTGCCATGGCGGGTCGCCTCAGCGAAGACTCAGCACTCGATGTATGCCTTCTTGAAGCCGGGGGCGACGGCACCGGCAACCTCATCAATATTCCCAGCGGTGCAGTGGCCATGTTGCCCACCAAAATCAACAATTGGGCTTTTGAAACCACGCCACAACCCGGCTTGAACGGCCGCAAAGGCTATCAGCCGCGCGGCAAAACCTTGGGCGGTTCATCGGCCATCAATGCCATGGTGTACATCCGTGGCACGGCATCTGATTATGATCGTTGGGCTCATGAAGAGGGTTGCAGCGGTTGGTCCTACAAAGAAGTGCTGCCTTATTTCAAACTCAGCGAATGCAATGAACGGATTCGCGATGCGTACCATGGCAACAATGGCCCATTGAATGTGGCTGACTTGCGTTCTGACAATCCCTTTCAGCAAATCTATCTGGAAGCAGGCAAACAAGCCGGATTCAAAGTCAACCACGACTTCAACGGTGAAGACCAAGAAGGTGTTGGCATTTACCAGGTGACCCAGAAGAACGGCGAGCGCTGGAGTGCAGCCCGCGCTTATCTGTTCCCGAATCTTCATCGCAAGAATTTGACCGTGCACACCAAGGCTATGGTTCAACGTGTGCTGTTTGAAGGCAAGCGTGCCGTGGGTGTTGAAGTGTCGATCAACGGCGTACGTACCGTGATGAAAGCACGCAAGGAAATCATTCTGACTGCCGGTGCAATTCAAACACCGCAGTTGTTGATGGTGTCCGGAGTCGGCGATTCCTCTGAGCTGGCCCGCCACGACATTGACCTGGTGCACCACTTGCCGGGTGTGGGTAAAAATTTGCAAGACCATCCGGATTTCATTTTTGGTTATTCCACCAAAAGTCTGGATACGCTTGGCCTGTCGATTCGCGGTGGCATTCGTCTGTTGCGCGAAATTTTCCGTTATCGCAAACACCGCCGGGGTGCCTTGACCAGTAACTTTGCAGAAGGTGGAGCATTCCTGAAAACCCGTCCTGACCTGAAAGACCCGAATGTGCAGTTGCACTTTGTCGTGGCCATGGTCGATGACCATGCCCGCAAAATGCATTTGGGGCACGGCTTCTCTTGCCATGTGTGCTTACTGCGTCCGCACAGTCGTGGCAGCCTGACCCTGCAGGGCAATTCAATGGACACACCACCATTGATTGACATAGGCTTTTTGAAAGATCCGCGTGATATGGAAGAGTTGGTTGAAGGCTTCAAGCTGACCCGCAAAATCATGCACGCGCCTGCACTGGCCAAGTGGATAGTGAAAGACAAATTCACTGAGCACGTGCGCACCGACGATGAAATTCGCGAGGTGTTGCGCAACCGTGTTGACACGGTGTACCACCCCACGGGCACTTGTAAAATGGGCACCGATGCCATGGCAGTTGTTGATCCCCAATTGCGTGTGCATGGTCTGGAAGGTTTGCGGATCGTGGATGCGTCTGCAATGCCAAGCCTGATTGGTGGCAACACCAACGCTCCTGTGATGATGATGGCCGAGAAAGCCGTGGACATGATTCGCGGTGAATCTAGGGTGCATTCTCTGGAGCAGGCCGAACACAATGCAAGGGCACGTCAGGAACAGTTGACGCAAGCGCTTGTTCCCCAACCGGTGTAACGAATGGCCAATCCGTTTGAGTTTCTGTTTCGGGTCCGTTATGGCGAATGCGACGCGCAAGGCGTCGTGTTCAACGCCCGCTATGGTGATTACGTCGATTTGGCGCTCACCGAATATATGCGTGCAGCCATGGGCGGTTACAACGCCCTGGTGAACATGGGGTTTGAAACCCAGGTGGTTCGACTGCTGACCGAATGGAAAGCGCCTGCGCGATTTGATGATGTGTTGAAAGCCAGCGTTTACCCTAGCCATTTCGGTAACACCAGCTTCACTGTGAATTTTGATTTTGTAAACGCAAGCACTCAGGTTTTGGTGGCGACATCACAGGCCACCTATGTGTTGGTGGATGCCAAAAATTTCACCAAGCAGATTATTCCAGCCCAAATAAAAAGCGCCCTGCTAGAGGGCGCTGTGGGCAAGCAGATCAATCAGGCTGGCTAGTCTTGATCTGCGCACTCCCGCAGAAGTGAATGTTTAAACCGCAAGCGAGTAACGGCGAATCACACGTTCACGCTTGCGCGGATGAATATTGATTTTCTGCGCATTCTTGCCTGCCACTTCCAGCAGTCTTGGGTTCATCACTGCAAACCAGAGCGGGGGCACATAAGCAACCAGAAACATGCCGAAGTAACCCGATGGCAAGCTGGGCAGTTCCGGAAAATCACGCAGCGACTGGTAACTGCGCGCCGGATTTGCATGGTGGTCAGAATGACGCTGCAATTGAAACACCACGAGGTTCGACACCAAATGGTTGCTGTTCCATGAATGGTGTGGCGCACAGCGCTCGTATTCACCATTGGGCAGTTTCTGGCGCATCAGCCCGTAGTGCTCAATGTAGTTGGCGCTGGTCAACTGGAATGCACCCCAGAAAGCAACCACAGCCAACACCGGCACCATCGGCCAGCCGAACATCGCGATCAATGCGGTGTACAAGACCAGGGTCATTGCGCCGGCTTGCAGCATTTCATTGCCCACATTCCAGCGGCTTTTGCCCGCGCGTTCAAGGCGTTCACCTTCCAGTTTCCAGGCGCGTTTGAAGGCACCGGGAATTTCACGCAGCATGAATTCATAAATGTGTTCACCCATGCGTGAAGTGGCTGGGTCTTCTGGTGTGGCCACGTCGCGGTGATGGCCGCGGTTGTGTTCAATCGAGAAGTGGCCATAGCCACCCAGTGACAGGGTAAACAGTGCCAGTGCTTTGTCGAGTTTGCGTTTTTTGTGGCCCATTTCATGGCCCAGATTCAAACCAAAGCCGAGCAGCGACCCTGTGGTAATTGCCACTGCCAGCCAGTGCAACCAGTGCAGGTCGTGCGTGGCCAGAAATATCACATTGAACAAAAAGCCGAAGGTGATGATTGGCACCAACAGGTATGTGATGACCCGGTAATAGGTGGTGTTTTCGAGTTCGGGCACAGCCTGCTCGGGAGGATTTTGCTTGTCCTCGCCAAACATGAAATCAAGCACTGGAAGGCCGATGTAAAAGAAGGCGAGGAAGATCCACAGCCACTGTGTGTGGCCTGTGTACAAATACATGATAGGACCGAGCGGGGCTGCAAAAGGCGCGATTACGGACAGCAGCCAAAGGTACTTCTTGGGATCTTTGTATTGTGTAGCGGGCAATGTATTTGACGTCATTTTTTGTGCACCGGGTTGTTCAGGATGATTTCATCTTAGGCCTGACAGTCGATGGACAACACCGCACAGAGTGGCATAAGATCGTCATAAAGTGACAAATTAAAACGACAACACACCAGAGACAACACACTTGCCCCAGCTTTCCAACGATCCAGTTGCCGCTTTGAAGCCAGCCTTGCACCCGGTGTATGCGCGTTTGCTGTGCGCCGAACTGCAACGCCGTGGATTCTCGCCAAACGAAATTCTGGACAATGTGCCGCTGGACTGGCAGCAATTGCACGAGAGCAACCAGTTTCTGAGCTTTGACCAAATGCGTCAGCTTATTGAGCGTGGTTTGCAACTAAGCGAATGTCCATGGTTGGGCCTGGAGGTGGGCTTGCGCACCCCTGCATCGGCACACGGCACTTTGGGTTCGGCCATGATTGCCAGCAAGAATTTGCCCAGCGCCATGTTGCTGCTTCAACGCTACGCGGGTTTGCGACAAACCCTTGCGAACTTGCGGTTTGAACACGAGCCCGAGTTTGCAGCGGTGCTTGAGGAATGGGTGGATCTGGGCGCAGTGCGGGAGTATTTGCACTGCCAGTTGCTTGGCGGTTTGGTGCAGTTGCTTACGGCAATGACAGGTCAGGAACTGCCATCGCAATTGCGCATCGAATGGCCTTTTGATGCACCGGAGTGGGTCGACCAGTATCAGCGAATTGCCCAACACAACAGCTTCGGTTCGCCGCAGTTGCGTGTGGCAATGAACCCTGCCTTGGTCAACAGCCCCAGCCTGGCCGCAGATGATGAAGCCTTGCAACGCTTGCTGCGCGATTGTGATTTGCAGCTTCAACGTCTGCAAGCGGGCGGCACACTGGCTCAGCGCGTGCGCATGCAGTTGCAACAAAGCGAAGGGCACATGCCCACACTTCAATGCATGGCTGCAAAAGAAAACCTGACCGAGCGCACCTTCATGTGTCACCTTCAGGCTGAGGGCACCAGCTTTCAACAGTTGCTGGATGAGGTAAGGCAAGAGCGGGCCTGTTGGTTACTTGAACACACCGACACCACAGTAGAAGAAATTGCACATGCGCTGGGTTATGAAGATGCATCCAATTTCAGCAGAACCTTCAAGCGTTGGCGCGAGCAAACCCCGAAGGATTATCGCCAGAAACATGCATCACGAAAATGATTCTTCGTGCTCAAATAGTTTCTCGGTGACGTAATATTCTGATAAACCTGTAATGTTATTTTTGAGTTAACCACTGAGGAATTGAAATGCCAGCAGCACAGCACAACAAGCTACTTGAGCCATTGAACCTGGGTTTCACCACCTTGAAGAACCGCGTCATCATGGGTTCCATGCACACCGGTCTTGAGGAAGAAGACCCGGTCAAGCTGGCCGCATTTTTTGCACGGCGTGCGCAAGGCGATGTGGGCTTGATGATCACCGGTGGCTTTGCCACGTCTGAAACTGCCGTGTTGTGGCCCGGTGCAGGTCGAATGACCAGCGAACAAGATGCGATTCGCCACCGCACGGTGACCGATGCAGTACATGCCGCAGGCGGAAAGATTGCGATTCAATTGTTGCATGCAGGCCGGCAGGCTTACAACGTGAACATGGTTTCCGCATCTGCCAAGCAATCTCCGATTTTTCCTTTCACACCGCGTGAATTGACACCAGCTGAAATTGAACAGGAAATTGATGGCTTCGCCAGTGCAGCGGCTTACGCAAAAATGGCGGGCTACGACGGTGTGGAGGTAATGGGTTCCGAGGGTTATTTGCTGAACCAGTTTCTGACTGAACGTGGCAATGAGCGCACCGACGAATGGGGCGGCACTTTCGAAAAGCGCATGCGCTTCCCGCTGGAAGTGGTGCGCCGCATTCGCGCCAAAGTGGGTGCGGAATTTATTATTGTGTACCGCATGTCCATGCTTGACCTTGTGCCCGATGGTCAAAGCCTTGAAGAAACACTGCTACTGGCCCGCGAGCTTGAAAAGGCGGGTGTCACCATTCTGAACACAGGCATTGGCTGGCACGAGGCAAAAATTCCAACCATTGCCACGCAAGTACCCCGCGGCGCGTTCACATGGGCCACGCGCAAAATCAAGGAAGTGGTGTCGATTCCGGTTGCAGCATCGAACCGTTTGAACATGCCCGATGATGCAGAGCGCGTGTTGCAAAATGGCGATGCAGACATGATCGCCATGGCCCGTCCATTTTTGGCCGATCCCGACTGGGTGCTGAAAACCAAAGAAGGGCGTGTGAATGAAATCAACACCTGCATTGGTTGCAACCAGGCTTGCCTTGACCACACCTTCGGTGGCAAGCGTTGCAGCTGTCTGGTGAACCCACAGGCTTGCCATGAAACAGAATTGATTTTTGTCAAAACCACTGCGAAGAAAAAAGTGGCGGTGGTGGGTGCAGGCCCTGCCGGCATGTCGTTCTCGCTGACCGCTGCACAGCGCGGCCACGCAGTGACCCTGTTTGATGAAGCCAAGGAAATCGGCGGGCAGTTCAACATTGCCAAGCAAGTACCCGGCAAGGAAGAATTCCACGAAACCATTCGTTACTTCAGCACCATGTTGAAGAAAGAAGGTGTCAATTTCCAATTGGGCAAACGCGTTAACGCCGATGATCTGAAAGACTTTGATGAAGTGGTGCTGGCCACCGGCATTATTCCCAACGTGCCCAGCCTGCCCGGTGTTGATCACCCCAAGGTGATGGGTTATCTCGATGTGCTCAAGCACGGCAAGCCGGTTGGGCAGCGTGTGGCCATTGTGGGCGGTGGTGGTATTGGTGTGGATACCGCCGAATTTTTGACTCATCACGCAAATGAGCACGGCGTAGCGCAATCCCCCTCCACCAGCATTGAAGACTTCTGCGAATTCTGGGGCATTGATCGTGAGCAAAATGCGCGTGGCGGCATTGCCGGCGTGAAGGCCAACCCGGAAAAAGCATCCCGACAAATCACGATTTTGCAACGCAAGCCCAAGAAAATTGCAGGCCCCGGAAAAACCACGGGCTGGATCCACCGCGCCGCGCTGGAAGCCAAAGGCGTGCGTTTGTTGTCGGGTGTGGAATACATTGGTGTTGAGGATGCAGGCCTGCGCATTCGCACCCCCGATGGTGCCGAGCACTTGCTGGAAGTGGACAACGTGATTGTGTGTGCAGGCCAGCACCCCAACCGCGAACTGGAAGAATCAGTGCGCGCTTTGGGCAAGCCACTGCACATCATTGGCGGTGCATTCAAGGCCGCTGAACTTGATGCCAAAGAAGCCATCAACCAAGGTGCCCGCCTGGCCGCAACAGTGTGACCAGTCAACACGTCAACAACAAGGTTGTATTTCCAACGGCCTACACGCGCACACTGGCGCGTGAGCAGGGGCTGGACCACAAAGGCCAGCTTCTGCTGTTGAAAGGCACGCGCCTTGCACCGGCCGATCTGTTTGAGCTGAACAGGTACATTGATTCAGAAACCCAGGCCGTGATTGTGCGCAATGCCTTGCAGCTAAGCGGCAACCCGGCGCTGGGCTTGCGCTGGGGTGCCAATTTGCACCTGGCCGCGCACGGCCCACTGGGCACCTTGATTGCTTCATCGCCCACTTTGGGCCATGCCTGGAAAGCGACTGAAAAGTTTCACGACATACGCGGTGGCTTTGCCCGCATGGAAGGGCACATTGCCAGCGATCACTTTGCGGTGATCATCAACATGGGCATTGAGCTGGATGAAGTAGGGCGCTTTTTCTGCGAAGCAGTGCTGGCTACCATGGTCAACCACCTAGGTATGATCATTGGCAATTCCAAACCCGCATTGCGAGTGGAGCTGGCGTATTCTGCCCCGCCGTATGCCAACCAGTACCCCGAATTTTTGCATGCACCTTGCCTGTTCGGCAAACCGAAAACAAAAATTGTGATTCCCCATGGTTTGGCCTTGATGTCCAATCCCATGGCCGATCCGGAAACCCACGCCATGGCCCTGGCCCGTTGCGAGCAGTTGTTGCTTGAACAGCGCCGCCCCAGCAACTGGGCAGCCAGGGTTACCGAATTGTTGCGCAGCAACCCCGGTCAAATATGGACTTGCGAGCAAGTGGCAAGCCATTTCCATTTGTCATCGCGCACCTTGATGCGCTACCTGCGCGATGAACAAACCAGCTATCAAACGTTGCGCGATTCCGAACTGGCGCGGCAGGCCAAACTCAGCTTGCTGGTCAGCAACAACACCGTGGAATCGGTGGCACTTAGCCTGGGTTATCAAGAAGTTTCCAACTTCAGGCGCGCCTTCAAACGCTGGTTTGGCATGTCGCCGCAAGCATTTATTGAACAAAGCAGGGTAAATTAAGACAGCCTGTCGCTATTTACCCCTATTGTGTCCGGCTTTGCCCTAGGCCAAACAGCATGCATGCAACAAGATGATTGCATGAGCTCCATGTCCAAATCCGTCACCCTGTTTTTACGCCTGTGCCAAGGGCGTTTGCTGGCAGCCCGCAATCCTGAAAAGGTATGGCGGGTTG
>JAHJCM010000229.1 GCA_018812945.1 Gammaproteobacteria bacterium | reverse complement strand
CGCGATCACCACGCTGGATACCTCGATTGACGCCATCACCGGTATTCGTGCCGTGGTGGGTGCGGGCCAAAGCCGACTGGAACAAGTAGCGGCCTTTGCCGATGTGTCTAGCACCAACCTGCAGGCCGCCCGTGGGCGCATCATGGATGCTGACTTCGCCAAGGAAACGGCCGCACTGACCCGCTCGCAGATCTTGCAGCAGGCCGGTACCGCCATGCTCGCCCAGGCCAACCAGTTGCCCAACAACGTACTGAGCCTGTTGCAGTAAGCCCTGAATTGACCAAGCACTGGCTGATCTGACTAGCATCGGATCAGCTGGTTTCGGCAGGGGACATTCCCGGATTCGGACCATTCGTCCTCTGCCTTTTTTCTCCCTGCTGGTGTTACTACCAATGACATCACGCGCATTTTGGCATTACACTGCATTTATTTCGTAAAAAATGCATATAAATGCAAGATTTCTCGCAAGCCTTTGTTCAAGCCTTCACCCTGATTGGGCGAGCTGACCCCACTTTAATCGACATTATTGCATTGTCGCTTCAAGTCACGTTTACGGCCGTTTCCATCGCCTGCTTGCTGGGTTTTCCGATCGGTGCCGCTTTGGCAATTGGTCGGTTTCCGGGGCGAATGGTCTTGGTGGTTTTTCTGAATTCCCTTATGGGTTTGCCGCCCGTGGTGGTGGGCTTGGTGATTTATCTGTTTTTGTCTGCGGCCGGCCCTTTGGGCTTTCTTCAATTGCTGTACACCCCAACAGCCATGGTGATTGCGCAAGTGGTGCTGGTAACGCCAATCGTGGCGGCGCTGGCCCGGCAAGTAATCGAAGACTTGTATGGCGAATACGATGAAATGCTGCGCGCCATGAATGCCAGCCGCGTGCAAACCATTTGTACCTTGATTGTGGATGCGCGCTATTCGCTGTTGACCAGTGCCCTGGCAGGTTTGGGCCGTGCCCTGGCAGAGGTGGGCGCCGTGATTATTGTGGGCGGTAACATCGCCAATGTAACGCGGGTGATGACCACCACGATTGCACTGGAAACCTCCAAAGGAGAGCTCGCGCTGGCGCTGGGCCTGGGGATTATTTTGATCGCACTTTCGATTCTGATTAATGCAGGCCTCTTCTTGCTGAAAAACAGCGCGCAAAAGAGGGCCTATGCTTAAGATGAATAGCGATCTTGCTTTGCTGGCCCCGGCAAAACCGTTTTCAGCGCACTTGCCGATTCAGTTTGAAGGCGTTCACCTTTCATTTGGCAAACACAGTATTTTCAGCGATTTGAATCTGAGCATTGACGGGACAGGAATCACTGCGATCATGGGCCCCAACGGTGCAGGAAAAAGTCTGATTTTGCGATTGCTTGCAGACTTGATCAAGCCTAACAAAGGCTGCATACATTTCAATGGCTTGAATCAAGTACCCAACGAACAAATTGGATTTGTATTTCAACGCCCGGTGCTGCTTCGGCGTAGTGTGCAAGACAACCTGTTGCACGCACTTGCGATTGCTGGTGTGGCTCGAGGTCAACGGCCATTCCATGCTGATGCCTTGCTTGAGTTGGGGGGGATGCAACACTTGGCCAAGTCCCCCGCAAGGAAGCTCTCGGGCGGTGAACAGCAACGCCTCACCCTGTTGCGTGCTCTGGCGGCAAAGCCAGGATTGCTGGTTCTGGATGAGCCCAGCGCCAGCCTGGATCCCCAAGCCACAGCCTTGATTGAAAACATTGTTTTACGTGCCAGCCAGTGCGGCGTGAAAGTGATTGTGGTGACACATGATCAAGGCCAAGCCTCACGGCTTGCTGATGAGGTGATCTTTGTACACAAGGGCAGGGTTCATGCCATTCAAGCCACGGATGAATTTTTGAAAACCCCCGCCAGCCGAGAGGCGAAAGCTTACCTTGCCGGTGAGCTGCTGATTTAAAACGAGGAGATAACATGACAAAAAGAATTCGATTGCTTGCCGCATTGTTGGCTACAGGCCTGTTTGTGCAAGCACAGGCTGCTGACAAGTTCATTGTGGTTCAATCCACCACATCCACCCAGAATTCGGGGCTGTTTGATCACCTGTTGCCTGTATTCAAAGCGGATACTGGCATTGAGGTTCGCGTTGTGGCGGTGGGCACCGGTCAGGCTTTGAAGAACGCGCAAAACTGCGACGGCGATGTGGTGCTGGTGCATGCCAAGGCTGCCGAAGAAAAGTTTGTGGCGGACGGTTTTGGTGTGAAGCGCTTTGACGTGATGTACAACGACTTTGTGGTGGTTGGCCCCGGCAATGACCCAGCAGGTGTGGCGGGCAGTAAGGAGGTGGTTAAGTCGTTCAAAACCATTGCTGACAAAAAGGCTTTGTTTGCCTCGCGTGGGGACGACAGCGGCACCCACAAGAAAGAACAGGAATTGTGGAAGGCGGCCAATGTGGATGTGAAAGCAGCCAGTGGCAAGTGGTACCGCGAGACTGGCTCAGGCATGGGGGCCACATTGAACACGGGTGTGGGCATGGGGGCGTATGTGTTGGCCGATCGTGCAAGTTGGATTGCATTTGGCAACAAAGGAAACTTCAAAATTGCGGTGGAAGGTGACCCTAGTTTGTTCAATCAATACGGGGTGATCGCAGTGAACCCAGCCAAGTGCCCCAATGTGAAAAGTGAGTTGGGCAATGCATTCGTGAACTGGCTGGTGTCTGCAAAGGGGCAGGCCACGATTGCCGGGTTTCAGCAAAACGGGCAGTCTTTGTTTTTTCCGAATGCTGGCAAATAACGCACCTCAGTAAACCTCAAGAGTTCCACACCACGGTGCCCAGTGCCGTGGTGTTGTAGCCTTCAAATTGTTGTGCTTTTTGTTTGAATGCACCGCTTTTGGTGAACTGAATGAGTGTTTGAAAAGGTGGTTCAAACCACGCTTTGCGGCACACCATCAAATCAAAATTTTCCTGTAGTGTGGGCACAAAGCCAAGGCCAAATTGCGTGGCCAAGGCTTGCAAACCTGGCGCTGCATCGGCTTTTCCGCTGGCCACCGCAGCAATGGTGTCGTTTTCGGTTCGGCAGGTTTCCGAGATATTCAACGCGGCCAAATCAAGGCCGTGCGTGTGTAGCAGGTGCTCAAACAAAATCATGCCGCCTGCACCAGCCTGGCGCGTGGCAATTTTCAACGCAGGCAAGTCAGCCACGCCACTAATTTTCTTCGGGTTGCCTTGCGGCACAATCAAGCCCTGTTGACGCTTGGCCCAATGCACCAATACCACATTGCTCGTTGCGAATCGGGCCTGCACGGCATGTGTATTCCAGGCGACTGTGTTGGAGGTGGTATTGACACCAAGTATGTGCAAGCCAGTGGCCACCGCACCCTTGTTTTCAAACACATCAAGCCCGCTCAAGCTGCCATCAAACTGCATGGCCAATCCACAGCCCGATTCACGAATAGCCCATTCCAGAAGCGGGTCATGGCTGCCGGCCAGCACATTCAATCGTGCATGGTTTTTGTTGGTCGACATCAATTCGCCCGTGCGTATCCAGTGCAGAAGCTCAGTTTTGGGAAACAGCAGTTTGCCGGTGGCCTTCACGCAGGGAATTTCTTGTGCACTGACCAGGTCGTAGAGCTTGCGCTCTTTGATGCGCAGCAGTTCAGCCACTTCCTTGGTGGTTAAAAATTCGGTGGTGTCTGAACCTGAACTCATGTGGTGCGGGTTTCTTCCAGTTTCGTCAAATCAATTTCATCAGGCTCAAGGCCAGGGCTTGTGCCCATCAAGCGCCGAATATCGTCGATCATCAGATATAGGCAAGGCACCAGCAACAGTGTAATGGCTGTGGCGAACAAAATGCCGTAGCCCAGTGAAATGGCCATCGGTATCATGAATTTTGCCTGGCGGGAGGTTTCAAAAATCATGGGGGCCAAGCCACCAAAGGTGGATACTGTTGTTAGCATAATGGGGCGGAAACGTCGCACGCCGGAAGTACAAATGGCCTCGTATGGCGTCATGCCCTCACGCACTTTTTCGTTGGCGTGGTCTACCATCACCAGTGAATCGTTCACCACCACGCCGGCCAGCGCGAGAATACCCATCATGGACACGATGCTGATGCTGTAGCCCATCAGCAAATGGCCCACAATCGCTCCGAAAATTCCGAATGGAATCGCCAACATGACGACGAATGGTTGCAGGTAGCTTTTGAACGGGATTGCCAAAAGCACATAAATGATCAACAAGGCCACCAGAAAACCTTTGCCCAGCCCACCCAGGGCTTCCGCAAAATCTTGCTGGCGACCCGCAAAGCTGTAGCTCAAGCCCGGGTAGTCGGCCATCAATTTCGGCATGAGGTCTTGCACTGTGGCATTTTGCACCTGTTGTGCCTGGTTGCGCGGGTTCACGTTGGCTGTGACTGAGATGGTTCGTCGTCCATCCCGGCGAGTGATGTTGGCCACGGCTCGGGTATCGTCAAATTCAACCAGTGAGTGCAGCGGCACCAAGGTGCCTTGCGGTGTACGAATCAACAGGTCGCGAACATCGGTTTGCGCTGAGCGTTCTGTCTCGGGGCGCATCACCAACACTTTGACTTCGTTGCGGCCACGTTGCTGGCGCAGGGCTTCTGAGCCAAAAAAAGCAGCGCGAACCTGTCGACCAATGTCGTTTGAACTCAGTCCCAAACGGCGCGCTTCCTCTTTCAAAGTAAAGCTGAACTGTTCCTTGCCGTTCTGAAAGCCATCATCAATTTCGGACACCATGGGGTAGTTGGCCAGTTCACGCGCCAGTGCTTCACTGGCTTGCCGCAGGGTGTCTACATTGCGGTGGCTAAGCTGCACCGTGAAAGCAGGTCCACTGCCGGGGCCGCCCGAATCCGCTGCGAATCGAATGGTTTCGACACCGGGAATATTGCCCACGTCGAGACGCCACTGGTCGGTGAACTCTGCGGTGGGCACTGGGCGTACGCCCGGCGGCGTAAGGTAGGTTCGAACGGTGATGTTGTTTTCATTTACACTCGCATAGATGCCGGTGCTCTGTTGCTCGCCACCTGTGGCTTCCACGGTTTTCAAAGCGCTGGCGACAATTCGATCGCGCACCAGGTTCACTTGTTCATTGGTGCTACCCAGCGGCAATAGCGCCCGCACTTCAGACTGATCCGCTTCCACTTGTGGAAATAGTTCGAAGCCCATTCGACCACTGACCGGCCAGCTAATCACCAGCACCATCAGTGCAATGCCAACACCCATGGACAGGTATCGGTATTCCACACATTTTTGGACGATCGGGGTGTAGCGGCGTTCAATAAACTGGCTGAATCCCTTGGAGAACTTTTGTTGCCAGTTGTGAAATTTGCCCTTGCTTTCTTTGCTGTGCGCCAAGTGGGCTGGCAAGATGAAAATTGCCTCCATCAGCGACACCACAAACACCGTACACACCACCAGTGGAATGACACCCCATATTTTCCCCAGGAAGCCCGGGACAAACAGCAACGGTGCGAACGCTGCGATGTTGGTGAGAATGCTGAAAGTCACCGGCACGGCTACATCGCGTGCGCCCTGAATGGATGCATCCAGCATGCTCATGCCCTGTTGTCGGTATTCGTAAATGTTCTCGCCGGCAACAATTGCATCGTCCACCACGATACCCAGTGCAATGATGAAAGCGAACATGGAAATCATGTTGAAAGTGACCCCGAACAGCGGCAGGAACAACATGGCGCCCAAAAAGGCAATTGGAATGCCCAAGCTGATCCAGAAGGCCAGCTTCCAGTCCAGGAAAATGGTCAGCAGAACCATCACGAGTATCAAGCCCATCACCGCGTTCTTGGCCAGCAATTCCTGTCGCTGTTTGTAGGTGTCAGAACGATCACTGACCACCGAAATTTCGATGCCTTCAGGCATCAAGGGGCGAATGCGCTCCAGCGCGGCCTGCGTGGCCTCGGAAATTCCAATCGGAGTTTGATCTCCAATGCGCGATACCGAAATTTCTATCGATGGCTTGCCGTTGAATGTGGCGTATTTGTCGATGTCCTGAAAGCCATCGCGCACGGTGGCAATGTCACCCAGCTTCAAGGGAGTGCCGCTGACGGGCGAGACAATCGGCAGCGCCGCAAATTCATTGGCGAAATCACGTCGCTCGGAAACGCGCAGCAATATTTCACCGCTTTGAGTTGAAATACTTCCGCCGGATACCTCAATAACATTGGCCCGAATATTCTCAGCAATACCTTGCAGCGTGAGCCCATAGGCGTTCAGTCGCGATTCTGGTACCTCAACGTGAATTTCCTGTTCGCGTGTTTCAGTCAAATCAACTTGTGTGATACCAGGGTTTTGCAGCAAGCCGTCGCGTACTTCTTCAGCCAGATTGCGTAGCGACAATTCATCGGTGTCGCCGTGCACCACCAGTGTAACCACCCCACGTTTGCGCGCAGTCAGCGACACATTCGGTACTTCGGCATCACCGGGGAATGTGGTGATTCGATCGACCTCCTGTTTTATTCTGTCGTAAACAGCCTGCGCGTCTTCCGATTCATCAATTTCAATGACCACGCTGGCCACGCCCTCGTTGGCGGTGGAATTGACTTCCACAATTCCCTCAATGGCAGAAATCGCTTCCTCAATGGCCAACACTATGCCTTGTTCGACATCTTGGGGGCTTGCGCCCGGGTAGGCCACAGACACCGTGACCAAATCCAGCTCGAATTCCGGGAACACTTCTTTGGTCATGTTCATGAATCCGAACACGCCACCAATCAGACACACCCACATCAGGATGTTGGCGGCCACGGTATTTTTGGTCATCCAGGCCAGTGGGCCTGAGCGGTCTACCCGGCGTCGGCTTGCAGCATTCATGGTTTGACCGCCGCAGGTGTCTCGTTCGTCCGAATGGCCATGCGGTTCACCGGTGACCCCAGGTTGGAAGTCACAATGTTCTCGCCATTGTTCAAGCCACGATCAATCAACACATACTCGGCGGAACGGAAGGCGATATTGACGGGGCGAATATCAAGTTCGCCGCCATCGTTGACCCACACTGTGTTGTCGTGCACGGCGGAGGGCGCAAGTTTGAACACATTTTTCAGTTCAATACCATCAAAGCGAACTTTCACATACTGGGCCAGCAACAGTGGCTGCAGGTTTTTGTTGTTGCTCTTGTTTTGAGTGCGCGGCACTTCGACCAGCACTTGCGCTTGTCGCCCATTGTCTTGAACACTGGTTTGCAGGTTCAGTACTGTGCCCTTGTGGCAACCGTCCTCTCGGCTGCTTGCATCGCTGACGCACACGGTTGAGCCCGCCTGTTTGCCTTCAGGGAACTTGATCCATTTCAAATCGGCTTGCGGCACGGCCACGCTAATCCAGTAGGCCTCGCTGCTGGCCAACACGCCAAGTGCGGTGGAGGCGCTGACTTGCGCGCCCACACTTGCTTCACGACTCACCACCACACCGTCGAAAGGTGCCCGCAAAATGGTACGCTCCAGGTTCACCTTGGCGCGCTCAACACCGGCTTGCGCAGACTGCACAGTGGCCTTGGCAGCTTCCAGTTGTGGTTTGCGCAAAATCAGCGCACGTTCACGTTCATCCACATTCAAACCCAATAATTCGAAGTCGGATTGCGCCACAACCTGGTTACCCAGCTCGGAGGTGAGCGTGGATTGTGCTTGTGCAAGTGCGGCTTGCGCCGTTTGTAATTCAATTCGGTAGTCGGTGTTGTCCAGCTGTACCAACACATCGCCCTTTTTGAAGGATGCACCCGGTACAAACTTCGGACCAATGCTTTGAACAGTGCCGCTCACCCGCGCCTGCAAAGTAATTTGTTGTTCGGGTTCAACCACGCCATAGCCCAGCAAGCTGACTGTGTAGTCTCCGGCTTTCACGGCTTCGGTGGTTACCAACCGTGCAACTTTTTCCGGCGGTTTGCGGCTGGCAGTGGGTGCCGTGGCCACCAGCAATTCAGACCCAACAACACCTATGGCAACGACCCCAACGGCCAGGCCAATTTGTACCCACTTGCGCTTGAAAAAAGATTGATCGCTCATGACTGCTCTGCTGCTGTAGATTGGGGAATGCTGCCGGACAGCGCCCTGTAAAGGGCAATCCGAAAGCCGACCAGTTGTTGTTGTGCGTTCACCAGGTTGCGCCTTAACTGGCTGGTGCTTTGTTGTGCATCCAGAATGGCCAGGTAGTCGACAGTGCCGTTGCGATAGCCCGCAAACAGCCGCTTCAAACTGAGTTCAGCCAGTTCGAGTTGCCTCTGAAAACTGTCCACGGCCTCGCGTTGGCGGGTTTCCTGAATCAGTGCATTGTCTACATCGGCCAGTGCATTAATTGCAGCGTCCTGGTATTGCGCCACAGCTTGGTCAAGCAATGCGCGTTGGCGTTCAACTTCCGCGGAGCGTGCGCCCCCGTCGAACAGTGGTGCGACCAGATTGACGCTCAAATTGCGCACCCAGTTGTCAAACAGCAAATCGGAGTCCGGGGTTTGATCACTAAAGCTTGCGCGTAAACTGAGTTGCGGAAAGCGGTTGGCGATGGCGGCAGCCACACTGCGGTCGGTGGCCAGCACCTGCGACCAAGCCTGTTGCACATCGGGGCGTCGATTCAATAATTCAGCAGGAAAACCTGTTGCAGGCAAAGGGGGGAGAGCGGGTAGGCTCTCACGATTCAGGCTGATTTTGTTGGGGGGTTGGCCTACCAACAGCGCCAGGCTGTTGAGCAAGACATCGCGATTGGACAGGGCTTGAGCCAGGTTACCTTGGGCCGATTCAACCAGTTGTCTTTGTTGGAACACGTCAGAGGCCACCGCACCGCCCTGACGGAATCGCAATTCAACCAATTTTAAATTGGTCTGAAAACTCTCCAGCTCTGTTTCGAACAGCCGCACAGTCTGATCGGCAGCCACCCATTGAGCCCAAGTGGAGGCCAACTGGCCGGCGATGCTGACGCGGGCGGCATCCAGTTCATAGCGCGTCGCTTGAAGCTGCAATTCAGAGGCCTTGGCTGTATTGCGAACCCTTGACCACAGATCAATTTCATAGCTGGCCACAAAAGAGGCCGAGGTAAACAGCCCGCGATTGTTGGTCGCCTGCCCTTGAATACTGGTGCCTTTCACGGTGTTTTCCTGTCGGCCTGCATTCAATGTGAGCGAAGGGAAAAAACTGGCTTGCGCTGCGTCCAGGCTGGCCTGCGCTGCACGCAACCGGGCCTCAGTGGCCTCAAGGCTCAGGTTGTCGGCCTGTGCCTGCTGCATCAGTGTGTTGAGTTGTTCGCTTGCAAAACCCGTCCACCAGTCAGCTGGGGCCTGCACTGCATCCGGGCTGACCAAGGGTTTGAACGTTGCATTTTCAAACCGGCTGTCAATTTCTGGTTTTCTGGACTCAACAGTGGCGCAGGCCCCCAGCGACAGAGCCAAGGCAAGGGGCAGCAGGGGTTTGAGGTGGTGCTTCATGGTGTCGTTTTTCTTGTTGAGTGCCCATCAGACCACAGTCTTGGGCTGTTTGTTCAGCTGTTAACTGATCTTTACAAAATTGAACCGAAAATCACCATGCCCCCGCTTTCCTTATTTCGAGGCCAGTTGCCGCAAGGCGTACACATACCCTTGCCAGCCCAGCCCGCAAATGACACCTTCAGCCAAGTCTGAAAAATAGCTGTTGTGTCGAAAGCTCTCGCGTTTGTAGATGTTGGACAGGTGCACTTCAATGAAAGGAATGGCCACGCCGGCCAGTGCGTCGCGCAGTGCGACGCTGGTGTGGGTATAACCGGCCGGGTTGATCACAATACCTGCGACATCTTCGGTTTTTGCCTTGTGAACGCGATCAATCAACGCTCCCTCATGGTTGCTTTGAAAGGTCATCAACTCGAAACCATCGGTGAAGGCAATGTTCTTCAAGGCTTTTTCAATGTCAGCCAGGGTCATGTGTCCATAGATGCCGGGCTCGCGCGTGCCCAACAGGTTCAGGTTGGGACCGTTGATCAGCAGCAGTTTTTTCAAGTTTCTTCTCCGGTGCAGGTGTGTTTGAAAAAATAGT
>JAHJCM010000228.1 GCA_018812945.1 Gammaproteobacteria bacterium | reverse complement strand
TTTTAAACAAAGCCGTTTCCATGTCATGGAAATGTTGTCGCCACCCTATGACAACAAAATGTTTGCCTTCATGACCAAACTGCTGACCCGCAAGGTATAAACAGAAGCTTCATGAACAGACGTCAATTTTTTAAATTCGGTACTGCCGGTTTACTACTGGCCGGCGGCCTGAGTTGGCTGGGCAAGCACTTTGCCAAAGTGGAAGTGGTCGCAGGTCAGTCTGTTGTGCAACAACAGCACATACCCATGCTGAAGGCCATTGCTGAAGGTTTGCTGGATCCTGCACTGCCCACCACGGGTAGAACGCAGTCCATCGAATCAGCTGTCAATGCGTTCGTGGGTGCCAGTAGAACCTTGGCACCCAGTGCGCAAGCCGAACTGGGCCAACTGCTGAACATTCTTGAAAACCCGGTGGGAAGAAGACTGATTGCCGATTTGGGCAGCAGTTGGGAGCAAGCCTCACCAGCGCAGGTGCAAGCCTTCCTGGTGTCGTTCCGGGACCACCCCATTCCGGCACTCCAACCCGGCTACCATGCTCTTCACGACCTGATGATGGCAGGCTGGTATGGACTACCCGACCAGTGGGTCGACATGGGCTATCCAGGCCCGCCCTTCCAAGTTCTCTGACCTCAAAACTCACCAATGACTGAACAAGAAATTAAACCCATGGGTACCCTGCCGGGCGGTTTAGTGCCCGACCTCTTCGCAGCGGGCATCGCGAATGGCTGGAAAGCCTATGAGGCCCACAAACGCGAGATGCCCAAACAGATGAGTGCCGATGTAGTGATCATTGGCACCGGTGCGGGTGGCGGTATTACCGCTGAAATATGCGCCAAGGCGGGCTTGAAGGTGCTGTTGATCGAGGAAGGTCCGCTAAAGACATCAAAAGATTTCAAAATGCTGGAATCCGTGGCTTATCCCACGCTGTACCAGGAAAGCGCCGGCCGCAAAACAGCAGACAAGGCCATCAACATTTTGCAGGGCCGCACTGTGGGCGGTTCCACCACCGTAAACTGGACATCGAGCTTCAGGACACCGGCCGAAACGCTGGCGTTCTGGCAAAACCAGTTTGCCCTGAAAGACATGACTGTAGAGGCCATGGCCCCTTGGTTTGAACAAGCAGAGAGGCGCTTGAACATTGCTGACTGGCAAGTACCACCCAATGAGAACAACGACATTTTGCGCCGTGGCGCCGAAGCGAAGGGTATTTCCTGGGGTGCGATTCGCCGCAACGTGAAAGACTGCTGGAACTTGGGCTACTGCGGCATGGGCTGCCCCACCAATGCAAAGCAATCCATGCTGGTTTCAACCATTCCAACTGCGCTTGATCATGGTGCGGAACTGGTCGCATCCCTGCGCGCGCATTCCTTCAAAATTTCCCAGGGCCGCATTAGAGCCCTACGCTGCCAGGTTATGAATCCCGATGGCGTGCTGCCTTCTGGCAAGGAGGTGGAAGTCACCGCCAAACATTTTGTGCTGGCTGGTGGATCAATCAACACCCCCGCGGTGTTGTTGCGCTCGAACTCGACTGATCCGCACGACCGTTTGGGCGAACGCACCTTTTTGCATCCCGTTGTCATTTCAGCCGCAAGAATGGAACAGGAAGTGCGCGCCGATGCAGGCGCTCCCCAAACCATATACAGCGACCATTATTTGCACACGGACCCGATTGATGGCCCAGTAGGCTTCAAGCTGGAGGCACCACCCCTGCACCCAGTCATTTTTGCGTCAACCCTGCCTGGTTTTGCGAAAAAGCATTCAGACGTGATGCGCAACTTCTCGAAAACGCACATGCAACTGGCTTTGCTGCGCGATGGTTTCAATTCCGGCAGTGTGGGCGGACAGGTGCGCTTGAACAGCGACGGCAGCCCGGTGCTGGACTACAAGCTAACCCCGGCAATTTGGGATGCTGCACGCAGAGCCTTGGTGGCCATGGCAGAGCTGCAACACGCTGCCGGCGCGCTAAGCACCCTGCCTGTGCACGAGTACGCCAAACCGGCCAACAACATTGATGAAGCCTTGAAGCAGATCAATGAACTCGACATGAAACCACTGAGTATGAAAGTAGTTTCCGCTCACGTAATGGGTGGCTGTGCCATGGCGGGTGAAGAGAAGCTGGGGGTCACGAGGCCAGATGGTCGCCACTGGCAAATCGAGAATTTGTCCATTCACGATGGCTCTTTATTCCCGACAAGTATCGGCGCCAACCCTCAGCTTTCCATTTATGGACTGACGAACAAACTAAGCCAACAACTGGTGACTGAATTGACTGGCCAAGCTGCCACTGCCCTGGCTTAAGAATCATGATTCGTCACCTGAACCGACTGTACTGGCTAGGCTACATTTCAGTCATGTTTGGCCTGTATTGGGTACTTCATCACTGGTTTGGCGTCCGGGCTGACAATTCGGCCGTGGCAGCCATTGGCCTCGTGGCGGGTGTTCTCTTCGCAGCGCACGTGGGCTTTAATGTGTCCGGCTTTGCACTTTCCTACAGTGTTCGCCAGATCCCGCAGGTGCGGGACAAAGGGCTACTCTTTCATAGTACAGAGGGTGAAGGTTTCCATCGACTCAGCATTCCTCGATGGATCAAGGCTGTGCTCGTTGAAAGCTTCAGTTCACTCAAACTAATCACACTACTTCAACCCTGGGCACCGAATCCGGACGGCATCCGCCTGGCAGGCAAAACATGGCGCAAGAAAAAGCCACTGCCCGTGTTGTTGGTGCACGGGTATTTGTGCAATTCCGCTGTTTGGGTGGGCACACGCGCCCTGCTTGATCGCGCAGACGTAAGCACCCATGCAATTACTCTTGAACCGGCCATTGGTTCAATCCGCAATTATTCCGATGCGATTCATGAAGCAATCGACGAATTGCTTGTGGCTACAGGCGCGCCACAGGTGAAAATTATTGCGCACAGCATGGGCGGTGTGGCAGTGCGCTACCATGCCACGGAATACGGGCATCACCGAATTGCCGGCATGATCACCATTGGCAGCCCACACTACGGTACGGCTTTGTCTACCTTGGGTATTGGCAAAAATGTGAAACAAATGGCCTGGGGAAGTTTCTTCTTAAAAACGCTTCGCGAGCACCCAACCGACAGGGAATTTCAAACCAAAATTTGGTCCCTCTGGAGTCCGCAGGACAACATTGTATGCCCACCTGCGTCAAGCAAGCTGGAGTTTGGAAAAAACACCGCTGTGCCCGGTTGCGGGCACGTGGCTTTGGTGAATGACTCCACCACGGAAGACCTGATTCTCAACTGGCTTGCAGAAGATGCACAGGCCTACCCGTTGGCGGAAAACCGGGCCTGACCCGAATACTTAGAAGTGGATACCTTGCATTAGGGTTGAGAACGCAACCTGTTCTGCAGACGGACCGCCGCCCTTCTTGCCTTTGGCCGCCGATTCCGAATCCGGGAACATGCGGAAAGACGTATTCATCAAAATTTGGGCTGGCTTGGGGATCAGTGCATGCATCACCTGCCCCAACACACCCAAGCGCGTCGCAATGCGAACTGGCTTGTGAATCACTGCTTGCGCAATCAAATCGGCTGCCTGCTCGGGGCTTAGCGTGGGCACGTTGTTGTACAGCTTGGTCGGCGCAATCATGGGGGTGCGCACCAGCGGCATGTTGATGGTGGTAAACGTAATGTTCAAGTCCGCAAACTCGGAGGCTGCACAACGCGTCCATGCATCCAATGCGCCTTTGGAGGCCACATAGGCGGAGAAACGTGGCGCGTTGGTCAACACCCCAATCGACGAAATATTCACCACATGGCCTTTGCGCCGCTCCATCATTTTTGGCAACAAACCATAAGTTACTCGCAGGGCACCGAAATAGTTCAACTGCATGGTGCGCTCCAGGTCGTGGAAGCGGTCAAAGCTGTTTTCAATACCACGGCGAATTGAACGGCCTGCATTGTTGATCAAAATATCGACGTGACCGAAATCGGCCAGCAATTGCGCAACAAATCGGTCGCAATCCTGCATATCGGCGATGTCGACGGAGTAGGTGTGCAGGGTGTTGCCTTCCGAATTGATCAAGGCCTTGGCCTCTGCCAGCTTTTCTTCATCGCGACCGCAAATTACGGTAATCGCACCGGCAGCTGCGAATTTCTGCGCGGCAGCCAAACCAATGCCGGATGAACCACCGGTGATCAACACCACCTTGTCTTTCACCTGACCAGTCAAGCTGCGGTCAATGAACAGATCGGGATCCAGATGACGCTCCCAGTAATCCCAAATGGCCCATGCGTAGTCCTCTAGTCTTGGGCATTCAATGCCGCTGCCGTCCAGTGCAGCCAGTGTTTGGCGGCAATCATAACGGGTTGGCCAGTTGATGTAACCAAAAACCTCCTCAGGCAGGGCCAGGTCTTTCAACAATGCATTGCGAATGCGGCGAACAGGGGTCAAGCTCATCAAACCCTTTTTCACGGCACCAGGTACAAAACCAAACATGGCGGCGTTAATGCGCATTTCCATTTTTGGTGCATGTGCGGCGCGTGCAAAAATATTCAACACATCACCAATTCGGTTGGGGCTGGGGTCAACCAAATGGAAGGCTTTGCCATCCAGATCCGGCTGATGCGCGATATGGTCCATGGCATTCACCACAAAATCCACAGGCACAATGTTGATGCGACCACCTTCGATACCAATAGTGGGCACCCAAGAGGGCAGCAATTTGCGCATTTTCTGGATCAACTTGAACAGGTAATATGGCCCGTCAATCTTGTCCATCTCGCCGGTTTTGGAATCGCCCACCACAAAACCTGGGCGATACACCCGCCAAGCGCCTTTTACTTTCTTGCGCACAATTTCTTCGGAATCATGTTTGGTGCGGAAATAGGGGTGATCCAGGTTTTCAGCCTCTTCAAACATGTCCTCACGGAACACGCCCTCGTACAAACCAGCCGCAGCAATTGAAGACGTTAACTGGAAGCAGCCCGCGCCAATTGCATTGGCCAGGTCCACTGCGTTCTCAGTGCCCTTGATGTTGGTTTCCTGCTGGCTTTCAGCATCGGCAGCCAAATCGTAAATGGCGGCCAGGTGAAAAAAATGGGCAATGTTTTTGCTCAGCTCTTTAATCTCGGTGGCTTTCAATCCCAACTTGGGTTTGGTCAAGTCGCCAACCACCGGAACACACTGCCCTTTTTTCGCGCCCCAGTACTTTTGCAGTTCGGGCACTTTGTCCAGGCTTGATTCACGAATCAGGAAGTAAATGGTGCCTTTGCGCTTTTGCTCAATCAAGCGCTTCACCAATCGTTTACCGATGAAGCCAGTGGCTCCGGTCACAAAATAATTCATGTATGTCTTCTCCGCGCGGGGTTTTTTTATGGAAGATACGTCTTTGGAAGGCTTACTATAACTGCCCGCCCGAAATTCTCAAACTCCATGCGGGCTGTAACGATGTTTTGTCAGCACCGTGCTTACGGGAAAACACGAGGTAGGGTTTAGTGTGCCTTCTCTAGTGTGGCATCGATAAACTACTACAATAATCAAAAAAGGCAGCGGCCCCGACGGGCCATTTCGCCATCACAAGGAGAGACAACATGGCCGGTAAGAAAAAGCCCATCAAAGGTGCAGTAGACAGCGCGCAACAATTGTGGACAGCTGGCGTGGGCGCTATTACCAAAGCGCAGGAAGAAAGCAACCGTGTTTTGGAAAACCTGGTCAAGGAAGGCCATGAAATTCAGGAGCGAACCGTGAAATTTGCAGATCAAAAAGTGGTTGAAGTGACAGGCAAAGTCAGCAAGCTGGCTGGCTCAGTGTCCAGCAAAGCCACCCAACACTGGGACAAGCTGGAGCAAGTGTTTGAAGAGCGCGTTGCCCGTGCGCTGGGTCGCTTGGGGGTTCCTACCAACAAGGACGTTCAACAACTGTCAGAAAGAATCGATCAATTGTCCGCCGCCATCGCTGAATTGACCGGCAAGAAGGTGGACACCAAGGCGCCCGCCGCCAAGCGCACCACCGCGCGCACCAAAAAGTCTGCTGAGTAATTGAATCCTTTGTCGACAAGGCCAACGTTGGTCTTGTCGAACACTCTTTGGGGCTGGAGCTCACAACCCGCATGAACAAACACAACCCTGGCCCGAAAATCGGGTTGGCCTTGGCTGGTGGTGGCCCCTTGGGTGCCATTTATGAAATTGGTGCACTGGTTGCACTTTCTGAGGCAATTGACGGACTCGACCTGAACGACATGAGTGTTTATGTCGGTGTTTCCGCCGGGGGCATAGTTGCCACGGGTTTGGCGCACGATTTAACACCCCATCAAATTTACAAGCTGTTCATTGAAGGCGAACCCGAAGAGTTTGCTTTCGACCCTTCCATTTTGTTGCGCACAGCCTGGAAAGAATACTGGATGCGCCTTCGAAAGGTGCCCGGTTTACTGGGCACCGCTGTATCCGATTACTTTTTGCGCGATGATGCCACCTGGGTCAGTTGCATTGAACGTTTAGGCGCAGCCATTCCCACAGGCTTGTTCAATGGCGATGAATTGCATGAATGGATGGCGGACCTGATCGCCAAAGGCGGTGGGACCAACGATTTTCGCAGCCTTCGCAACCGTCTTATTTTGGTGGCCACCGACCTAGATTCAGGGGATTCCATTCCTTTCGGTATGCCCGGGTTTGATGATGTGCCAATCTCCAAAGCGGTGCAGGCCTCTGCCTCTCTGCCCGGCCTGTTCCCTCCCACGCGCATTGCCAACCGGCATTACGTGGACGGCGCGCTGAAAAAAACCCTACATGCCTCCACGGCGTTGAAAGAAGGCGTGGAACTGTTGATTTGCCTGAACCCACTGGTACCCTACGACGACAGGCTGAACCCCAAAAACCATCGGCGCAGGGCCAAGGGCAAAGCATTTCAGCCCGGATCGCGATTATACGAAGGCGGATTGCCGCTGGTGCTCTCGCAAACGTTTAGATCAATTATTCATTCACGCATGGATATTGGCATGGAGCGCTACGCGCACCTTTACCCAAATGCGGACATTGTGCTGTTTGAACCACAACATGGCGACGGCGAATTTTTCTTCACCAACCCTTTCAGCTACGCAAGCCGCCGACGTTTGTGTGAGCATGCCTACCAGCGCACGCGCGAAGAATTGTGGGCACGCCGTTACGATTTGGCCGAGAAGTTTTCGCGACATGGTCTTGAACTGAATCTGGAAGTTCTGAAAGATCCCACCATGCAACTGTCCAATAAAACCAGCAAAAGACCAGCACGTACGGGATCCATGGTATCCAAATTTGATCAACTTGAAGACTCGCTCAACGAGCTTGATCGTTACATACGTATAGCAAAAACAAGAAATGCTGCCTAATGACGCCATTACTCACTGGTAACAAGGGCAGTGAGGCCCCAAATATTCGATAAAACAACGTAGACTAATAGTATTAAAAATACCAATAACAGACTTGCTGCATGAAGTCTTTAGCTTGATCAGGACTTTGGCCAGACAGGAGACGACCAGAACATGGAACGCAAGCCTCCAAGAAGAACAAGAGAACGAATTCTTGATTTGTCGTTAAGGCTTTTCAATGAATTCGGGGAGCCCAATATTACGACCACCGTGATCGCCGATGAAATGAACATCAGCCCCGGTAACCTGTACTATCACTTCCGCAACAAAGATGACATCGTCAACAGCATTTTTGCCAGTTTCGAAAAAGAGATTGATGGTCTGCTCGACGTGCCTGGCAACCGCCAAGCCAACATCGAAGACGCCTGGCTGTATCTTCAGGTGTCGTTCGAACTGATTTGGCGCTATCGCTTTTTGTACCGCGATTTGAACGATTTGCTGTCGCGTAACCGTACCCTGGAAATTCATTTCAAACGCATCCTGAAACACAAAGTGGATGTTGCACGCCGCCTGTGCCAGGGCCTGGTCGAATCTGGGGACATGATGGCCTCGCAAGCGCAAATTAATGCACTGGCCACCAACATGGTGGTAGTTGCCACCTACTGGCTGTCATTTGAATATGTGCGCGACCCACGCCACTTCAATGATGAGGCAACGATGAGTGCTGCACTGGCCAATGGCGTGTATCAGGTAATGTGTTTGCTGGCGCCCTATTTGCAAGGCAATGCCAAAGAACTGTTTGAAAGCCTGGCCCAATCTTTTATCACTGAAGAAAATACATAACAAGACTTAGGAGAACTTATGAGCGACTTGAAAGCCCGTTTTGAAAAGGCTGTGGCGGAATCAAAATCACTACCCGCCCGCCCGGACAACCAAACCCTGTTGAAAATTTACGCCCTGTTCAAACAATCCACGGAAGGCGATAACACCGGCAAACGCCCAGGATTCACCGACATTGTTGGTCGTGCAAAATACGATGCATGGAAAGGCCTTGAGGGCACGAGCAATGACCAGGCCATGCAAAACTACATCGATCTGATCGAGTCGTTGAAGTAAACCAGAAACTGTCTGGAAATAAAAACCGGCCGCAAAGGCCGGTTTTTTTATGGTTGTTTGAAAAAATCAGGCAGCTGCCTTGAATCAACTGGCACAGAATCCAGCTTGGCCGCCACGTGCACGCACACTGTGCGGCAAAGCTCCACCACCGTGGGTTCTTTCACTTGATACAACACCAAAGTACCCTCTTTGCGGCGCTGTAAAACACCCGCACGGTACATCAAATTCAGGTGACGTGAAATATTCGATTGGGTGGAATCCACCTCTTCCACGATGTCGTTTACAGACTTCTCGCCATTGCACAATGCATGAATTATCTTAAGCCGGGTGGGCTCAGAAAGCACCGCAAAATAGCCAGACACTTGTTCCAGCAGGGAATCCAGTTCACTCATAGCATGACCGATGTTTTTTATATTGACACGATTGTACCCCCGTTTTCAAACGGGGGTGGGGGCTCAGTGATTGGCCAGCAAAAGCCCGGCGTGTTCACGCATGGGGTGAAACTCGATGGTTTCCCATCGCTTTTGCATTACATCGAGATCGAACCTGGACGTTGCCAAAAAAGCATGGGTGTCAGCAGCATCAGTCACCATGCGACCCACATTGGCATCCATAAACCGGCGCAAGTCGTTGGTATTTTTACTGGTGACCCAACGGGCACAACTGTAGCGGCTCGGCGCCAAACGCACTTCGACACCGTATTCACCCTTCAAACGCGCTTGCACCACTTCAAATTGAAGCTGCCCAATTGCACCCAACAACATTTCCGAGCCAAGCAGGGGCTTGAACACCTGTATTGCACCTTCCTGGCCCAGTTCCATCAACCCTTTTTGCAGTTGCTTGCTGCGCATGGGGTCTTTCAATTCAACGGAGGCAAACAACTCCGGTGCAAAAAACGGCAACCCCGTAAATTGCAGGCCTTCCCCTTCACTGAGGGAGTCACCCAGCTGCAGACCGCCGTGGGTGGTTAACCCAATAATGTCACCGGCGTAGGCTTCATCGACGCGATCTCGACGCTGAGAAAGAAAAGTCACCACACTGGTGGGGCGGAAATCTTTGCCGGTGCGGAGCACCTTGAACTTCATACCATGCTCGAAGCGGCCAGACAAAACCCGCACAAAGGCAATGCGGTCGCGGTGGGAAGGGTCCATGTTTGCCTGAATCTTGAACACCACGCCACTGAACTTGCTTTCAGTGGGTGCCACCTCACGCTCGATCGCCTTGCGCGGCCCTGGATGAGGCGCTACATCCACCAATGCATCCAGCACTTCCTGAACACCAAAGTTGTTCACCGCTGAACCAAAAAACATGGGAGTTTGCTTGCCTGCCAGAAACTCAGCGGCATTAAAGCTGGGCGCAGCTGTGGTAACCAGATCAATTTCCTGCTCGGCTTGCTGGAACTCGGCACCGAACCTGCTGCGCAGCAATTCACGATTGTCGCCGTCAATCACCTCGTCATCCTCGCGACGGCGATCGGCACCCGGGGTAAACACACGCATGTGATTCTTGCGAATATCGAAAATACCGTGGAACAACTTGCCCTGCCCCACTGGCCAGGCAAACGGCACACAGGGAATGCCCAGCGTACTTTCAATTTCGTCCATCAATTCGAGTGGATCGCGCACCTCGCGGTCCATCTTGTTGACGAAGGTAATGATTGGCGTGTTACGCGCACGGCACACTTCAATCAAGCGCAAGGTTTGCGGTTCAACACCATTGGCGGCGTCAATCACCATTAAGGCTGCATCCACCGCAGTAAGTACTCTGTACGTATCTTCGGAAAAATCCTGGTGACCTGGTGTGTCGAGCAGGTTGATTACCTGATCGCGATACTCCATCTGCATCACCGAGCTGGCCACCGAAATGCCACGTTGCTTTTCAATCTCCATCCAGTCCGACGTGGCGTGGCGACTCGCCTTGCGCGCCTTCACGCTACCCGCAATTTGAATGGCACCCGCAAACAGCAATAACTTTTCAGTCAGTGTAGTTTTGCCCGCATCGGGGTGGGAAATAATTGCAAACGTTCGACGACGCTTAACTTCTGATTCAATGGACACAGCAGCCCTTTGGCGCAAAAGCGGTGATTTTACACGCCCAAGGGGTTAAATTCACCCCCTTTCATTGTCATATCGATATATGAATCAATAACCTGATAGAAACCCTGTTGCGGACATCCCGTATTGCTCATTTTTATTACAACAACGACATTAACACGGTGTTTTTGCACATTCGATTCGTTCATTTATAGAACGATAACAACCACAAAGCCCAATACCCAATGGGCGCAGTTTCATCAAATCATAGGGGATACCAATGAAAGCAATTCTGGCAAAATCCGCCGTTGCAATCAGCCTGGCCGCAATGGCCATGGGTGCAGCTTACGCCGACAAATCCAAGTGGCCCAAAAGCTTTACGGTAGGCACAGCTTCACAGGGCGGCACTTATTATGCATACGGTGCAGGCTGGGCCAACCTGGTGGCAGAAACGGTCGGGATTACTGGTGGTGCAGAAGTCACCGGCGGCCCCACTCAGAATCTGGCACTGGTACACACTGGCAAACTGGCTTTCGGCATGACCACCATGAGCCCTGCTCGCGAGGCGCTGGAGGGCAAAAGCCCACTGGCTCCCGGTCTGAAAATGAACAGGTTTGCGCCATGTTTCCAATGTATGAAACCCCGTTCTCAGTCACCGTGCTGTCCTCCAGTGGCATCAAATCGATCAAAGACATTCCGCCCGGTTCAAAAATTGGTTTCGGCCCGGCCGGCTCTACTTCAGATACCTACTTTCCAAAAATGCTGGAAACACTGGGCGTCAAATTTGAACGTCGCAACGGTGGCTGGAGCGATTTGGGCGGTCAATTACAAGACGGCCTAATCGACGTGGTGGCTTTCGCCGCCGGTGTGCCTATTCCCGCTGTGACGCAGCTTGAGGTACAAACCGAGATCAACATTCTCGAGTTTACGGAAGCTGAGCAGAAAAAAATTATGGATGCATACCCAGTGTCTGCTTTCCCGATCAAGGCCAGCACTTATAAAACCCTAAAGAAAGACGCACGCGCAGTGTCAATGTGGAACTATGCCATCGCCAACTGCGACTTGCCTGAAAGCTTTGTGTACGAGGCCACCAAGGCCGTATTGGACAACAATGAAAAAATGTTGACCATTCACAAAGGCGCGCGCACTACCTTGGCGCAAAACTGGGACAAAAATACCTTCATCCCCTTCCACCCCGGTGCTGCAAAGTACTACGAGGAAAAAGGTTTCAAAATCCCGGCACACTTGAAACTGAAGTAAGCATCGATCAATCCATTTGATCCGGTGAGTGCCAGGTGTTGAATCCGACACCTGGCGCGCTTCCGCAACCAGTCTTAATATTCTTGAATCGGCTCCATCATGTCCACACCCACTAGCGCATCCGGCACTGCCGCAGAGGATCGACTCATCGCCCAAGGCGTTGATGACGAACCCCCAGCGAATAATCAGCGCACTTTCACCCAGCACGCGGCTCTACTCGTTTCCATTCTGTCCGCAGGCTACGCCTTTTGGCACGTCTTCTCGTTGAATGTGGCACCAGTAGAAACCTGGGCTTTTCGCATTCTTCACGTGGCTGGTGCCTTGATTATCGGGTTTATTGCCTACTCGTCTGCAAATGTAGACCAACCCCAACGCGGCAATCCGGGGTTAATCAAGGTACTTGCGGTGCTGCTGGCTTTGCCGGCGATCTATGCCCTGTACACGGTGTACAACATGCAGCAGATCATCGCCGCAGGCAAAATGATTACCCCGGAAATGGAAGTCAACCAGTTTGGTATTCCGTTGGCCGTGGCTACCTTGAGCGCGATTGTTGCCACCTGGTTTTTGCGCCCGGAAGGCTCAAAGTTCAATTGGCTTGATGGCACTTTGGTGCTGACCGTGATCGCCAGTACCGCCTACCTCATGGTTCACCTCGATGGAACGGCATTGCGCATGCGAGCCGGAACCCCATTCGCCTCACCCGGCAATGCGTGGGCAGCCATGGTAGGTTTGGCACTTATTCTCGAGCTTACACGCCGCGTCGCCGGCAGCGCCTTGGTCATCATCTCGGTAATATTCGTGGTGTATTCATTTGTTGGCCCTTACCTGCCCGGCTTTTTGACGCACGATGGTTTTGATTTCAGCCGCTTTTTCTCCTACATCTACACCGATGCGGGCGTTCTGGGTGCCACCACTGCGGTGTCCTCCACCTACATTATTTTGTTCATCGTTTTCGCCGCTTTTCTTCAGGCCTCTAAAGTAGGCGACTACTTCGTTAACTTTGCTTTTGCGGCCGCAGGCCGCGCGCGCGGCGGCCCTGCAAAAGTGGCTGTATTTGCCTCTGGCCTGATGGGCATGATCAATGGCACCAGCGCAGGCAATGTGGTTGCCACTGGTTCTCTGACCATACCCTTGATGAAAAAAGTGGGTTACAACGGAAAAACCGCCGGCGCCATTGAAGCCGCTGCATCCACAGGCGGACAAATCATGCCACCCATCATGGGAGCGGGCGCGTTCATCATGGCGGAAATTACAGGAATCCCCTACTCGGAAATTGCAATCGCTGCAGTCATTCCTGCCGTGCTGTATTTCCTGTCTACCTACTTGATGGTCGACTTCGAGGCAGCCAAACTGGGCATGCGCGGCATGCGCTCCGATGAACTGCCGCAATTCTCGAAAATGGTGAAGCAGGTTTACCTGTTCATTCCAATCATCATTTTGATTGTTGCCCTTTTCATGGGTTACTCGGTGATTCGTGCTGGCACCCTGGCCACCGCAGCGGCGGCCGTAGTTAGCTGGCTGTCGCCATTCAAAATGGGGCCTAAAAGCGTATTCAAGGCCTTCGACTTGGCAGGGGTTATGTCCATTCAAATCATCACGGTGTGTGCCTGTGCTGGCATCATCGTGGGGGTAATTGCCTTGACTGGCGTTGGCGCGCGGTTCTCTTCCATTCTGTTGGACATCGCTGAAAATTCACAGTTGATTGCCTTGTTCTTTGCGATGTGCATTGCAATTCTGCTGGGTATGGGCATGCCAACCACAGCCGCCTATGCAGTGGCTGCATCGGTGGTTGCACCTGGCCTGATCGAGCTGGGCATTCAACCTTTGGTGGCCCACTTTTTTGTGTTCTACTTCGCCGTCATCTCGGCCATTACGCCGCCAGTCGCCCTGGCCTCGTATGCCGCCGCGGGTATTTCCGGCGCGAACCCAATGGCAACTTCTTTCACCTCATTCAAGATCGGCCTGACTGCATTCATTGTGCCGTTTATGTTTTTTTACAACGCAGCCTTGCTGATGGAAGGTGAGTGGTTCGTCATTTTGCGTGCCTTTGTTACAGCGTGTATTGGTGTGTTTTTCCTGGCCGCCGCAATTCAGGGCTGGTTCTGGGGAGCATATTCCAATTGGGTAGTACGCGGTATTTTGCTGATCGCCGCGCTCTGCATGATTGAGGGCGGTATGTACACCGACATTGGTGGCGCAGTACTGGCTGTCGTAGCAATTATTCTTAATAAGTTCTTTAAAGGAAAACCGGCGCCGGAGCCCATGGTTCAGGCCAAGGGAATGGATTAAAAACGCAGTGCCTTGAGGCTTCTACACCCTTTTTTAGTGTAGAGCCTCAGGTTCAAACCCTTTCATTGCGTAATCGATTTCCCTATAGTGCGAAGTGTCACGAAATTTGACTACCCGCTACCCCAAGGAGATCTCACGATGTACGCTTTCGAAAAAACAGCTGAATTGCTGACCAAAACCAACACCGAACTGAAGAACCAGCACCAAGCCGCTGCCAAGGCCCTGAACAGCCTGGTACAAGCACAATTCGGCCTGCTGTCACAAGGTTTGGGCAACGCATTCACCGCTGCTGAAAAGCTGCCTTTGGCCGACAAGCCTGTGGTTGTTAATGCACGTACAGAGATCAAGCAAGGCTTGGAAAAAGTAGTTGGCGTGAGCCAGGTTTACACACAGAAGGGTGTTGAGCTGTTCGAACAGCAACTGCCAGTTGTGATCGACAAGGGCTTCTCTTATGCAGCCTTGGCTTTGTCTCAAGCTGAGTCTTTGACCGAAAACGCGATCACCATGGGTGTAAGCGCTTTGGAACAAGCCAAAAAAACGAAACACTGAAGCCCGCCATTGAACAAGCTGAGCAAATTGCTGCCCAGCTGTTCGAAAAAATTGGCGTAAAAGGTGAAGCTGGCGCGAAAAAAGCTGCCAAGAAGCCTGCCGCCAAGAAAGCTGCTGCCCCACGCGCCAAGCGCGCTGCGGCGACGCCAAAGGCATCAGTCTGAAAGGACATGGCCCAGCTTGAGCTGAGCTTTGAGTAAATAAAAAACCCTCGAGAATTCGAGGGTTTTTTATTGTTGCAGAGAGAAGTCAATAAGACACTACAGCAACCATAAAATCAGGCCATAGCACACACTGGCGCCCAGAACGCCAACAAACCACTCTCTTTTGGCCTCCAACTCGCCCAGCATGGTCACGTCAAAGCTCTTGTTTGCGAAATCGTCCATGGCAATACTCCCAGTGCATAATGTACACGTGTGTTGATGCCTCTATTTAAGTGCAAAAACACAGGTGAGTCTTTCCCACAAAGGGGGCCACCTTATTCGACTACCCGCAAGAGGTAACCACAATGACCATCAGTTCTGCCAGTGCCTTTGCAATTATCTCCGCAGGCGTGTTTTTGCTTGTTGGTCTTTTCAGCGGATTGTGGAAGTTTTTGCAGATGTGGCGAAGTGAACAAGGTTTAGCGCATCCATATATAGACATCGCCCACAGAGCCAGCCTGCTCTACGGTTTTGCCTGTATCACCTTGGCCGTTTTGGCACATTTCAGCATGTTCAAACCAAACTACAACTTGTTCGCGGCAGCAATCGTGATTGTGTTTTTTGCCTTGGCTGTAGCGGGTTATTTGATACAGGCGGCGCTGAATGGACCCGACAATCAGTTGCGGCAGCCTCACAAACTGGGAAAACACGCCATGCCCCGCGCAGGTTTGGCCGTATTCATGGTGGCGCTGGTGTTTGCAGAAATTGGAGGTACTCTCTATTTGTTTGCCGGCGCGCTACAGAACCCTTTGCTGCAATTCTGGTCATAAACATCATTCAAGTTCATTCCGGGAACACCGAACAATGTCTTTTCAGTTCATTTGTCGCTCCTTGCTAACAGCTTTCTCCCTGCTGACATTGGTCGCCTGTAGCACCACGAACCCAAGCAATTCATCAGCGCAATATGAAGCGAAAGCAAACTGGACCAGTTCATTTTTAAGCCAGGTTTTCGGCGGCCAAACCATGCCCGATGGGGTGAACAACTGGGCATGTCGCCCCGCAGAGAACCAAAACCCGGTTGTATTGATTCACGGCACCTTTTCTTCCAGCATGTATTCATTTGGCGCCTTGGGTCCGGCACTCGCCAATCAAAACCTGTGCGTATACTCGATCGACTACGGTGCAGCCGAACCGAGCGACTGGTTCAAGGGTGTGGGACCGGTAGATGAATCAGCGAAGCGTATTGCTGAATTTGTGAAGTTTGTGAAAACAACCACTGGGCGTGAGAAGGTGACCCTGGTGGGCCACTCTCAGGGCGGTCTCATAGGCTTTTACTACCTGAAAATGTTGCAAGGCGCTGCCCACGTCGACCGCTTTGTGGCTTTGGCCCCCAGTGTCAACGGAACCTCCATTGCAAAAACCCCCAACCGCGACAACGTCGAATATTGCCTGGCTTGTGCAGACCAGCACCCCCGCTCAGCCTTGTTGCGCGAACTAAAAACAGGCCCAATCGCCATGCCCAATGTGCAATACAGTGTTTTGGCTACGAAAAACGACAAGGTGGTGGTACCAGTTGAAAACCAGTTTGTAAAAGAACCTGGTGTGCAAAACATCTACATTCAAGATCTGCTTCCGGGCAAACGGGTGTCGCACAGCGGCATGCTCTATGACACCGAAACAGTCGATTTAATCGTCAAGCTGGTTCAAGGCCAATCGCTACAAACTGCCTCAAACTAAAGCAGTGTAACTCCGGGTTGCCGCATTAAAACTGTACAAAGGATCATTCACCAGGTTTTGATCAATGCCCTCTTTCTTCAGCTGTACTTTTTGGTATTTGAACGTGCCAGTGGTTTCTACAGTTTGAAGCACACGCACATACTGCGGGACTGCGTAAGCAGGTAGCTGGCTGCTTACATGTGCAGCCAGCGCTTTCAAGTCCAGCTTGGCACCGGGTTTTACAGCAACAGCGGCCATGCCGGCACGGCCGTCGAACCCGTCCAGCTTCACGCCATAAACCACCGCGTGTTCAAGAAATGGCAATTTGGCCAACACGCCCTCCACTTCAGAGGTTGCAACATTCTCGCCCTTCCAGCGAAATGTGTCGCCCAAACGGTCTACAAACTGAATATGTTGCCACCCCTGCCTGCGCACTAAATCGCCCGAGTTGAACCAACAGTCCCCGCGCTTGAATACATTGCGCAGCAACTTGCCCTCATTGGCTCTCGGGTCAGTATAGCCATCGAAGGGCCGTAACTCGGTTACTTCGCTGATCAACAATCCCACTTCACCGCGGCTTACGGTTTCACAAAACCCACGTGAGTTTCGCACCACCTGTTCGGAATCGGCATCACAGGCAATGACCTCAAAGGGCATCGGGCAAAAGCCAACGGTCTCTTTCAGGCCAAAGGCATTCATGAATCCCAGGTTAGATTCGCTAGCCCCATAAAACTCGAAAATTTGATGAATACCAAACCGATTTTCAAATTCATCCCATATTTCAGGGCGCAGACCATTGCCCAGAATCAAGCGGATTTCATGGTTCTGATCGTCCATGCGGGGTGCTTGATTCAACAGGTATCGCAGCAATTCTCCGATATAGCAAAACGCCGTCGCCTTGTAATGTGAAATACGCTTCCAGAATTGACTGGCACTGAATTTTTCATCCAGTGCGAAACAAGCGCCACAAGCCAACACCACCCCCAGTGACACCGTGAGTGCGTTGTTGTGATACAGCGGCAGGC
>JAHJCM010000227.1 GCA_018812945.1 Gammaproteobacteria bacterium | reverse complement strand
GCTGACGCTGCGCGTGAAGCTGGCTTGAAATTCTAAGGAGTGATCATGGCAAGAATGCAAGGTAAAAATGCCGCGCCTGAAGCGCGTGATGACGGCCTTAAGGAAAAAATGATCGCGGTTAACCGCGTGACCAAGGTTGTTAAGGGTGGCCGTATCTTGGGCTTCGCAGCATTGACCGTAGTTGGTGATGGTGACGGTAGCGTGGGTATGGGCAAGGGCAAGTCCCGTGAAGTTCCTGTGGCTGTTCAAAAAGCCATGGAGCAGGCTCGTCGTCAAATGGAAAAAGTGTCGCTTCGCGATGGTTCGATCCATCACATTGTGTACGGACAGCATGGCGCATCCAAAGTGTTCCTGGCTCCGGCGCAAGAGGGTACCGGCATTATCGCGGGTGGTCCAATGCGTGCCGTTCTGGAAGTTGTTGGAGTTCGTAATATTGTGGCCAAAAGCCATGGTTCTTCGAACCCTTACAACCTGGTTCGCGCAACTTTGGACGCTTTGGGCAAGTTGCAAACCCCAGCTGAGATCGCCGCCAAGCGTGGCCTGTCAGTTGAAAAGTTATTTGAGGCTTAATCATGAGCGGATCTGTAAAAGTTACGTTGGTTAAGAGCATTATCGGAACCAAAGAAACTCATCGTGCGACTGTGCGCGGTTTGGGACTGCGTCGTATGAACCATAGCCGAGTGCTGGTTGATACACCCGAAGTGCGTGGAATGATTAACAAGGTGTCCTACCTGTTGAAAGTTGAGGCTGCATAATGGAACTGAATACACTTGCACCTGCACCAGGCAGTAAGTTTAACCGCAAGCGCGTGGGCCGTGGTATTGGTTCTGGCTGGGGTAAAACAGCTGGCCGTGGTCACAAAGGTCAAAAGTCACGCAGTGGCGGTTTTCACAAAGTCGGTTTTGAAGGCGGTCAAATGCCAATGCACCGTCGTTTGCCGAAGCGTGGTTTCTCTTCACGTACCGCTGCCTTTAATGCTCAGATCCGTTTGACCGATCTGGACACTTTGGCCGTAGACACCGTAGATATTCTGACTTTGAAGCAAGCTGGTCTGGTTCCTGCTCAAACTTTGTCAGTGAAAGTTATTCTGGCTGGTGAAATCAAGCGTGCTGTGGTACTGAACGGCATTAAGGCAACGAAAGGCGCAGCAGAGGCCATCTCGGCAGCTGGCGGCACCATTAACGCTTAAGAGAGTATCGCGTGGCCTTTAATCCATCTACATTGGCGTCATCCAACAAATTTACCGACTTGCGCAAGCGTCTGGTATTTTTGTTGTTGGCTCTGATTGTGTATCGTATTGGCGCACACATTCCAGTACCTGGAATCGATCCTACCCAGCTCAAGCAGCTGTTTGATAGCCAGCAAGGCGGTATCTTGGGCATGTTCAACATGTTCTCGGGCGGGGCTTTGTCCCGTTTTACCGTCTTTGCCTTGGGCATCATGCCCTACATTTCTGCGTCGATTGTTATGCAATTGGCCAGTGTGGTGGTTCCGCAGCTGGAGGCTTTAAAAAAGGAAGGTGAGGCGGGTCGTCGCAAGATTACCCAATACACACGCTACGGCACTTTCTTTTTGGCCACCTTTCAGGCGATTGGTATTTCAATAGCCTTAGAGTCCCAGGCTGGTCTGGTGATTGATCCGGGTATGGCGTTCCGATTTACTACGGCTGTTTCTTTGGTTACTGGAACCATGTTTTTGATGTGGTTGGGTGAGCAGATTACAGAACGTGGTTTGGGTAACGGTATCTCGATTTTGATCTTTGCTGGCATTGCAGCTGGCTTGCCTGGAGCGATTGGTGGGTTGTTTGAACTGGTGAGAACTGGTGCGATGAACTCTCTTGTTGCGTTGATGATTGTAGTTCTCGCAGTGGCTGTGACTTATTTGGTTGTGTTCGTTGAACGCGGTCAACGCAAGATCACTGTGAATTACGCAAAGCGACAGGTTGGAAACAAAATTTACCAGGGACAAACTTCGCACTTGCCTCTGAAGTTGAACATGGCCGGTGTGATTCCTCCGATTTTTGCATCCAGCATTATTTTGCTGCCTGCAACTTTGACGAGTTGGTTTGGTTCCGGTGATGGTGCAGTGGTTGGTTTCTTGAAAGAGGTGTCACAGACTCTTTCTCCTGGACACCCTCTGTACATGTTGCTTTACGCTGCTGCGATTGTGTTTTTCTGTTTCTTTTACACCGCCTTGGTGTT
>JAHJCM010000226.1 GCA_018812945.1 Gammaproteobacteria bacterium | reverse complement strand
CCCACACGCTGCGCGGGCGCATGCCCACATTTTGACCGGGAAGGGCCAAAGCGGGTGCGTCTGCTGCACGGGGTTTTACAAATCGCGGTGTCACAATAATCAGCAATTCGTTGTCTTCACGGCTGTAGGTGTTGCCTTTGAAGAAGGCACCCAGAATCGGGATTTCAGACAACCAAGGCACACGGTTGGCGTTTGCAATAATGTTTCGGCTGATCAAGCCGCCGATGACAAAGCTTTGGTTTTCGCCCAGTTCAACCGTGGTGCTTGCACGGCGGGTCAAAATGGCGGGAACCAGCACACCTTGAATGGAGGTGCCACGCGAGAAGTCGAGATCGCTGACTTCGGGCGACACTTTCAAGGCAATTGTTTTGTTCGACAAAATGGTGGGAGTGAAACTCAAACCCACACCAAACTTTTTGTATTCAATGCCAATGGTCCCGTTGCCGGAGGGCACAGGAATCGGAATTTCTCCACCTGCTAGAAACGATGCATCCTGGCCAGATTGAGCAATCAATGAAGGTTCGGCGAGAACTTTGGCATAGCCGTCGGCTTGAAGGACATTGAGGCCAGAGATCAAGTCGCAAGTGGCTGGTCCGAAGCCTGTACCGTTTACTGCACCTATCGCCGCATTTCCGATACATCCCGCACCATTAAAAGCCAAAGAGAATGCATTTGATACCCCGCCCGAACCGCTCACACTTGCCGGCCCCGCAATTGAGTATGTGAATCCACCACCATTAACCTGACCTGTCAGGTTAATCCCCAAGCGTTGCAATTCACTGCGGGTGAATTCAACCACTTTCACATCCACTTGCACGGTGCCTGATGTTTGGATGGTGGCTTGGTCAATCAGTTCTGCAGGTTTGCCGTCACTACCGGGCTTGATCAAACTCTCGCGCGCTTGCTGATAGGTGCTCACATTCGGTGTTGAGCCTGAAAGTTTCAACACCTGCCCTTCGGTTTCAAGGTTCAAGTCTTTCAAGGTAGAAATGGTTTCAGCGGCCTTGCCGGTGACTGCCACAGTGATCACCCGGGCCATGCTGGCACCGCGGTCCCAAATCAGCAGCGACGTGGAACCTGTTTTCAAACCAGTGACCAGCACACCCGCATTTTTGCCACCGCGGTCGGTGGGTTTAAGCACCGTCACGGAAGCAATCGTGGGGTCGCCAATCGACACCCGTGCAGGAATGCCGGGCAAGCTGACGACTTTTTGAAAACCGGTACTCAAGGTGAGTACAAAAGGCGCTGCGCTGCTGGGTGCCGCGGGGGTTTGCCCCACTGCAATTTGGGGGCTGATCAGCCCTGCGCAGGCTACCAATGAAATTGCTGCGACCACGCTTTTCAATGTGATGTCGTTGTTCTTCATCGCGCTGTTTCCCGGGTTGTTTCACCACCGCGAATGACTTCAACGGTTGCCGGTTCTGCCGGGCGTTGCGTAGTTTGCGCGGGTTTCTTGTTGTCTTTTGTATTGCCGCTACCGGGCAACATGGCATTGTTCAGCGATGTGCCCGCAAAGGCTTTGTCGCTCGGGCTGAGTTCAATCGGTGGCTGTACCTTCAATACCTTGCCATCCGGGCCTTTGACTGGAACAGGCTTTAGTACCGTGTCCGGTTGAGGATACTTGCTCGTGTCAGGCAGTTCTTCTTCTTCGGGGCTGCGCAACACCACAAACAATTCGCCTTGGGTTTGAGCAATCGCCAAGGTGTTGATGTCAGCAGTGGGTACTTCAACCATCATCGCTTTCAATCGAACTGGGCGATTGTTGACGTCTTTCTCATTGGCGGCATTTGTTGTCTCAGGTGCATTCACCAGTTGAGAGCCCACAGACAGAACACGCAGCTTGGGCATGATCAGTCTTGAAATTGTTTCTTCAATATCGCGGCTGTTGGATTTGAAAATCGAGAACACGTCGACATAATCACCCGCCTTGATTTTGGCAGTGGCCACGTTGTTCTCATCCAGGCGCAAGGCAAAAGCGCGGTAACCTTCACGCACTTCAGCAGCCACTGCGCCAGATTCAAAATATTGATTGGTCACTGGCAAGCCCTTGCCAATGTTGAACAAAGGTTTTTTGCCGATTACATCGCCGATGTCCGTGAAAGCGCCGCTGGGTGCGATGGCAAATTTTTCAACCTTCAGCATTTCGGGGGTAACAGGCTTGCCAAACTGAATTTCAACGGTGCTCACCACCACCGGAAATCGCTCAAGTTCGGATTTGATGGTTTCTCCACCTTTCTTCACGTTTTGGCCGGACAAAAAGGCCATGACCATGAAAATCAACCCGATTCCCAATAGCAGCAGTGCGAGTATTTTTGTTTTTCCTGACATGTCGCGAAGGGCTCCCGGAAGAAATTACAATGCGTCGGTGTTCTGGTAAAGAACCACAGCGCTGGCGCTGAGTTGTTCTGGAAAAAAAGTGTCTGAAAAAGGAATGTTGGACATAAACGGATTCTCGGCAGTGTTAAAAACCCCCCGAAACTCCAGGCAACTCAAGGCCGGGTTGGTGCCCGCGCCCAAGGCGTTGCCACAATCTGCTGCACCGGCCAATTGGTCGGTTGAAAAACTAAAGCCAGCAGGGTACATCGCGCTGGGCAGGGAATTTAACAACAATTGCCTGGCCGCAGCTTCCGGGTCGGCTGTGCTTCCCGCAACAGCCACGCTTCGCGCAGCTTGGGATACGGCTGAGCTCAGCGTGTGTTGCACCATGAACAGAAGGCTGTAACCCACAATCGCAAAAATGACAGTGAGCACAACCGGCAACATCAAGGCCAACTCCACAAGCTGCGCACCGCGCTGTTGTCCAGCGCGGTTGACGAATGTGGAGTAAGCCTGATTGGCTGGAGTCATGATCACTTCAGTGCACGATTTTTAGGTTCCGCCACCGGTCAGGGTGTTTACGATGTTGGTGAACGCAGTATCCAAACCACCACCCAAAGTTGCAAAACCAGCCACGGCAAGTGCCACTACCAAGGCCGCGATTACTGCGTACTCGATCAAGGAAGCACCTTCTTCTTTACGTTTCAAAACCAACTGCTTGTTTGCTGCTTTGCTCATGACATTCACTCCTGTGTGAAAACATCGAACTCTAGGTCGAATTCCCCCATATTAGGGGTACTCCAAATGGATCAAAACCACAATCAGACTGTGAATTGCACCGTCTATTCACAATTTTGACCCCAAGGACCACAGCAATCCTAGGGAATTACCCCCAAACTGATTACTCCTTGTGAGTTACGATAGTAAACCAAGTCTGTGACTTGTTGATTGGTACCATTAGAAACAATTTGCCTTTGATGAATTATTCATGCAAAAGACCCATTTACCCAGAGCCCTTATGGGGCCCCTTCATGCAGTAATCGGTCTGGTCACAGGCGGGGTGCCTGTTTCCAAAGAGCCGGGCAAGGCCAAACGTCCGTATGAGCGCTCGAAAGAGATTACGCAAAAAGCCTGCGCGAAGGCTGCGGCAGTGTCGGGCAGCCTTGCTTTGCCCGTGGGTCCTTTGGGAATGCTCACCGTGCTTCCCGACCTTGTTATTGTGTGGCGGATTCAGGCGCAAATGGTTGCCGACATTGCGGTGGCATTTGGCCACAAAAAACCTTTGACCGAGCAAGACCTGATGACTTGCCTTTTCAGCCATGTGGCGGGCACAGCCCTGCGCGAATATGAAAGATCAATTCCACTGGAGCATGAGGAGAAAACCGGCAAATCGGTGCTTGATTTGATCGACCGCTTCACCCGAAGTGGCAGCCGGGATGTTGCAGTAAGGGTCACCAAGCAGATTGGGCAGGTGGTGTTTGAGCGGGTGGCCAAGCGCACCGCATCCCGAATTGTGCCTTTGGCTGGGGCCGCAGTGGTGTCGGCCTACGCAGCGCTGGATACCAAAGAAGTGGCGCGCACTGCTGTAGAAATGTTTTCAGGCGAAAAATTACCGGCCCGCAAAACCAGGAAAAATTATCCTCGGCCTGAGGAAATGTTCAACGTAGACAATGTGAAAGACATTCAACCTGACCAAGGGGCTTGAACGGTCACGGGCTCTGTGTAACACTCAAGCAGAGCCTCGTGTTGCTCACAAGGCAGTTACAAGGCACCTCGCACTCGCAGAAACACATCCGTTTCGTGGAGGAAAGTGGTCATGAATGCCCCTCAGTACCCGCTGTACCGCGCAGTCACACTCAGTGACAAATACAACCTCTCCCAAGGAAAAATTTACCTGACAGGCACGCAAGCCCTGGTTCGGCTCATGTTGCTTCAGTCTGAGCTGGACCGCATGAATGGTTTGAACACCGGTGGATTTGTGTCGGGTTATCGCGGCTCGCCGCTGGGTGGCGTGGACCAAGCCTTTTGGGCGGCAAAACAGTTTCTGAAGCCTGCAAATGTTCACTTTCAGGCGGGCGTGAATGAAGACCTGGCTGCAACTGCAGTGTGGGGCAGCCAGCAACTTAACCTGTTTCAGGGTGCAACAGTCGACGGTGTGTTTGGCCTTTGGTATGGCAAAGGGCCGGGCGTTGATCGAAGCCTGGACGTGTTCAAGCATGCCAATGCAGCGGGCACATCAAAACACGGTGGCGTATTGCTGGTGGCTGGTGATGATCACGCCGCAAAAAGCTCAACCTTGCCGCATCAGTCTGACCATGTGCTGAAAGCGGCCATGATTCCGGTGCTGTTTCCAAGCAACGTGCAGGAAATTCTCGATTTCGGTGTACTTGGGTACGCGATGAGTCGCTACGCTGGTGTGTGGGTTGGCATGAAGGCGGTGGCCGATGTGGTGGAGTGTTCTGCCACTGTAGATATTGACCCCAACCGACACCAGTTTGTGTTGCCCACCGATTTTGATATGCCCGAGGGCGGTTTGAATATTCGCTGGCCCGATACAGCCCTGGCCCAGGAAGCGCGTTTGATTGATCATAAGCTGTATGCCGCGCTGGCTTTTTGCAGGGCCAATAGCATTAACAAAACCGTGATTGATTCGCCCTCGGCGCGTTTTGGCATTGTGGCCACGGGTAAAGCATTTCAAGACACTTTGCAGGCCTTGAATGATTTGGGTTTGAACCCGCAACGTTGCGCAGAAATAGGTTTGCGGGTTTATAAAGTAGGTATGGTGTGGCCGCTGGATGCCGTAGGCATAAGGGAATTTGCCAAGGGTTTGCAAGAAATTCTCGTGATTGAAGAAAAGCGCCAGTGGGTGGAATACCAGATTAAAGAGGAACTGTACGCTTGGCGCGAGGATGTACGCCCCAAGGTTTACGGCAAGTTTGACGAAAGGCTTGCGGAGGACGGTCGCGAAGGTGGGGAGTGGTCTCTGCCACAAGGCAATTGGTTGTTGCCCAGTCACTACGAGCTAGACCCTGCATTAATTGCTCAGGCGATTGCCAAACGCCTGCGGCATGTGCAGTTGCCTGCCGATATCAAAACCAGAATTGATCAGCGGATCGCCGCCATTGAGCACAGCCATGACGTGGGTCATTCAACGTATTTACCCGTGGAACGCAAACCCTATTTTTGCTCGGGGTGCCCACACAACACCTCGACGAAAGTACCTGAGGGCAGCCGTGCCATGGCCGGCATTGGGTGCCATTACATGGCCGTGTGGATGGACCGGAATACCCAAACCTACACGCAAATGGGCGGCGAGGGTGTGCCCTGGATAGGGCAGGCGCCTTTTACACAAACCCAACACGTGTTTGCCAACCTGGGCGATGGCACCTATTTTCACTCGGGTATTCTGGCCATTCGGGCCAGCGTTTCAGCAGGCGTGAATATCACCTACAAGTTGCTGTACAACGATGCCGTGGCCATGACCGGCGGGCAACATCTGGATGGCACGCTCACCGTGCCACAACTAACCCGCCAGCTGGCTGCCGAAGGCGTTGCCAAAATTGTAATTGTCAGTGACAACCCCGCGCCACACCTGCGCAATGTGCCGGACGACCCAAAGGCCGAGGGAATTGAAGTGTTTCACCGTCGGGACATGGACACAGTTCAAAAATTGCTGCGCGACATCAAAGGCACCACAGTGCTTGTGTATGAGCAAACCTGTGCCTCGGAAAAACGTCGCAGGCGCAAGCGCACTGATCCAGCCACGGGCCAATTGCAGTTCCCGAACCCTGCAAAGCGCGTGTTGATTAACCCGCGAGTGTGCGAGGGCTGTGGTGACTGCTCCAAACATTCCAATTGTTTGTCGATCGAGCCCGTATCAACGCCCTGGGGCGTCAAACGCACTATCAACCAATCTACCTGCAACAAAGACTACAGTTGCCTTGAAGGCATTTGCCCAAGCCTGGTGACGGTGGAAGGTGGTGAGTTGCGAAAGCCCGATACTTCAGCGCACCACAGCGCGCTGGCCACAGCACGCGCCAGTCTTGTTGAGCCTCAATTTCACATTCATCCTGATGAATTGACTCAACGCCATGCCGTGCTGATCAATGGCGTAGGTGGCACAGGCGTGGTCACCATTGGCGCATGGCTGGGCATGGCAGCGCATTTGCAGGGCATGGAGGCCTTGGCACTGGACATGGCCGGGTTGGCACAAAAGGGCGGTGCCGTGTTTTCACATGTGCAGTTTGCCCCGGCGGGCAACGCTTTGGCATCTTCCAAAATTCCGGTGGGCGAGGCTGATTTGATGATCGGAGGCGACCTGATCGTATCTGCGCATGAAAAAACACTGGAACTACTGAACAGCACCGCATTTGTGGTGGTGAATACTGACACGCCACCCACAGCCGATTTTATCGCCCAGCGCGACTGGTGCGCGCCCGTTGAACAAATGCACACCGATATTGCACGAGCCTTGAATAACCCCGAGCAACATTACACGCCGATTCGGGCCCAGTGGCTGGCCGAAAGGCTGTTTGGCGACACCGTGTATGCCAATGCACTGCTGCTGGGCGCTGCTTGGCAACGCGGTTGTTTGCCCTTGCACCTGGCTGCCCTGCGCCAAGCCATTGAATTGAATGGCGTGAAGGTGAATGAAAACCTGCTTGCCTTTGATGCCGGCCGTGTGGCGGTGTCAAAGCCTGGTTTGCTCGAGCAGATGTTGGAAAAGAACTTTGTACCCACCAGTCAGTTTGAAAGCGATGACGAGAAGCTGATGCGTTATCAAGCTGAATTGACGCGGTATCAAAACAGTCAACTGGCAGAGCGCTTCAAAGCCAGGGTGTTGCCCTTGCGCACCGGCTTTGAGGAGCTTGGTTTGAAGCACCAGTGGACGCGCCTGTGCAGCACCTACTTCAAATTACTGGCCTTCAAAGACGAGTTTGAGGTGGCCCGCTTGCACACCAATCCCGAGTGGAAACGGCAAACCATGGCGCAATTTGAACCGGGTGCGAAGTTGTATTTTCACTTTGCCCCCACTTGGTTGGCTGGGCACGGCCACCGGCCGCGGAAAATAAAACTGGGCCCCTGGATTGACCCGCTACTTCGGGTTTTGGCGGGCATGCGTCACTTGCGAAACACGATATTTGATCCATTTAGAGGAAGTTTAGAGCGTAAAAACCAGACTTTACTGGTAGGTTGGTTTGAAACCTGGTTGGAACTGATGCACAATAATCCTTCAATGTTGCAGCACAGCAAACAGACCGATCACCTTCTTGACCTGTTTAATCAGGTGAAAGGATTCGGTCAGGTTCGTGCCCAATCATTTGAACAAGTGCGGTTCGAGATTCAAAAGTCCGTGGAAAACAAGCACAACCTGGATCAGCATGACCAAAGCAGACAATAAACCTGAAACCAAAGTCACTAAACGCAAGGAAACCAAGCGCTCTGAAAAAGTGTTACCCGATGCCTTGGTGCCCGAGAGCCAGTGGGAAATTTTAGGCCAGGCCTGCATGGTTAACGGCAAGGCAGTTCGCTTGCGACAATGGCCAACGCGTTATGGCGACATGCCTTCCAAAGAAGACATGCACGAGCGAGTCGATCAATTGTCGGAGCGACTCAATCACCTGCTGACCTGTCTGTATGCACAAGGTGAACACAAACTGCTTGTCATTTTGCAGGGCATGGACACTGCAGGAAAAGACGGCGCAGCTCGTGCCATTATGCGCTCAGTGCACCCCATGGCTTTGCGCATGGTGTCGTTCAAAGAGCCCTCCGAGCAAGAAGCAGCGCATGATTTTTTGTGGCGGGTTCATCCCCATGTACCCGGCGCAGGCCAGTCGGTCATTTTCAACCGTTCACATTACGATGGCATCATCATGCCGATTATTCACGACAATGTATCGGCCACCTGGCTTGACGAACGCATCCATCAAGCCAACGACTTTGAACGTCTCTTGGCTGAAACTGGCACCACAGTCTTGAAAATATTTCTGAATATTTCCCGTGAAGAACAACACCAGCGCATGATTGAACGTTGGGAAACCCCCGACAAGCGCTGGAAGTTGACCGAAAAAGATCTTCACTGTGGCGAAAACTACAGCATGTATGCCAATGCCTATGAACAGGTGCTGGAAAAAACCTGCACCAAGCAGGCACCCTGGTGGATTATCCCCGCCGATCACAAAGGATTCCGGAACATGCTGGTGGCCGAAATTTTGGTAGGCACGTTAGAGCGCATGGGCCTGGCTTGGCCCGAGCCTGACCCGGCTGTGGCCAAAAGCGAGTTCTGGAAAAAGCCGTCAACCGGTCAGGGAGCATAACCGTTATTTGGATTCCCAAACAACATTCGATAGGGGACTTTAACCATGAATAAAAATACATTGAAATTTGCCGTTCTTAGCAGTGCCCTGATGTTTTCTGCCTCCGCTATGGCAGTGGGCCTAGGTGTTAACACAGGTGTTGGCGTGAAAGCCGAATTGCCGGGAGTGTCTTTGAATGCAGACGCCAAGGCCAAGGCCAAAGCAGATGCCAAAGCAGATGCAAACGCAAATGCCAATGCCAATGCCGATTTGAAAGGTAAGTCCAGCGCGGCCGTGAAAGGCGCGAAGTCTCAAGGCGATGAAATGCGCAGTGAAGCTGGCGCTTTGCATTCTGAGGCCAAAGGCGAAGTGGGCAAGCGTACGGGTCAACTTGAATCCGCTGCCGATGTGAAAGCGAAAGCTGACGTGAAAGCCGATGTGAAGGCTGGCGGCAAGCTGAAAGCTGACAAGAAGTAATTCGCTGTTTCACTCGGTTTACAAAATGCTGAAAATGCCCCCTCGGGGGCATTTTTGCTGTCTAGGTTCTCTACACTGTTCCTTTCGATTCAAACAAAAGTAGTCATGAATTTTTCCAGCCTGCAAGATTGGCTTGTCAGCCTGGGTGTGCCCAGTGGTGTTTTTACTTACAACACTTGGGTATATCAGGTTTTCATGGTGGTATTTCTCACGCTCCTGGTCAGTTATACCGTGGGTTTGGTTTTCAATCGCTTGGGTCGGTTCGCTGAAATATCGAATAATCCCTGGGACGATGTGTTCCTCGAAAGTGCTCGCAAACCCCTGAAAATTCTTATCTGGTTGCTGGGTATTTCCTGGGCCGCCAAAATTACACACACCGCAAGCAACGCTGAAGTTTTTGAGTTGATCGACCCTGTTCGCAGGGTGTGTGTGATTGTGTTGATTACCTGGTTCTTGTTTGGCTTGGCCAAACGATTCGAGCTTGCACTTCAAAGCCCGGATAGAGTGAAAGAACCGCTGGACGCCACCACAGCCAGCGCCATCGGCAAGTTGCTTCGCGCCTCTATTGTCATCACCTCTGCCTTGGTTATTCTTCAAAACCTCGGGTTCAGTATTTCTGGTGTGCTTGCGTTCGGCGGTGTGGGTGGCATTGCTGTGGGTTTTGCTGCGAAAGATTTGCTGGCGAATTTTTTCGGTGGCCTTACCGTGTACATGGACCGCCCTTTTGTGGTGGGCGATTGGGTGCGGTCGCCTGATAGAAATATTGAGGGGACGGTCGAACACATTGGCTGGCGACTCACGCGCATACGCACTTTTGACAAGCGCCCGCTGTATGTACCTAACGCCACTTTCAGCACTATTTCGCTGGAGAACCCCTCGCGCATGACGCACCGTCGAATTCAGGAAACAATTGGCGTGCGGTATGTGGACCTGCAACAGGTGCGCAGTATTGCAGACGCGGTCAAGCGGATGTTGATTGAGCACGCCGAAATTGATGACAACCAAACCCTGATTGTGAATCTGAACCAGTTTGCAGACTCAAGCGTGAACTTGATGGTGTACACCTTTACGAAAACAACAATTTGGGTGAAGTACCACGAGGTGAAGCAGGATGTGTTGTTGAAAATTGCCGAGATTATTGAGCAGCACGGCGCTGAAATTGCGTTTCCCACCACCACATTGCACGTGGCCAGCCTGCCAGAACAGTTTGCACAGGCAGGCGTTGCGCCAGCCACCAAGCCTTAAAGTTTGCGTATTTTCTCGAGCGTGGCGGTGGTGCTGCGCTCGTGTTCAAAAGCGATTGACAGCGCTGTGCCGCCCCAACTTTGAACTTCTTTGGCTCCCACCATTTTTTCAACGGGCCAATCTCCACCTTTCACCAGCACATCCGGGCGTGCCGCCAGAATGGCGTTCAAAGGCGTGTCTTCTTCGAAGTAAGTAACCAAGGCTACGCATTCCAGTGCGGCAAGCACATGCATGCGGTCAACTTGGGTGTTGATGGGGCGGTCTGGGCCTTTGCCCAAACGTTTGACCGATTCATCGGAATTTACAGCCACAATCAGGCTCTGGCCTTCTTGCGCGGCTTGGTCTAGGTAGGTGACGTGTCCACGGTGTAACAAATCAAAAACCCCGTTGGTAAACACCACGGGGCCTTTGAGTTGTTTTGCACGCTCAGCAAGCTCGCTGGGGTGGCACACTTTTTTTTCAAAGCGAGCCGGTTTTCCGGTTGTTGTCATGGTGCAATCAAATCAGGCAGCGTTGCCAACGGGCGGTTCGGTTGCGCCCAAACGCGCCATCACTTCCTTGCGGTAGCGATTCAGGTCTTGCACCGATTCAAAAGTGCGCTCAAACAGCAAGCTCATGTTGTGCAAAATACGGTCAACCACCTTCTTTTCCCAATCGGCATCAAAACGAATTTGACCATCCAGCCAGTTTTCCAACCAGTCGGGGTCTGGCAGGCGGCTTTGTACTGTGTCGTTGGGGAACAGGTCTTTGTTCACATGCAGGTTGGTTGGGTGCAACGGTTTTTGGGTGCGGCGGGCCGAGGCCATAAGCACACCAATTTTGCTGAATGCCGCACGTGCACCATCACCCACTTCAACCAAGGCTTTTTTCATGTAACGCAGGTAAGCGCCGCCGTGG
>JAHJCM010000225.1 GCA_018812945.1 Gammaproteobacteria bacterium | reverse complement strand
CCGCGACAAAGACGGCTTGATGCGCAAAGTCATGCTGGAAATGGTCGATGGCGAATACCAGAACTGCAAGGCCAACGACGGCGCCTATGTGCGCAAAAGCTTCTTCGGCAAACACCCCAAGTTGCTTGAAATGGTCGCCCGAATGACCGACGAAGATATCTGGCGCTTGAACCGTGGTGGCCACGACCCGCACAAGGTTCATGCCGCTTACGATGCCGCCATGAAGCATGAGGGCCAGCCCACCGTGATTTTGGCGAAAACAGTTAAAGGTTTCGGCATGGGCAAAGTGGGTCAGGGCAAGAACACCACCCACCAGCAGAAAAAACTGGACATTCAGTCGATCAAGGAATTCCGCGATCGTTTCAATATTCCAGTGTCAGACGACATCATTGAAGAGGTGCCTTTTTACAAGCCCGCCGACGACGCGCCGGAAATCAAATACCTGCATGAACGCCGTCAAGCCTTGGGTGGTTACCTGCCTAAGCGTCGCCGCGAGGCCGATGAAAAACTGAAAGTACCTGGTCTGGATGCATTTGAGGCTGTGCTTGAACCCACCAAGGAAGGCCGTGAAATTTCCACGACCCAAGCCTTTGTTCGGGTGTTGACTGCTTTGGTGCGCGACAAGGAAATTGGCCAACGGATTGTGCCGATTGTTCCTGATGAAGCCCGTACATTTGGTATGGAAGGCATGTTCCGCCAGTTGGGTATTTATTCTTCACAGGGTCAGTTATACGAGCCAGTCGACAAAGACCAGGTGATGTACTACCGCGAAGACAAAGCCGGCCAAATTCTGGAAGAGGGCATCAACGAAGCAGGTGCGTTCAGTTCCTGGATCGCTGCGGCCACATCGTACTCCACGAACAACCGCGTGATGATTCCGTTCTACATTTACTACTCCATGTTCGGCTTCCAGCGCGTGGGCGATTTGGCCTGGGCTGCCGGTGACATGCAGGCGCGAGGTTTCTTGTTGGGCGGCACTGCTGGCCGCACGACACTGAACGGAGAGGGTTTGCAGCACGAAGATGGTCACAGCCATATTCTGTCGTCGACCATTCCCAACTGCGTCAGCTACGACCCCACCTTTGCTCATGAGCTTGCTGTGATCATTCAGCATGGTTTGAAGCGCATGGTGGAAGACCAGGAAAACGTGTTCTATTACCTCACCGTGATGAACGAAAACTACGCTCAACCTGGCCTGAAGAAGGGCACAGAAGAGGGCATCTTGAAAGGCATGTATGTGTGCCGCGAATCCACCCTGAAGAAGGCTGGCAAGAAGCGTGTTCAACTGCTGGGCTCAGGCACTATTCTTCGTGAATCGCTGGAAGCAGCGGAGTTGCTGGAAAAAGACTGGGGTGTTGCAGCCGATGTGTGGTCAGTCACAAGTTTCACCGAACTGCGCCGCGAAGGCCTGGATGTAGAACGTGAAAACATGCTGCACCCAGAGCAGAAGTCCAAGCAAAGCTATGTGGAAAAAATGTTGTCGAAAACCGAAGGCCCGATTGTGGCTTCAACCGATTACATGAAGCTGTTTGCTGACCAAATTCGCCCATTCATGCCCAAGGGTCGTGAGTACAAAGTTCTGGGCACCGATGGCTTTGGTCGTTCCGATTTCCGCTCCAAGTTGCGTGAGCATTTTGAGGTAAACCGTCATTTTGTAACTGTTGCTGCACTGAAGGCTTTGGCCGATCAGGGCGACATTCCACTGAGCACCGTGGGTGAAGCAATCAAGAAATACGGCATCAACCCCAACAAGCCCAACCCAGCCTACGCATAAAAAGGACGATCGAAATGACAATCGAAATCAAAGTACCCGACATCGGCGATTTTGACGGGGTGGAAATTATTGAAGTGCTTGTGAAAGCAGGTGACACGGTGGCGGCGGAGCAGTCCATCATCACAGTGGAATCTGACAAAGCCAGCATGGAAATTCCATGCCCTCAGGCTGGTGTGGTGAAAGAAATGAAAGTGAAAATTGGCGACAAGGTGAAAGAAGGCACTTTGATGCTGATTCTGGAACCCGCTGCAGGCGGTGCTGCTGCAGCACCTGCGGCGTCTGAGCCTGCACCCAAAGCGGAAGCTCCGAAAGCCGAATCTGCACCAGCAGCTGCCGCAGCCCCTGCTGTCGAGGCAAAGGTTGCTCCCACCACATCACCTGCAGCGGCCTCTGCGCCTGCTGCCGCTGAACCACACAATCCAACTGCTGCATCGGTTAATGCACCACATGCAAGCCCGTCAGTGCGCAAATTCGCGCGTGAATTGGGCGTGAATTTGGCTACCGTTGCCGGAACTGGTCCCAAAGGCCGCATTACGCCTGATGACGTTCGCAACTTCGTGAAAGCAGCCGTTGCCGGTGTCGGTTCTGCCTCGGCTGGAGCATCCAAAGGCGGCAGTGGTGTTGGGCTCGATTTGTTGCCTTGGCCAAAGGTCGATTTCTCAAAATTTGGTGAGGTTGAAGAACAGGAACTTTCACGCATCAAGAAATTGTCCGGCCCGAACTTGCACCGCAACTGGGTCATGATTCCGCATGTGACGCAGTTCGACGAAGCCGACATCACTGATCTTGAACAATTCCGCAAAGACACCAACACCGCGCTGGCCAAGCAAGGCGTGAAGCTGACCATGTTGGCTTTCGTGATGAAGGCTTGTGTGGCAGTGCTGAAAAAATACCCCGCCTTCAACGCCTCGCTAAACGAAGCAGGCGACAAATTGATTGTGAAGAAGTACTGGAATATCGGTTTTGCTGCCGACACGCCAAATGGTTTGGTGGTACCGGTAATCAAGGGCGTTGACCAGAAAGGCTTCGCGCAAATTGCCAATGAATTGAGTGAATTGTCAGCTCAGGCCCGCGACGGTAAGTTGAAGGGTGCTGACATGCAAGGTGCCACATTCACCGTGTCCTCGCTCGGTGGTGTGGGTGGAACCATGTTCACACCCATCATCAACGCGCCTGAAGTGGCCATTCTGGGCCTGTCCAAATCGGCCATGAAGCCGGTCTGGAACGGCAAAGAATTTGAGCCTCGCCTGATGTTGCCGCTCAGCCTGAGTTATGACCACCGCGTAATTGACGGTGCCATGGCGGCCCGATTCACCACTGAGCTTGCCGGCGTGTTGGCCGACATGCGCAAAGTGCTGCTTTAAGGGGATGAACACATGAAACTGATCGTTCCTGATATCGGTGATTTCGATTCCGTAGAAATCATTGAAATGTTGGTCAAAGTTGGCGACAAAGTGAGCAAAGAGCAATCCTTGATCACGGTGGAGTCTGACAAGGCCAGCATGGAAATTCCAGCCTCTGACGAAGGCGTGATCACCAAGCTGCTCGTGAAAGTTGGCGACAAGGTATCCAAGGGCAGCGAGATTTGTGAAGTCAGTGGTGGTGGAGCTACCGCAGCCTCAGCACCTGCTGCTGCCGAGACGAAGCCTGCATCCTCGCCTGCAGCTGAGTCCAGGCCCGCTGCGCCAGCACAATCGACACCTGCTGTAACTGCCGGTCCAGCCGGCAGCTACAGTGGCCAAGTGGACCACACTTGCGACGTATTGGTATTGGGTGCCGGCCCTGGTGGATATTCAGCCGCCTTCCGCAGCGCCGACCTGGGTATGAACACTATTTTGGTTGAACGCTACAGCACCTTGGGTGGTGTGTGTTTGAACGTGGGTTGCATTCCCTCCAAAGCGCTACTGCACACAGCACAGGTACTGGAAGAAGCGCAGCACATGGGCGAACACGGCATCGCTTTTGCCAAGCCTAAAATCGACCTCGACAAACTGCGCGCGCACAAAGCGGGTGTGGTTGGCAAGCTGACTGGTGGTTTGGCTGGCATGGCCAAGGGCCGCAAAGTAAAAACAGTGCAGGGTGTCGGCAGCTTTGTCAGCGCGAATCATCTTGAAGTCGTTGCAGGCGACGGCAGCAAGCAAGTCATTCAGTTCAGCAAGGCGATCATTGCAGCGGGTTCACAGCCGGTGCATTTGCCGTTCATTCCGGAAGACCCTCGCATTGTGGATTCAACCGGTGCGCTCGAATTGCCATTTGTTCCCAAGCGCATGCTAATTATTGGCGGTGGCATTATCGGTCTGGAAATGGCCACGGTGTACTCCGCCTTGGGTGCCCGACTGGATGTAGTAGAAATGCTGGATGGCTTGATGCAGGGCGCGGACCGCGACCTGGTGAAAGTCTGGCAAAAGCGCAATGCACCTCGGTTCGACAACATTATGTTGAAAACCAAAACCGTGGGTTTAGAAGCCACGAAGAAGGGCATTCTCGTGACCTTCGAAGGCGAGCAGGCTCCCAAGGAGCCTCAGCTTTACGACATGGTGTTGGTGTCAGTGGGCCGCACGCCCAACGGCAAAAAAATTGGTGCCGAGAAAGCAGGTGTTGCAGTCACTGACCGTGGCTTTATTCCTGTGGACAAGCAAATGCGCACCAACGTGCCCAATATTTTTGCAATTGGTGATGTGGTGGGGCAACCCATGTTGGCGCACAAGGCAGTGCATGAAGCCCATGTGGCTGCCGAGGCCGCTGCGGATGAAAAAGCCTTTTTCGATGCACGGGTAATTCCGAGTGTAGCCTACACGCATCCCGAGGTGGCTTGGGTTGGTCTTACTGAGGACCAAGCCAAAGACCAGGGCATTAAAGTGGGCAAGGCAGTATTCCCATGGGCGGCTTCTGGGCGCGCCATCGCCAACAACGCCCACGATGGCTTCACCAAACTGTTGTTTGATGAAGAAACCAAGCGTGTAGTGGGCGGCGGCATTGTGGGTATGAATGCTGGTGACTTGATCGGTGAGGTGTGCCTTGCTGTTGAAATGGGCGCAGACGCCGTTGACATTGGTAAAACCATTCACCCCCACCCCACCCTGTGTGAAAGCGTGGGCATGGCTGCTGAAGTTTATAAAGGCGTGTGTACCGATTTGCCCGCCCAGAAAAAGAAGTAATTACTTCGACTTTGCTGTAAAGCCCGGAAAAACCAACTGCTTGCAGTTGGTTTTTTCATTTGCGAGTCACTTCTACCTTTAAAATACGGGCTAGATTTAGGCTCAATCAATACCTCTCAGGAATATCAAACCCCTCATGGATGCTTTAACCCTAAAGAAAATGGTGGCCAAGGCCGCGCTTGAATATGTCCAGCCGGGCACCGTACTTGGCGTGGGTACAGGTTCAACGGTGGATTGTTTTATTGATGCTTTGGCTGAGTCAGGTATTCAACTCAAAGGCGCAGTGTCTTCTTCGGTACGGTCTGAGAAAAAGTTGCGTGAAATCGGCGTGCCAATTGTTGACATGAACGATGTTGAAAGCTTGTCAGTCTATGTGGATGGCGCCGATGAAGTGGACCCGGCCAATTGTTTGATCAAAGGTGGTGGTGGGGCCAATACCCGCGAAAAAATTGTGGCTGATATTTCAGAGAAGTTTGTTTGTATTGCCGATCAGTCAAAACTTGTTCAGGTACTCGGTGCTTTTCCCTTGCCGGTTGAAGTGTTGCCCATGGCGCGCAATGCAATCGCCCGCAAGCTGACTGCGCTGGGTGGTCAAGTGAAGTTGCGGGAGGGTTTTATAACCGACAACGGCAACATCATTCTGGACGTGGCAGGCCTGAAAATTACCGACCCGGTTACCATGGAAAAAGAGATTAACCATTGGCCAGGCGTTGTTACCAACGGTCTTTTCGCGATTCGCAAGGCCGATGTGGTGTTAATCGCAACAGCAGATGGAATAAAAACCCTTTAATCCCCCATACAGGCGGGACGAAGGCCTGAATAATTGTGCAGAACATGGCAGAATAAAGTGAAGGCTGGTCCAGATTTGACAAATTCCTGTCATCTGCCTGTGCCACATTGCGTTGTTACAACAATTATCCGGGTAAGGAAGACAAATGACTGAACACACCTCCAAACAGTACGACGCCGAACTGGAGTCGCTGCGCACTCGCGTTCTACAGATGGGCGGCCTGGTGGAGAATCAGATCGTGTCAGCCATCGAAGGTTTGGGCGCAGCCGATACCCAAATTTTCAAGGACGTCATTCGTCGTGAGAAAGAAGTCAACGACATCGAGCTTGAAATCGACGAATTGTGCAATCACATCTTGGCCCGTCGCCAGCCTGCTGCGGTTGATCTGCGCTCGGTAATTGTGGCGATCAAAATGATTCGCGACCTGGAGCGAATCGGTGACGAAGCTGAAAAAGTAGCTCGCATGGGCATGATGATTGCGGATGCGGGCAAGCATTTTGTACCCAAAGTCGATTTGCATCGCATTGCCAGCAACGCCATCGCCATGCTGCGCAAGGTTTTGGATTCTTATGCACGCGTTAACGCGGTTTCTGCGGCAGAAGTGGTCAAGGCCGATATCGAGGTGGATGATGAATTCAAGGCGATTTTGCGCCAGCTGATCACCTTCATGATGGAAGACCCACGCACCATTTCCCGCTCCATCGAAATTTTGTTCATCGCCAAAGCAATTGAGCGCATTGGTGATCACTCCAAGAACATGTCTGAACACGTGGTCTATATGGTGAAAGGCCGTGACGTTCGCCATCAGGGACCCGAAGTTGTTGCTCAGGAAGCTTCAGATAATTAATTGACGGTTAATTGGCAAACGGCTTGAACCTGAAAAAGCAAGCGGCCCGCTTCACCAAATGTGTAGCGGGCTTTTTGTTAGGCAGCCGTTTTGCTTAAAGCTGATGTTTTCCCAGGAAAATCCACGCTACTGTAATTTTTGCAATGGTGCAGGTGCACAAGGCTGCGATCGTGTAGAAAAACACACAGGCCATGGTATTGAATTGCTCCAGCATGATCCCGGCGAAGTACATCAGCAGGGTTAATGCGATCCAGCGGCGTAAATAAGCCAGCAAGTGGTGTCGGTTGGCTTTGTTGTGAGCGATTGCCGCGGATCGTTGATACAACTCCTTCACGCTGGCATCGCGAAACAGCCAGTGAAAGAAAAAGTAGCGAAACAGCACGCTGTCTTGGAAGCTGGTCATGCTGAAAACTCCGGTTGACGGTTTCAGTATGCAACGGCTGGCGCAAGAAAAAAAGCCCCTGTGTTCAGGGGCTTTTTGATGTGCTGTGAGTCGTGTGTTTGACTGGTTGCCGCTTAGTTGCTGGGCGGCACATAACCGGCAGCTTGTTCGGCACCATCACCGAAGAAGTGCTTTTCCATTTGCTCCATCAGGTACTTGCGGGCGCGGGCGTCGGCCAGGCTCAGGCGGTTCTCGTTCACCAACATGGTTTGGTGTTTCAACCAGTCTTGCCAGGCTTGTTTGGAAACATTTTCAAAAATTTTCTTGCCCAACTCACCGGGTGCAGGAGGAAAATCCAAGCCTTCCGCCTCTTTACCCAATTTAATGCAGTTCACTGTACGTGCCATTGTTTACTCCTTCTAACCCCTTACAGGGTTCAATTCTTCGCGGATTAATTGTCTACTCTTGCGTATTTTACAAAATCAAAGCCCCACGCGCGTTCCAGGGTGGCTGTATTGGCAATCCGTTCAACTTCCCTGAACAGCTGGCGATCCCATTGGGGAAAGCTGGCATCGCCTTCAAAGCTTTGATGTATCTCGGTGAGTATCAGCTCATCAACCAGATTTTGGTCCAGGGCCTGCTGATACAAATTACTCCCACCAATCAAAAATACTTGTTCAAAATTTGAAAGCCAATTCAGTGCATTGGGCAAGTTCGTGGCTGTTGCAATTTGAGTGGCGCCGCCCTCGGGTAGGGCTCCAGGGTACGCAATCACGCTGCGGGGCGTGCCGTCTTTGGCAGGTGCGGGTGTCCAGTGTGAATTGCCCGACAACACCACATTCAGGCGCCCAGGCAGTGGGCGGTTGATGGATTCATAGGTTTTTCGGCCCATCAGCACCGGGCAGCCCAAAGTAGTCTGCTTGAAGAAAGCAAGGTCTTCTGGCAGGTGCCAGGGCAGGCTGTTGTTGATGCCAATAATGCCGTTTTTGGCCACTGCGGCCACAATGGATACTTTCATGCCTTATACCGCCACTGGCGCTTTGATGTGCGGGTGGCAAGTGTAATTCAGAATTTCGAAATCTTCGAACTTGTAATCGAAAATACTTTCAGGTTTGCGTTTGATTTGCAGTGTAGGCAGCGGGTGCGGCTTGCGGCTTAGTTGCTCGGCCACCTGTTCCATGTGGTTGCTGTACAAATGGCAATCGCCACCTGTCCACACAAAGTCACCAACCTCAAGGTCGCATTGTTGCGCAACCATGTGGGTGAGCAGGGCATAGCTGGCAATGTTGAAAGGCACACCCAGGAAAATGTCGGCACTGCGCTGGTACAGCTGGCAGCTCAGTTTGCCATCTGCTACATAAAACTGAAACAGTGCGTGACAAGGCGGCAGCTTCATGTTGTTGATTTCAGCCACGTTCCAGGCGCTCACGATGTGGCGGCGGGAATCGGGGTTACTTTTAATTTGCTGCATCAACTGCGAAATTTGGTCGATGTGACGGCCGTCAGCCGTGGGCCAGCTCCGCCATTGAACGCCATACACTGGGCCCAGGTTACCATTTTCGTCGGCCCACTCGTCCCAAATGCTCACACCGTTCTCTTTCAGATATCGAATATTGCTGTCGCCCATCAAGAACCACAGCAACTCATGAATGATTGAGCGGGTGTGCAGCTTCTTGGTGGTCACCATCGGGAAACCATCTTGCAGATTGAAGCGCATTTGATAACCAAACACGGAACGAGTGCCCGTGCCGGTGCGGTCCATTTTATCGGTGCCGTGGTCCAGCACGTGCTGCATCAAGTCAAGGTACTGTTGCATGTTGATTTCGCTGCAAATTCCGGGGGGTCGTTAGTCTGTTAAGTTTACCTTGTTGGAAAGCCCAAACGTTGCGAACCCGGAAAATTCAAGCCATCACTTTCTGTGCATGCTCATTGATGAACTGAAGCGAAGCCAGTTTGGCATACAAACCTTGACGCGCCATCAAATCCCGGTGAGTACCCATCTCCACAATTTTGCCCTCATTCATCACCACAATTCGGTCGGCCGCCATGACGGTAGCCAAGCGGTGGGCAATGATCAGGGTGGTTCGGCCGTGTCGGCTTTTCTCGATCGCTTGTTGTACCAGTTGCTCGCTTTCTGCATCCAGGCTTGCGGTGGCTTCATCCAGCAAAAGCAGACCAGCGTCTCGCAGCACGGCGCGTGCAATAGACACCCGTTGGCGTTCCCCGCCACTCAGGCGCACCCCTTTTTCACCCACATTGGTATTCAAACCCTCGGGCATTCGGCGCACAAAATTGGTGGCCGCGGCGTCGGCCAGTGCCTTGTCAACTTCTTCGGCGGTGGCGTTGGGTTTGCTGTACCTTACGTTGTCTTGCAGGCTGCCTGAGAAAATAACCGCTTCCTGAGCCACAGAGGCGCAATTGGCTCGCCATTGCTCCAGGTGCAGGCTTTCCAGTGCCTTGCCTTCAATTAAAATCTGCCCCTGGTTTACGTCGTACCAGCGCAGAAGCAGGCTGAACAAGGTGGATTTGCCTGCACCCGAGGGGCCCACAACAGCAAGAGTTTCGCCGCGCTGAATACTCAGGTTGAAATCTTGAAGAATGAATTTTTCTGGCGCTGAAGGATAGGCAAAATCAACATGACTGAATTCGATCAAAAAGCCGCCCTGTTTCGCGGGTGGGGGAAGGCCATGTTTGTGAATGGTCGTGTCGAGATTGAGCAGCTCAACCAGGCGCTCGGCCGCACCTGCAGCACGCTGAAATTCACCGAGTACCTCAGATAACGCAGCGAAACCCGCACCCACAAAGGCCGCGTACATCACAAACTGGGCCAGTTCACCCGCGCTCATTTCGCCGCTGGCCACTGCCTTTGCGCCCATCCACAACACCACCACCAGGCCTGCGAACGCAAGGCCGATCGCCACGAACAACAAAGCGGAACGGTTCACGGTGCGCCTGCGCGCGGTTTGGTAAGTTTGCTCACTGGAGGTGGTGAATTTCGCAGCCTCGGCATGTTCCTGGTTAAAAGCCTGGACGGTGGTAATCTGGTTCAAAACCTCTTGTGCAATCGCGCTGCTGTCGGCCAGTTTGTCTTGGCTGGCACGCGACAATTTGCGAACCCTGCGTGCCAATATCACCACCGGCACCATCACCACGATCACCAACAACAGTACAGCACCAGAAAGCAGAGGGCTTGTAAGCAGCAGCATCACCAAGCCGCCCAGTGTGGTCAGGCTGTTGCGCAAAAAGAATGACAGGCTGCTGCCAATCAGGGTTTGAATCAGCGTGGTGTCAGCGGTCAAGCGAGACAAAACTTCACCAACCTTCAAGGTTTCAAAAAACTCGGGGCGTTGCACCAGCAAATGGCTGTACACACGGTTGCGTAAATCTGCAGAAATGCGTTCGCCCAGCGTGGTGACCAAATAAAACCTCACCGCACTGGCCATGGCTAGCACAAACACCAACACCAGCAGGTATCCAAATGCACTGTTCAAACCCTCGGGGTTTTCACCTGCGAGAAAACCACTGTCGATCAACCAGCGAAACATGACTGGCATGGTCAGTGACATGGCCGAGCCCAGCAGAAGGGCACCCAGGGCAGCAAACGCCCAGGCTTTGTGGGGGCTGACCAAGGAGGCCAGGGTTGAACCCAGCGTTTGAAGTTTGTTGGTGTTGCTCATGCGGTGAGTGGTAAGTGGCTCAAAGTTGCATGGGGCGATCATACCCTGTCATTTCAAGATAGCCGCGCCCCCAAGGTGAAGCACTGGTGCTTTTCACATGCACTGCGCCTTCCCAATACAGCGTGCCGGTGCTGGCGCGCGCGTCCAGTTCCTGATCTTCGAACAAGGGGTTAAGTTCAAAGCGCTGATCGTCCAGCTTAAGGGTTTGAGACACCGGGTATTCAATGCCGGTTCGGCTTGACTTCCAGCGTTTCAACACCTCGAATTGAACCTGTTTGAAATTGCGCACTGTGCCGTCCGCCTGTCGAAGGACTGCATGGGTCCAGACAGGCGGTTTGGTGGTATCGCGATCGCGAATTTGAAATGCCATCAAGGCTTCGCCTTGGCTGCCATGCAAACCCACCCAGTCCCAGCCTTGGGCGTTCGGGGCCAGCACCGTGCTTGACCATTCGTGGTCCATCCAGAAGGTGCCTTGCACTGGCAATGTTTTGTTCTCCACGCGAACTGTGCCGCTGCTGCGCATGTGGGGCAGGGTGATGTAATAACTCGATTGCTCCGCTTTGGGCCCTTTTTGCGAGTAGCCACCCTGGCCTTGCATCCACGGTGTTTGTGTTTGTTCCATGCGCAAGTCGATAGTCAATTGCGGGGTGTTGATTTTGCATTGCCACTGCTCGCCTTGCGCAGTTTGTAATTGCCAGCCTGGCATTTGGATGCTTAACACCTGTTGGTTTGTGCGTTGAATCAAGGCCCCACCGCTGCCCGCACGGCGAATAATTTGATCGTGCTTCAACTTGCCTGCCGAAGGCATGGCCACAGCAGCGTGGGCGAACAACAATTGTTTGGGTGAAAAGGCGCTGGGGTTCAGCACATTCACATTGGGCGCAGACCGAAAAAATGTAATTTGCACGCCCAAAGGTTCGCTCAATTCAGGGCTTTCAAACCAGCCTGTGAAGTACCACCACTCGGTTCGGAACGCAGGATGTGCTCCATGGTCACGGGGCAGGGTGGGCGGTATGTTTACATTGGGTTGGGCATACACCCGCTGCAAGCCGCGTTCGGCCAACGCAAAGCCCATATGTGCGAATAGTGGCATGCCCATGCCGGCTTTCAACAAATCCCGCCGCTTCATGCCCAGTCCTCTTTCAATTGCTCGACCAAGTGAGTGCCCAGTTTGTTGCGCAGAGCCAGCGTCACGGTGGCGCTGCTCATGGCAATCAACACAAACACCATGGCGCCCAGGTCGTACCAGGGTGTGAACCATTCCATGGTCCAGTGAAAAGATTGCGGGTTCACCACAAAAATTAAAATGGCAGCAAATGCCAAACCAATCATCAAACCCACCAAAGCGGCTAGGGCTGATGCAATCAGGGCTTCACGTGCAATCAGTTTCAAGATCCAGTTTGGGCTGGCCCCTATGGCGCCCAGCAAGGCGAATTCGCGCTTGCGTTGCAGGGCCATGGCCGAAAACGTGGTGCCCACGCCAAACAGGCCAATCACCACAGCCGCAATTTCCAGCAAGTAGGTGACGGCAAAGCTTCGATCGAAAATATTCAGGCTTAATTGTCGAATTTCACCCGGCTCTGCAAAGTCAATTTTTTGAGCAACCGCTGTGGTGCTGGCAGCCTGTTCAATGCGTGCCACCATCTCTTTTACAGTGACATTCTCTCGTGGCCAAACAGCACCTTGTGTGTCTTTGAATTGCACATTAAATTGCTTGAGCAGTTCTGCTTTGGGCAGCACAATTGCGCCGTGTTGGCGGGTGTAGTCGCGCCACACGCCCATTACCGTGGTGGGTACAAGCACGCCTTGGTCCAGTTGCAGTTCAAGTGTGCTACCGGCTTGCAGGCCATACAAATCGGTCATGGGTTCACTGACCCACACTGGCAATGTGCCTGCTTTAGGCTCATCGATTGTATTGCCGGTCATGGGTAGCCGCTGGGCAGCAGCCTGAACTGAAATTGGCCGGGCAATCAGTTCAACGGCGGGTCTTTTGGAGTTGAGCACAATCGATTGTTGTCCCCAAAATTCAACCAGTTCCACGCCCGGCAGTTCAGCCAGTTTTTGTTGAAATGAATCTGGAAAAACAGGGATGCTTGTGCTGTTCAGTTTCACATACAAGGGGGCGGGTAATACTTGGGTAAGCCAGTTGTCCAGCGAATGGCGAAAGCTGTAAATCATCACATGCATGGCCACAACCAGCGCAAAACTGGCGACCACGCCTGACAAACCCACAGCCAGTAAATTCGGAGTACTGGCCAAGCGCGATTTTGCGAGATCTGCCATTTGAGCCAGCTGCGCGGGCGGGCGTATAAAGCCGCGCACCACCAAGCCAATCATTGCGATGCCGCCGAACAAACCAAAAGCCACTGCCAGGTAACCGCCCACCGGAATATTTCCGTAAGGGGGAATAAACAAGCAGGCAGCGGCTACCCCGCAAAGCAGCAGGCCAACCCAGTGCGCGTTGTTCGCAAACTGCAGGCCGGCCTCTTCGGTGCCTGCACGCAGGCGTTGGTGCAAAGCCATTTGACCAGTTTGCAAGGCAGGCGACAAACCACCCAGCAAGGTGGCCATTACACCAAAGCCGGCAAAAAGCAAGGTATCCAAAGGGGGCAAAGCCACTGAGCTTTGCGTGGTTTGAAAATAACCTGCACCCAAGTCAACACCCAAATAACGAACCACGGCCAGGGACAAACCCCAGCCCAAGGCCACGCCCAGCACTCCACCCACCACACCGCAACACATCGATTCAAACAACACCTGCATGCGCAGTGCGCCTGCCCGCGCACCCAAGGCCGCCAGCAGTGCCCACTGCCGTGACCGTTGTGCCACTGCCAGCATTTGCGTAGAGAAGGTTAAAAAGCCACCCGTCAGCAATGCAACCATGGCCAGAATGGACAGGTTGGCGCGATAGGCCTGCGAGACACTGGCTCCTCGTGTGCCTTGTTCACTCGGCGTTTCAAGGCGGCCCAACTCTGAAAACTCATCGCCATATTGCCGTTGAAAACTGGCCGGGGTCACGCCTTCTTGAAGTTTTAAATCGATGCGGGAAATTTGCCCCAAGGTGCCCAAGCGCCATTGCACCGCTGCTATATCTGCTACGGCAAGCAGCTGCCCGCTACCGGCTGCGGGTACCGTGCCCGCAGCCTGCCATTCCTGGCTTGTGTTGTTGTGAAGTGTGGTCAGTGTGTTTTGTTCACTGGGCAGTTGTTCTTTCAGAGCCGGGCTTACAAAAACATAAGTGGAGCTCAGCAAAGGGATCTCGCCTTGTTGTGCGGTGTCGTTTGTTTCATCACTGCTTTGCCCAATCAAGTTGGGCGTGACCGCCGCAGCGGTAAACACATCCAACCCTAGCCAGCGCACCGGTTTGTCAAAACCCTGCATGGGTACGAGGATATCGATGACTGGTGATGCCACTGCCACCTCGGGCAAGGCGGCAAGTTGTTCAAGAATTGTTTCAGGCAGTAGAGAACTGTGCGGCAACAACTGCAAATCAGCTTGTCCCGAGAATTGCCTCACGCCGTTGTTGAACTGATCCAGCGCCTGCTTGTGAATAAGGTGCACGGCAAACCCAAGCCCCACACCCACTGCAATTGAAATGGTAGCGATCAGCCACTTCACCGGTTGATCACGCAAGGCGCCAGCAAACAGTTGCAGCTTTAAAGCCAGGCTTGGTGGCAACGCCATGGTTCAGGCCTTGGTGGCTGCATGGGCAGCCAAATTTTCAGCCGTGCTTAATTCAGCCGTATAGTGCCCGGCCAAATGGTGGTCGGCCAAATTCAGGCGATGATTCAAATGGCTGGCGGCTTTTACAGAATGGGTCACCATGACCAAGGCGCAACCCTGCGCTGAACATGCGTCAAGCAACACTTGCAGCACTCGCTCGGCATTGTCTTCGTCCAGGTTACCTGTGGGTTCATCTGCAAGAATCAATGGCGGATTTAATGCAAGGGCGCGTGCAATCGCCACACGTTGTTGTTCGCCACCTGACATTTCGCGTGGGTAGCTACCCGCCTTGTGCGCCATGCCCACTTGCGTCAGCAGCTGTATGCAACGTGAATGGTCTGGTTGTTCATCCGCCAGCAAAAACGGCAGTTCAACGTTTTGTTGTGCGGTTAAGTGCGGCATCAGGTAATAAGCCTGAAACACCAGCCCCACGTGCCGAAGCCGCTTGGCTGCAATTTGATTGGTATTCAAGGTGTGAATTGCAGTGCCAGCCCAATACACCTCGCCAGTGTCGGGTCTGTCCAGCCCGGCCATTAAATGAAGCAGGGTGGATTTACCTGACCCCGATTCACCGATCACGGCAAGAGACTGCCCCTGTTGCAATTGAAGACTGACGTCGGTGAACAGCTTAACGCCACCGAGGGTTTTAGAAACCCCCGCCACTGCGAGGGTTGTTGAACTTGTTTGCTGTTGGTTCACCCGAATTACCGCCTTGTGGTGAAACGTTTAAGGAATCGATTCCTTATTCTGCCATGCCGCCTACCACTGTGCTGTAGCCTGCATCCACATAGGTAATTTCAGCAGTAATGCCACGCGCCAAATCGGAAAGCATGAATGCGGCAGTGTTACCTACATCGTCAATCGTCACGTTTCGGCGCAGGGGTGCAGCTTCCTCAACGGCGTGCAAAATTTTGCTGAAACCTTTAATCCCCGCGGCAGCCAGGGTTTTGATTGGACCTGCTGAAATACCGTTGACTCGTATACCTTTTGGACCCAGTGATTCAGCCAGGTAGCGAACCGATGCTTCCAACGATGCCTTGGCCAAGCCCATGGTGTTGTAGTTGGGCACCATGCGAACAGAGCCCAGATAGCTGAGTGTGAGCAAAGCGCCTTCGCGGCCTTGCATCATGGGATAGGCCGCTTTGGCCAGTGCCGGGAAACTGTAGGCTGAAATGTCGTGCGCAATGCGGAATGCTTCGCGCGAAATACCTTCCAGAAAGTCACCTGCAATGGCCTCGCGCGGGGCAAAGCCAATGGCGTGCACCAAACCGTCCAAACCATCCCAGTGCTTGGCCAGTTCAGTGAACAGGTTCTCAATTTGGGCGTCCTCGGCCACATCCAGCGGAAACACCAGCTTGGAGTTGAACTCGGCTGCCATGTCAGTAACCCGGTCAAGAAAGCGCTCGGTTTGGTAAGTGAAGGCCAGTTCAGCGCCCTGCGCGTGGCAGGCCTTGGCAATACCGTAAGCGATTGAACGGTTTGACAAAAGGCCTGTGATAAGAATTTTTTTACCGGCTAGGAATCCCAATTTGTATTGCTCCTGAGAATGAGTTGTGAGTTTTCACTTAGTGCCTATCATTTAGGGCCTATTATAGGCAATTCACAGGGCAATCGACTTCAGGGGCGGTTAGACAAAGGCTTGGGGTTGGCTGACAGCTTCTTGGGCGCAGTGCTCGTCAACCCGATCGGGGCCAGGTAGCCTTGGAATTGTTCAGCACAGTTTTCCCAAGTAAAGGTGCTGGCATGTTTCAAAGGAACGTCTCGTTCAATTTTCAATGCGGCCATGGCAGCGGTTTTCAAGTTCCAGTCCAGCACGCCTGCGCCGGAAGTACCAACTACATCCAGGGGGCCGTTGACAGGAAACGCGGCGACGGGACAGCCACTGGCCATGGCTTCGAGCAACACCAATCCAAAGGTGTCAGTCATGCTTGGGAACACGAAAACATCTGCACGTTTGTACAATTCGGAAAGCGCTGCGTGGTTCAGCATCCCGAACCATTTGGCTTCTGGGTATTGTTTCTCGAGCGCCTTGCGGGCTGGGCCATCGCCAGCAATCCATTTTTCGCCAGGCAGTTCAAGGCTTAAAAAGGCGTCCAGATTCTTTTCCACGGCCACACGGCCTGCGTACAGAAACACCGGTTTCTCAATGCTACAAGCATTCAAGCGGTGCAGCAGTTCAACCTGTTGGGCATCGTTGGTTGGCAGGTCGCGGGGGCTGTAACTCATGTGCTTGCTGGCCGCCGATTGCTCCGGATTGAAGCGTTTCAAGTCAACACCCCGTTGCCACAATACGCAATTGTTCAAGCCACGGCCTTGCAATGTTTTGATGACCGACAAGGTCGGCACCATCACTGCACGGGATGGCTTGTGAAACCAGCGCAGCAGCGCGGCAGTAAAGCGAATCGGAATGCCCGACCGCGCTTTGACATACTCGGGAAACTGGGTGTGGTAAGCCGTTGTAAACGGCAAATTTCGACCATGCGCTAGCAGCCGCATGGCCAAGCCAATTGGACCTTCGGTCACAATGTGCACAGCCTGGGGTTTGAATCGGTCCAGCTCGTTGCGCAGGCGTGTGAAAGGCCACAATGCCAGTCGAATTTCAGGGTAGGTTGGGCAGGGAATGGTTTTAAACAAGCCCGGATGAATTACCCGTACCTCGTGGCCTCGCGCGGTCAGTTGTGCTACCACCTGGCTCAGCGTTTGCACCACACCGTTGACTTGCGGTGCCCAGGCGTCGGTTGCAATCAGAATTCGCATCGTGGTTTACTCCGCCAACGTGTGCGCAAGCGCTTTTTGTTTTCGAACCGGTAGGTCGCGATGCGGCCAGTGAACAATGTCCAGCTTCCCGCAGGGATGCTCAACCAGCGCGGTGAGGCTTTCCACCCAATCGCCGTCGTTGCAGTAAAGCAAGCCGTCCACTTCTTTAATTTCGGCTTTGTGAATGTGGCCACACACCACGCCGTCGTAGCCGCGGTGCTTGGCCTCGTGAATTAGCGCGTGTTCAAACTCAAGAATGAAGTTCACGGCATTTTTAACTTGCTGTTTCAAAAACTGCGACAGCGACCAATACGGGTAGCCCAGCTTGATTCGAATGTTGTTCAACACCCGGTTCAAAGTCAGCGCAAAGTTGTACAGCGTGTCGCCCAGGTAGGCCAGCCATTTGGCATAGCGCACCACTTGGTCAAACTCATCACCGTGCACCACCCACAGGCGTTTGCCGTCTGCGGTCACGTGAACAGCGTTTTCCATAATAGGGATGTCGCCGAAGGTCATGCCGGCAAACTGGCGCGCAGCCTCGTCGTGGTTGCCGGGAATAAACACCACCTGTGTGCCCTTGCGCGCCTTGCGCAAAACCTTTTGAATGACATCGTTGTGGCTTTGTGGCCAAAACCAGCTTTTTCGCAGCTGCCAGCCGTCAATAATGTCGCCCACCAGGTAAAGCGTGTCGCTTTCATTGTGTTTCAGGAAGTGGAGCAGGGCGTCTGCCTGGCAACCAGGCGTACCCAGGTGAATGTCTGAAATCCAGATGGTGCGGTATTTGTTTGACCCCTGATCGTCGACGGCAGGGTCAACTTCAGAATGGTATTGCTGACCAGTTGGCTCAGCGTGTGGTTCGGTGGTCGCTTTCGCAAACAGTTGTTCGGCAAGTTGCTGCTTGAAATTCAACTGGTTCGAGCGCATTTTTAATGTCCATGTTCTTGTCATGGCACCCATTAAACGCGCTCGATTTGACTACCTTGTGACAGTTATATGACTCTTTTTTGACAAAAAAGCCGCTGCTTCAAAAGTAGTGTGACTTGTTTTATTTTGCTTCCAGGCTTTTCGGAAGCCACCAGGTAAAGCCGTACAACAGGGTTTTTGACACCACTTCCATCGTTGGCAGGTTTTTGCCCCGCAGTCGCAAGAAGGCAATTGGCAACTCAAGCGTGTGGGCTACCAGCAGCAAAGCGGCCAGCACCAACAGGAAGGGCATCACAAGGCTGATCAGCAAGTAGGCCGGAACCACAATCCAGAAGCCGTTCATGACTTTGCGCATGGATTCAAACGATTGGGGGCTGACTTTAATGGCCAT
>JAHJCM010000030.1 GCA_018812945.1 Gammaproteobacteria bacterium | reverse complement strand
GCGGCGTATTCAAAGACACTCGCCCCGATGACCTGCTGGTGCATGCCATTGCCAGCGCAATGGCCCAAGTGCCAACGCTCGACCCCGCTTCAATCAACGACGCAATCGTGGGTTGTGCCTTCCCCGAAGGCGAGCAGGGCATGAACATGGCCCGTATCGCTGTGTTGCTTGCAGGCCTGCCCAACACCGTCGGCGGCGTCACCATCAACCGCTTCTGCGCATCGGGCATTACAGCAGTTTCAATGGCTGCCAACGCGATTGCCATGGGCGAAGCTGAAGTGATGATTGCGGCTGGTGCCGAAAGCATGAGCATGGTCCCCATGAGCGGCAACAAACCCAGCTTTAACAACGCAATTTTCCAGAAAGATGAAAACCTGGGCATTGCCTATGGCATGGGCATGACTGCCGAGAAAGTTGCGCAGCAGTGGGGCATCAGCCGCGACGCGCAAGACGAATTCGCATTGAACAGCCACAAAAAAGCAATCGCCGCCCAACAGGCTGGCGAGTTCAATGATGAAATCACGCCTTTCACTGTGGTCAAGGCCACGCCCGATTTGTCCACTGGCGAAATCAAAACCAGCAGCAAAGAAGTAAAGCTGGATGAAGGTCCCCGTGCCGATTCATCCATTGAGGGCTTGACCAAACTCAAGCCTGTATTCGCTGCGAAGGGATCAGTGACCGCTGGTAACAGCTCGCAAATGAGTGACGGTGCAGGTGCACTTATTCTGGCCTCTGAAGAAGCTGTGAAGCGCTACAACCTCACTCCCTTGGCCAAGTGGCGCGGTTTTGCCGTGCGTGGTGTGCCTCCCGAAATCATGGGTATTGGCCCCAAGGAAGCAATTCCTGCCGTGTTGAAAACAGCTGGCCTGAAAGCCAGCGACATCGACTGGTTTGAATTGAACGAGGCGTTTGCCGCGCAATCCTTGGCCGTCATGAAAGACCTGGAACTGGACCCGGCCAAGGTCAACCCCATGGGCGGCGCAATCGCCTTGGGCCACCCACTGGGTGCAACCGGTGCAATTCGGGCAGCCACTGTAGTGCATGCACTGCGCAGGCACAACCTGAAATACGGTATGGTGACCATGTGTATCGGTACCGGCATGGGTGCAGCAGGCATCTTCGAACGCGTGTAACTTTTGCGCGAACCAAAGCGGGTGTGGGTGCAAACCTTCACCCGTTTTTTTTGAGTTTTTACAACAAAAAAAGACAGGGAATACGGCAGTGGATATTCAAACAGAAATCAGCAATGGCTTGATGACCATCACCATCAATCGGCCAGAACGCAAAAACTCATTTACCAACGCCATGTACACCGCGCTGGCTGATGCGTTTCGCGATGCCACGCACAGCAGTGGCGTGAAAGTGGTGTTGCTCAAAGGTCATGAAGGCTGTTTTTCTGCGGGCAACGATCTGGGCGATTTTCTGAACAACCCACCCACCGATCTCGACGCACCGGTGTTTCGTTTTCTTCGCATGATCTCTGTCTTCCCCAAGCCTGTGGTAGCACAGGTGCAAGGTTTGGCCATTGGTATCGGCACCACCGTATTGCTGCACTGTGATTTGGTGTATGCAGCAAGCACCGCAAAATTTTCCATGCCTTTTGTGAAACTGGGCTTGTGCCCGGAAGCGGCTTCCAGCTTGTTGTTGCCCATTTCTGCGGGTTACCAGAAAGCAGCTGAATTGCTCTTGTTGGGCGATATTTTCACCGCCTTGAAAGCCTACGACACCGGCATTGTTTCCGATGTGCTTGAACCAGAGGCATTGGCGGCACATGTACAAGCGCAAGTGAAAAAACTGCTCGACCTGCCACTCACAAGCCTGTTGACCACCAAGCGTTTGATGAAGTCGGCCAACAAAACTGCTGTGGCCGAGAAAATGGCCGAAGAAGGGCACCTGTTCATGAGCATGATTCCGCAGCCGCCCGCGCAAGAGGCGTTCAAAGCATTCGGCGAAAAGCGCGCGCCCAACTTCAAGCAGTTCGAAAACTAATTCAATTCATACCAAGGGCTCAGCATGACCGTTGCACTTTCAGAAATTTTGTCCAATCGCCGTTTGAGTGGCGATACGGTCACCTTCACTGCGTCTGAGGACTGGATGCAAGGCCGCACCATGTTTGGTGGTTTTCTATCGGCCCTTGCCGTGGTCGCCATGCGCGACACCTTGGGCATTGACATGCCTCTGCGTGCGTTGCAAACCAATTTCGTGGGCCCTGTGCCTGCGGGTGAAGTGGTGTACCGCACGCGTTTGCTCCGGCAGGGCAAAAGTGTCAGCCAGGTGCAATGCGAAATATACAGCGACGAAACTTTGGCGGGTTTGGTGGTTGGCGTATTCGGGGCACCGCGTGAATCTGCGTTGCCTGTGCTAACACCTGAACACAAGCCTCTGCCCAAAAAAGTTGAAGAAGTACCGGCATTGCCTTTCATACCCAAAATCACGCCCAACTTTCTGCAGCATGTTGAAATGCGTTGGGCTTTGGGCAGCATTCCTTACATGGGCAACCCGTTTTGGGAAAGTGGTATCTACATTCGCGCAACAGACAAAAATCTCAGCCCTGAAGTGTTGATTGTCATGCTCAGCGATGGCCCGCCCACACCTTGCCTTAGCCACTTTAAAGGGCCTGTCATGGCCAGTTCGGTTAGTTGGTCGCTTGAACTGCCACCCATTCCTGCCAACATCGACAGCGAGGGTTGGTTCCAAATCGACATGGAAACCAAAGCCGGATCTGATGGTTACGTGAATCAAAGCGCCAAGCTGTGGACCCCGAATGGTCAACTGGCATCGCTGGGTTATCAGGTCGTGGCAGTGTACGGTTGATCACAGGAAACGTATTCATGGCAAACGCAAGCAATCGGTTTTCCATTGTTCTGATTTGGCTTTCCGTCTGGTTGCTGGGTTCCTTGCTGGGCACCCTGGTTCAGTCGCAGGTCAATTTGCAGGCCTTGCAAAACCTGGGGGTTGTCATTCCATGGGGTACGCGGCTTCACACCACCCTTCACGATCTCGGGAACTTCTCGCCGGTTTATGCAGTCATTTTCGGGTGCAGTTTTGCGGTGTCTCAAGCCGTCGCATTGCTGTTTACGCGTTTCACCGGCACTGCATGGCGTACCTTTTGGTGTGTTTTCGGTGCTGTCCTGGGTCTTTGGGTAACTTTTAAAGTGGTCGACATGATTGCACCAATGCCAATACTGATTTCATCCACCCGCACTGCAGGTGGCATGCTCTCCATGCTCGCAGCTGCTGCGGTTTCAGGCGCCTTGTTCGCGAAATGCTACTCTCGCAAACTGTCGGCCAGTCCCGCAATTCTTGCATTAATGATTGCGGGTATTGCGCTGCCACCCGACCAAGCCCAGGCCCAATCTACCAAACCCTACACAATCGAGACTTTTGCCGATGGTTTGGACAGTCCCTGGTCCATGGCATTTTTGTCTGATGGCCGCGCTTTGATCACCGAGAAACCTGGCCAGCTGCGCTTGGTGACCGCCGATGGCAAATTGGTGAATACCCCAATCGCTGGTGTCCCGAAGGTATTTTATGGCGGCCAGGCGGGTTTGTTTGATGTATTGCCCTCCCACGATTTTGCGCAAAGCCAGCAAATTTTCCTCAGCTATGCCTGCGGCACGCGCAGTGCAAATCATCTGTGTGTGGCCAGCGCCAAGCTCGGCGAGAACAGCCTTGCGAATGTCAAAGAAATTTTCCGTTCACAAATGGCAAAATCCGGTAGTGCTCACTACGGTGGGCGTATGGCGTGGCTGCCTGACAACACGCTGATCGTGACGCTCGGTGATGGTTACAGTTATCGCGAAGAAGCGCAGAATTTATCGAATCACCTTGGAAAAATTGTTCGGCTCGATGCCGATGGCTCTGTGCCCAAAGACAATCCCTTTGTGGGCAAACAGGGCGCCAAACCCGAAATTTATAGTTACGGTCATCGAAACGTTCAGGGTCTGGCCTACGATGCCGCCAACAAACGCTTGATCGCTCATGAGCATGGTCCGCGTGGTGGCGACGAAGTGAACGTGATTACACCCGGGACCAATTACGGTTGGCCCAAAGCCACCTACGGCATCGACTACACCGGTGCACAAATTTCACCCTTCAAAGAATACGAGGGTACTCAACAACCCGCAATTTACTGGGTGCCGTCCATCGCGCCCTCAGGCATCACCGTGTACAACGGCGACATGTTTCCGCAGTGGAAAGGCAACTTGCTGGTGGGTGCACTGAAAGCCCAGCAGGTCAGTCGAGTGGTGTTGAAAGGCAACAAGGCTTCAGAGGAAGAAGTATTATTCAAAGAAGTCGGGGCGCGAATTCGTGACATTCGCACAGGCCCCGATGGTGCAATTTACCTGTTGACCGACAGCTCGGATGGCAAGGTACTTCGCGTGAGTGTCCGTTAGCATTCAGTCACATGATGTGTTTACCTGCTCCCTTGTTTTCGGCTAGTCTTGCTGAACAAGGGGGCAACATGGAAATTGTTTATAGAGCGGGCAACATTATCGAGGCGCACATTGTTGCCGGTATGCTGAACGCCTGCGAAATACCCACTTACGTGGGCGGCCATTTTCTTCAGGGCGCTGTCGGCGACCTTTCCCCCACTGGTTTTGCCAATGTTTTTGTGGCTTCTGAGTACTTTGATCAGGCTGCCGCATTGGTTGCCGACTACGAGAAAAACGACCTTTCTTCTGGCGATTTGGTCACGTCTCCACGTTTCGTCCATTCGTTTTAGGAGAGAAAAATGAGTTTATTGGTCTTTTTGCTGGTTGGGATTGTTGCGGGCTGGCTGGCTGGAAAGTTGGTTCGGGGCGGAGGTTTCGGTTTGATTGGCGACTTGGTGGTTGGCGTAATTGGTGCTTTTGTGGGCGGTTTCCTGTTCAACTCACTGGGCGTTTCCAGTGGCGGCGGTTTGTTGGGAAGCATTGTGGTGGCAACCGTCGGCGCTGTGGTGTTGTTGATGTTGATTCGTTTGATCAAACGGGCTTGACTGTCGCTTAATCGTTGGCTCACCTCGGGGCGTGGTTTGGCGCTATACTTCGTTCCCGATCTGCCCCTTTCCTCAGGAACCTCATGGCGCTTAAATCCACCGACATGGCCAAAAACATGGCCAAGAAACTTGACGGTTCACTGAAATCCGAAAGCCTTCCTGATCGTTTCGGTCAAGCCTCCAAAGCGCAAAACAATAAACGCGAGCGCGCTGCGGACATTCCCGCCAGCAAACTGGTGCCGGTGAACTACCGTCTGCCTGCGGATTTGGTAAGTCGCCTTCGCGAATACGCGGTGAGTACCGATGAGGGCATTAATCAGGTAGTTGCAACTGCCTTGAATGACTGGCTAAACACTCAAACAAAAAAATAATGCATGCTTGCCGAGAATGAAGGTCTGCTCTCTGCTTGTTTTCTATTCAGAAAGTCGAAGTGTTTTCTCTCTCAATTAATATCGATTAATGAATTAATTATTCGGTAATTTTCAGTTTTCATGGCTCCTTCGGGGGTATTTAGTTTCTTTATCGAACGGTACTGTTTTTCCGGTGCCCGTGACGCAGCAATTTTTGATTTGAACTTCGCTCCGAATGGCTCATGCTGTGGTTTCTGCGTATATGGAAAACCACAATTGCTGCGCATCACGGGCATGCTGATACTCCATCCACCTGCGCAGATATGTGTGGAAATTCAATAAGAAAAACAGCTTTCGCAGTTGACATTCTGATACCAATCACAAGGAGAGTTCCGTGAAGAAATCGATTAAATCCGTATTGGCAGTTGCCCTGTTGGGCTTGGTGGGTGCCGTGCAGGCCCAGGATGCCTACCCATCCAAAGTCATCACCATGCTGATTCCATTCGCAGCCGGTGGCCCAACTGACACGGTGGGTCGTTTGATTGCACAGTCCATGTCCAAAGACCTGGGTCAACAAGTGATTGTCGAAAACCTGGGTGGTGCTGGTGGTACCCTGGCCGCTGGTAAAGCAGCGCGTTCCCCCGCCGATGGTTACAATATTTTCTTGCATCACATTGGTCAGTCCACAGCACCCTCGCTTTACCGCAAACTGTCCTACAACGCATCAACCGACTTTGAAACCATTGGTTTGGTGACTGATGTGCCCATGACCATCGTGGCTCGCGGCAACATGCCTGCCAAAAACATGCAGGAATTGCTGGCCTACATCAAAGCCAACAAAGACAAAGTAACTTACGCCAACGCAGGTATCGGTTCAGCTTCGCACCTGTGCGGTATGTTGTTCCAGACCGCAGTGGGTGTGGACCTTACGACAGTGCCTTACAAAGGTACAGGCCCAGCCATGAACGATTTGTTGGGCGGACAGGTCGACTTCATGTGTGACCAAACCACCAACACCACCAGTCAAATCAAGGGTGGAAAAATCAAGGGTTATGCAGTGACTACTAAAACTCCGGTGGCCTCATTGTCCGACTTGCCAACGCTGGACAAGGCTGGTTTGCCCGGCTTTGAAGTGGCCGTTTGGCACGGTTTGTATGCGCCCAAAGGCACGCCCAAGCCCATCATTGACCGCTTGAACAAAGCACTGAATGTTGCGCTGAAAGACCCCAACGTGATTTCCCGTTTTGCCGAATTGGGAACTGAGCCAGTGAGCGCCGAGCGAGCTACCCCAGCAGCGCACCGCAAGCATCTGGATGCTGAAATTGCACGCTGGAAGCCGATCATCGACAAAGCTGGTCAGTACGCTGACTGATCTATTCTGAGAATCTAAAATGCCAAAAGATTTACGAGACTTTTGGGCTGGGCTGCTGTACCTGATTATTGGTGCGGCAGCTTTGTACATGGCTGCTGACTATGAAATGGGCACAGCCATCAGCATGGGCCCCGGCTATTTCCCCAAAGTATTAAGTGGTTTGCTAATGTTGATCGGCGTGGCCTCACTGGTTCGCTCTTTCATTGTTGAGGGTGAACCTTTAAATGGGTTTGCCTTTTCAAAAATCATTTACGTCACCCTTTCCATCGTGGTTTTCGCCGTGTTGGTGGAAGGTGCAGGTCTTGCAATTGCAGTCATGGCGGTGTTCGGTATTTCCGCGATGGCCAGCAAATTTTTCAATTGGAAGTTCACCCTGATCATTGCTTTTGGCGCAGCTATTTTTTGTAGCTTGGTATTCGTCAAAGGTCTGGGTATTCCGCTGCCCATTTTTGGGTCTTGGTTTGGAATGTAAACATGGAACTTCTCGCTAATCTTTCAATTGGTCTTGAAACAGCGTTCACGATCAATAATCTGTTGCTCTGCCTGATCGGTGTTTTTCTGGGCACGGCAATTGGTGTGCTGCCTGGCTTGGGGCCCACTGCCACCATTGCCATGTTGTTGCCAATCACCTTCGGCCTGCCGCCAGTGTCGTCTCTCATCATGTTGTCCGGTATTTATTACGGCGCTCAGTATGGTGGTTCCACCACGGCCATTCTGGTCAACTTGCCCGGCGAATCCTCGTCGGTGGTTACCGCACTCGATGGTTATCAAATGGCTCGTCAAGGCAAAGCGGGCAAAGCTTTGGCCACTGCTGCAATCGGGTCTTTCGTGGCTGGTACGTTCGCAACTGTGTTGCTGGCATTGTTTGCGCCACCTTTGGCAGACATTGCTTTGCAGTTTGGTGCAGCCGAATATTTCTCATTGATGGTGGTTGGTTTGGTCGCCTCCGTGGTGCTGGCCAGTGGTTCCTTGTTGCAAGCATTTGGCATGATCGTGCTGGGTTTGCTCATGGGCATGGCAGGTACCGATGTGAATTCAGGCATGGAGCGCTACACCTTCGACACACCCTACATGGCGGAGGGCGTCAACTTTGTGATTCTGGCCATGGGCATGTTTGGCTTGGGCGAAATCATCAAAAACCTCGAAGAAGAACACCTGCGCTCTGCCATGGTATCCAAAGTTGAGGGTTTGCTGCCCAATAAAGAAGATCTTAAGCGCATGGCATGGCCCATCGTTCGCGGTACTGGTTTGGGCTCCTTGCTGGGCATTTTGCCCGGCGGCGGTGCCATGCTGGCTTCGTTTGCTTCTTACTCCATCGAGAAAAAAATCTCAAAAACACCCGAGCAGTTTGGCAAGGGTGCAATTGAGGGCGTTGCTGGTCCAGAATCAGCCAACAATGCAGGTGCTCAAACTTCGTTCATTCCTTTGCTTACATTGGGTATCCCGTCCAACCCCGTGATGGCGCTGATGATCGGCGCCATGATCATTCAAGGGATTACGCCAGGTCCAGCGGTTATGACCGAGCAGCCAGCTTTGTTTTGGGGCATCATCGTCTCCATGTGGATCGGTAACCTGTTTCTGGTGGTTCTGAATCTGCCCTTGATTGGTATCTGGGTCAAAATGATCTCGGTGCCGTATCATTTCCTGTACCCCATGATTCTGGTTTTCTGCTGTATTGGGGTGTTCAGTTTGGGCAACAAGTTGTTTGATGTGCACTTGTTGGCTGGCTTCGGTGTGTTGGGCTACATCTTCTCGAAATTGAAGTGCGAGCCGGCGCCTTTGCTGTTGGGCTTTATTCTGGGCCCGATGATGGAAGAGTACCTGCGCAGGGCTTTGTTGCTTTCTCGGGGGGACTTCTCCGTGCTTGTCACACGCCCCATTAGTGCAACCATGCTGGCCATTGCAGCCATTGCCTTGATCGTGGTGTTCATGCCTTCTATTCGCAAGAAGAGGGAAGAGGCATTCCACGAAGAATAAGTCTTAAGCAGACGCATTCTGACCAAGGGCCATTGAAGCATTGTTTCAGTGGCCCTTGTTTCTTCCATGCACGTCTTCAGTATGAATTGAGTTGCATTGTGTTGTATTATCCATGTCGTAGCCCAGTAGCATTTGGACAGTACGAATGGACAGTCAGTTTCCCGCCGCATCCCCAGAAGAATCGAATTTCGGTGACAGCAAATTAGATCCGAATCAAGTCGTTCCCCTTTACCACCAAATTTACCTGATACTGCGTGAACGCATTATTGAAGGTCACTACGACACCAAGCCTTTGCCGGGTGAGCTGGTGCTGGCCGAGCAGTTCAATGTGTCACGCGTCACCATGCGTCGTGCACTGCAAGACCTTGTCAAAGAAGGCTTGGTTGCCAGGGGGCGTGGCAAGGGTACATTCGTAAAACCGCGCACAGAGTCACGCAACTCGTCGGTGGGGCAAAGCCAGTTGTTGAGCGCATCGGCCATGCGTTTGCAGGCCAGTGGTGATTCGTCCGATTTGCAACTCATCACGTCCAAGCGTATTTTGCCACCGCCCGACATTGCAACGCTCTTGCATTTGCCCAGCGATGCCATCGTCGAAAAACTGATTCGCATTCGTCAGCTTGACGGGCAGCCTGTGGCGCATCTGACCAGCTTTATTCCACAGGACTTGTCGGGACGTATTTGTCGCCGACGCCTTCGCGAGTTTCCAATTTTGGTGCTGCTTGAAGAAGCAGGGGTGAAGGTTGCCAAAGCCCGCCAAACCATTTCTGCACGGCTGGCTGACGCTTCGGTAGCCTATGCCTTGGGCGTGCCGGTGGGCGCGCCTTTGCTGGCTATTTCACGGGTGGCTTACGATGAAAATGGCAGGCCCGTACAAGTGCTCAAAGGCCTGTATCGCCCCGATCGATATGACTACCGAATTGAATTGTCGCGCAAGCAGGCCAAGGGCCAAAGTTCTTGGCAGCATGTGAATGAGGTCGAGTTCGCATTCGAAATGCATCAACAAGACCTCACGCACTTCTGAAACGAGCGCCTTATTTGAGTGGGTCCACCGGGCGAGAATTCCTGTTCTCGTCTACAGCCACATAGGTTACATAGGCCTCAGTCACTTTGGCGACATCGTCGGGTTTCAAGCGGCGTTGCGCAAACACCTCCACGTAAATTTGCATGGAGGTTCGGCCCACCTTCACCACTTCGGCATAAAAGCTGCACAAATCACCCACAAACACGGGCTCCTTGAAAATAAACTCGTTCACTGCCACAGTCACAATTCTGCCTTTGGCGTGCGCTGTGGCAGGCACTGAACCAGCCAGGTCCACTTGCGCCATAATCCAGCCACCAAACACGTCGCCCGACGCGTTGGAGTCTTTGGGCATGGGAATGACCCGAATCACGGGTTCACGGTCGACAGGTAATAAAATCGGTTTGGGTGTGCTCATGTGCAGGGGCTTTGTTGTTGGTTTAACTTTTGATTGTAACGCCGAGCACCTAGAGTCCGCATTTCATTCTAGGTGCACACTACCAACGCGATCTCACGAAACCGACGATAATGGCGTTTTGTCGGGTTCATGAGTTGAGGAAGCAATGGCTGCAGGTTGGGTAACGGTGTTGCAAATGGTGCCATGGGGCGAAGTGATTAAAAATGCGCCCAAGGTGGCCGATGGTGCGGTCAAGCTGTGGAACAGCGTGTCCAAAAAGCGGGTTGATGGTGAAACTGACAGCGACGTGACCGATGTGATGTTGGCCAAGGATATGGCAGCCATCGAAAAGCTGGAACATCGCCTGCATGCGGCTGAGCAAACAATCACAGATTTGCAGGGTCAAGTGGTTCAGTCTGCCGAGGTCATCAAAGAGTTGGCCAGTCAAAATACGCAATTGGTTGCGCAAATCGAATCCAATCGCAAAGCGGTTACCGCGCTGGGCGTTGTTTTGGCATTGAGCATTTTGGGGGTAGTGGTTCAGGCGGTCATGTTGTTTGGCGCCTGAACCGAGGTGTAGGGTGCGTTCAGGCTGACTTTCTGCCGCCGTGTTCATCGTCCAGGGCCTCTTTGGCCATTTTGTCGATCACGGCTGGCACGAAGGGTTTCAGCTTAAGGCCCAATCGGCCTTTGGCTGTCATGACCCACTCGCGCTTGCGCTCAGCCATGGCTTCCAAAATTTCATTCACACACTGCTCAACCGTCATGGCGCCTTTCTCGCGAAGGCCAGAGACACCAGCCCGCTCGCCATTGGGGTTCAAACCGTTGCGGCGAATTTCCGTATCCACCACACCCGGGAAAATTGCACACACATCCACGCCTGTGCCCATCAATTCAATGCGCAGTGCTTCCATAAAACCACTCATCGCAAACTTGCTGGTGCAGTAAGTGGTGCGGGCGGGCACGCCGGTTTTACCAGCCAGGCTGGAAACGCCGACAATCAGACCTTTGGACTTTTTAATGTGGGGCAGGGCCTTGTGGGTAATCCACACCATGCTCATCACGTTCACGCGGAACAACCGTTCGAAGGTACCCAAGTCGGTGATGTCCTCAAACCAGGCGTGCATTGAAACCCCTGCATTGTTCACAATCATGTCAATGCCGCCAAAGGCTTTCACTGATTCTTCCACCAGGTTCTCGCATTGGGCCTGTTCCATCACGTCACAGGCCACACAGTGGACCTGCCCGCCAGCCGCCACCACCTGTTTGCCGACCTCTTGAAGTTTTTCGAGTCGGCGTGCCGCCAGCACCAGTTTGTTGCCCGGGGCCAGCTTGATGGCCAACGCGGCACCAATGCCCTCGGATGCGCCGGTAATTACAATCACTTTGTTTTGAATACTTGCCATTTGCTTTTGTCTCCTGCTTGGTGTGTGGCTCGTGTGCCGAGGCGAGTGGTAGCATTGCCAATCACCTCTTTTTTGTACCGAGAAGTATCGCATGCGCAGAACCGCACCGGTGGAATCCGCCCCATCAAGACACCGAAAACGAAGCGACTGGGGCACCATTGCCCAGCTTTTGCCTTACCTGTGGGAATACAAATGGCGGGTTGTTTTCGCCATTGCCTGTTTGGTGCTCGCCAAAGTCGCCAACATGGGCGTGCCTTTGGTGCTCAAGGAAATCATTGACGAGCTAACGCCGCTTTTGCAAAGCAACGCCTTGCTGGCGGCCGCTTCCATGCCGATTGTATTGTTGGTGGCCTATGGTTTGTTGCGCCTGTCCACCACGGTCTTCACCGAGCTTCGCGAATTCCTGTTTGCCCGGGTCACCCAAAATGCAGTTCGGGCCATTGCCATTCAGGTATTCGATTACCTGCATGCGCTGTCGCTGCGGTTTCATTTGAATCGTCAAACCGGGGGGGTCACCCGCGACATCGAGCGTGGATCCCGAGCCATTTCAAGCCTGGTTAGCTACACGCTGTACAGCATCCTGCCAACACTGATCGAGATCGTGCTGGTGGTGGGCTATTTGTTCATCAACTACGACATCTGGTTCTCGGTCATCACAGCGGTGGCACTGACCTTGTACATTTTTTTCACCGTAAAAATCACGGAATGGCGCCTGCATTTTCGCCGCACCATGAATGACCTCGACTCCAAAGCCAATGTGCGGGCGGTCGATTCGCTGATCAACTATGAAACTGTGAAGTATTTCGGCAACGAGCGTTTTGAGTCCGAGCGGTACAACAAAAGCATGGCGGCTTGGCAAGAAGCTGCCATTCGTTCACAAAAATCTCTCACCCTGCTCAACACCGGGCAAAGCGCAATCATCGCCATTGCGGTCACGCTGGTGTTGTGGCGCGCAACCGCAGGTGTGCTCGATGGCTCCATGACCCTGGGTGATTTGGTGCTGGTGAACGCCTTCATGATTCAGTTGTATATTCCTCTGAATTTTTTGGGTGTCATTTACCGAGAAATCAAGCAAGCTTTGGCCGACATTGAGCGCATGTTTGGCTTGATGGATGAAAACCTTGAAGTGAAAGACAAGCCCAATGCCCCCGAGCTTCAGGTAAAAGGAGGTGCCATAGAATTTCGGAATGTGAACTTTGCGTATGACGAGCGCCGCATGGTGCTGAAGAACATGTCGTTCAGCGTGCCGGCAGGCCACACTGTTGCGGTGGTCGGGCACAGCGGTGCAGGCAAATCTACATTGTCGCGCTTGCTGTATCGTTTCTACGAAGTCACCGACGGGGCGATTCTCATTGACGGGCAAGACATTCGGGAGGTGGCACAAACCTCATTGCGTAAAAATATTGGCATTGTTCCTCAAGACACTGTGCTGTTCAACGACACCATCGCCTACAACATTGCCTACGGCAGGCCCGATGCCACACAGGCGGAAATTGAAGCCGCAGCCAAGGCCGCGCAGATTCACGAATTCATCGTGAATCAGCCCGATGGCTACAAGACCCAAGTGGGCGAGCGTGGGCTCAAGCTTTCTGGGGGAGAGAAGCAGCGCGTGGCCATTGCCCGCACCATCTTGAAAAACCCGGCGATTCTTATTTTCGACGAGGCCACTTCAGCGCTGGATTCCAAATCAGAACGCGCCATTCAGCAAGAACTGCAAATGCTGTCCCGCAACCGCACTACCTTGATCATTGCCCACCGTTTAAGCACGGTAGTGCACGCTCACCAAATTCTGGTGATTAGTCAGGGTGAGGTGATAGAGAGTGGCAGCCATGAATCACTACTTGACAAGAATGGTGAATACGCCCGAATGTGGCTGATTCAACAGCACAGTCAACCCAACGCGTCTGCCCATGGAAACCAAATGGCTTGAAGATTTCATCACGCTGGCCCAAACCAAGAACTTCTCAAAAGCGGCCAACTTGCGGTGCGTAACCCAGCCTGCTTTCTCGCGCCGAATTCAGGCGCTTGAAGGTTGGCTGGGTTGCGAATTGATCGACCGGGGTTCCTACCCCACACGCTTGAGTCCGCAAGGCGAGGTGTTTTACGAGCAGGCGCTCACCATGCTGGAGCAGATCCGCCAGGCCCGCACCATTGTTCGTGGTGGTAGTTTGCAAAGTCGCCAACCCATCCGGTTGGTGGTGCCGCATACTTTGGCTTGCAGCAAAGCGCCACATTGGGTGCGCAGTTTGAAAACCAAGCTTGCCGATCGCCTGCCCGACCTGAGTTTTCAGCTTACTGCCAGCAATGTGCACGATGCCGTGCTGTACTTCACTGACGGCGCAAGTGACTTTCTGGTCTGCTACCACCACAGCCGGGAACCGATTGAACTCGACCCCAGCAAGTTTGAAGTACGGGTGCTGGGCACGGAACGGTTTGCGCCCTACAGTGCAGCGAAGGCCGATGGCAGCCCAATTTACACCCTAGACCCGTTAGCCCCTTTGCCCGTGCCTTACCTGTCGTATTCCAAACATGCTTACCTGTCGAAGATGACTGACATCGCCATGGAGTCGGGCCCGCTGTTCCTGAAAAAGTCGCTGTTTGAAACGGATATGTCGGAAAGCTTGAAATCGATGTGCGAGGCTGGTTTGGGTGTGGCGTGGCTGCCGGAAAGCGCCGTGGCCACCGGTTCTGGTCTTTGCAAAATTCCCGGACCCTATTTCACCGACATGGAAGTTCGTCTGTATCGCCGCACGCATCGTCCAACTGAAAACTCGGTTGCCCACGAGCAGGTGGATTTGATTTGGCATTATTGGCCAGACTAATCCCCCTTTGTGGATAACCCTTATTAGGGTTTCTTTGGATATGCGGGAATTGCATGGTTTAATGCTGATTAAGTATTGGAGTGCCGGCCACTAAAGATTTAGCATGGCCCACATTCAAAATTCGTCAGGGGATGACATGGTCAAGCCGCACTCAGAGCATCGCGTGGAAAAAGATCTTCTTGGAGAAAAGAAGATTCCCGCTGAGGCCTACTGGGGAGTGCACACCAGCCGCGCCCTCGACAATTACCAAATTACCGGTTTTCCGCTTTACAACGCCCCTGAACTTATCAATGCACTGGCTGCGGTCAAATGGGCTGCTACCAAGGCCAATGCAGACCTGGACACTGTTCCCCACGATTTGGCCAAAGCCATCACCCAGGCTTGCAAGGAAATTCGAACCGGCAAACTTCATGACCAGTTCGTGGTGGATGTCATTCAAGGTGGTGCAGGTACGTCCACCAACATGAACGCCAACGAGGTGATTGCCAACCGTGCCATTGAGATTCTGGGCGGCAAGAAAGGCGATTACAAAATGGTGCACCCGATTGAGCATGTCAATGCCTCGCAAAGCACCAACGATGTGTACCCAACTGCGGTAAAAATCGGTCTGATCAACGCCATCTCGGGCTTGTTGGTCTCGATGGAAGAACTTAAAGAGGCTTTCGGCGAAAAAGCCTTTGAATTCCGGAAAATCCTGAAAATCGGCCGCACCCAGTTGCAGGATGCCGTGCCCATGACTTTGGGGCAAGAGTTCGCAACCTTCTCCGTCATGTTGGGTGAAGACATGGCACGCCTTCGTGAAGCCACCAGCCTGATTTCTGAAATCAATCTGGGGGCAACTGCCATCGGTACCGGCATTAATACCGACCCGGAATATGCCGCTCGTGCCCGTCATTATCTCGAAGAAATCACCCAGCTGGGCTTGGTTACTGCCGCGGACCTTGTCGAGGCCACTCAGGATACAGGCTCATTCGTCCAGCTCTCTGGCGTGCTCAAGCGCGTGGCCGTGAAGTTGTCCAAGATGTGTAACGATCTGCGCTTGTTGTCGTCAGGTCCCCAAGCCGGCTTGAATGAAATCAACCTGCCGCCGCGCGCTGCTGGCTCTTCCATCATGCCGGGCAAGGTGAACCCGGTGATACCGGAAGTAGTGAACCAGGTGGCATTTGAAGTGATTGGAAACGACGTGACCGTGACCATGGCGGCCGAGGCCGGTCAGCTGCAATTGAACGCATTTGAGCCCATTATTGCCTGGAGTTTGTTCAAGAGCATTTATCACTTAACCGCCGCCTGTAAAACCCTGACCAAAAATTGCGTATTAGGGATTACCGCAAATGAGTCACTTTTGCGTCAAAGGGTCGAGGAATCAGCCAGTTTGGCCACCTCACTGAACCCTTACATAGGCTATGATCAAGCATCTGAGATTGCAAAAACTGCATTGAAAACTGGCCGGAAGGTTTCCGAGCTTGTTCTCGAGAAAGGCTTACTGTCAGAGCAGTAGTT
>JAHJCM010000224.1 GCA_018812945.1 Gammaproteobacteria bacterium | reverse complement strand
GCTGCGCCCCTGCACCCCGCTGGCAACAGCCACATCGGCCTGCAGGACCAATCGGCACTATTTCCCTATCAACACCTGAATTTCTTTAAGTGAGTCCGCCTGGATGGATCCCCAGCGCGCTAAAAACATATTAGAAGCAGCTTTGCTGTGTTCGGTCGAACCGATTGCCGTCAAGGAATTGATGCGCCTGTTCGATGATGCCTTTGATGCATCCGTGGTCACCACCTTGCTGGAAGACCTGCGTCGTGACTGGACCCAAAAAGGTCTGGAACTTGTGCAAGTTAAAACGGGTTGGCGTTTTCAAACCCGCGAGGACGTCAAACGTTACCTCGAACAAATGAATCCCGAGAAGCCCCCGAAGTACTCAAGGGCAACCATGGAAACCCTGGCAATTATTGCCTACAAGCAGCCGGTCACCCGGGGCGACATCGAGTCCATTCGTGGGGTCACCGTGTCTACCCAGGTCATGAAGGCGCTCGAGGATCGCGGCTGGATCGAGTCAATCGGCCACCGCGATGCGCCGGGGCGCCCAGCACTGTGGGCAACCACGCCCCAGTTTTTGGCTGACCTGAATTTGGCCAGCCTAAGCGACTTGCCAGCACTGGACGATGAAAAAGACCAACAGCTGGCTGATGAATTACAGAAAGTCATTCCATTTGATCTGGATGACAGCGAAACAGCGGAAAACGATGAGAACCAACAAGCGCAAAGCAACTGAAACACTCGACAGCAACCCAATTCCCGAGCAGGCGGCAGTCAGCATCGACAGCGAAAATCATAATCTGGAATGGGGTGAAGTGCTGGATCAGGTCGAAGGCCTGAAGTCTGAAGAGGGTGGCGGCGCAGGCAAGAACCGCAGCAAGCTGAATGTGCGGCTAGACCCCGAATTGGCGCCCAAGTTGCACAAGGTGCTGGCCGATTCCGGTATGGGTTCTCGCCGCGAAATGGAAGAGCTGATTGTTGCAGGGCGTGTCTCGGTCAATGCTGAACCTGCCCACTTGGGCCAGCGCGTGTTGCCCACCGACCAGGTGCGTGTCAATGGCAAGCTGATTCAGCGCAAAAACAAATCCAAACCACCACGGGTGCTTATTTATCACAAGCCCGCCGGCGAAATTGTGTCCATGGACGACCCCCAAGGACGTACTACCGTATTTCAGAAATTGCCGAAAATTTCAAACGGCAAGTGGATTGCTGTAGGCCGCCTCGATTTCAACACCGAGGGCCTATTGCTGTTTACCTCCTCGGGCGAGTTGGCCAACCGTTTAATGCACCCGCGTTACGAAGTGCAGCGTGAGTACGCTGTGCGTATTCTGGGTGAGCTTTCTGAAGAACAACGCCAGCAATTGCTCACTGGTATTCAGCTTGAAGACGGCCCTGCCAAGTTTCTCTATGTGGATGCTGCAGGCGGTGAGGGTGCTAATCGCTGGTACAAAGTGGGCTTGAAAGAAGGGCGCAACCGAGAGGTTCGCCGCATGTTTGAGGCATGTAACCTGACCGTAAGCCGCCTGATTCGTACACGTTTTGGCGACATCCTGATGCCGTCCACCTTGAAACGTGGCCGCCACATGGAAATGGAAGCACTGGAGGCCATGTCTTACATGCAGTCCTTGGGCTTGAAGGTGGATGAGTCTGCCCAAGAGGGTGCCATTCGCCGTGACAAAAAGAACATTGGCTCGAAAAACAACAAGCGTCGCAACGGTCAACCCCTGATAGATCCCGGCTTGGCCTTTACCACGCCAACCCAAACTTACCTCACCGTGTCTGGCGCCGCCGCCGCCGCGTTGAGCAACCAGAACAACTTGTCTTCTGCCGGGGGCTCAGCCCGGCGAGGTGGCGGTGGTGACCGAAACGGCAACAGAACCGGTGCCAATGGCAATGGTGCTGCCCCAGCTGGAAAGTTTGCTGGCACGGGCAAGCGCCCCTCAGGGCCACGCAATGCGGGTCCGCGGTCTGGTGGTCCGTCTGCCGGGCGCGGTCCCGGGCGCGGCAATGAGGGTGGAAATGGTGCAGCCCAGAAACCCCAGCAGCGCAGACGCCGGAAGGCACCGGCCGCGTAGTTCTCCGCACCTGAAATTACTTGAAAATAAAGGCAGTTTCGGTTATTCTCTGAGGCTGCCTGAGCGCCCACTCCAAAAAGGGTGTCTCAAATGAAGTGGGCTTACAGGCCCATTTTTTTTTGGCGAGGCGGTTTTAAGTACGCAAATAAAGTGAACAAGTGAAGCGAACAGACAAGTAAAGGCTAAGAACGTTGAAAGGCGAAGTGATCAATCCTGAAGAATTTGTTGGCAATTCATGGTCTGGCGTGTGGTCAGAATCCTGGGTTACCGAAGCCGACGCCGTGATCGCCTCTCTGGGCCTTGAAGTGGCCGATATTGAGCGCGAGGGCAATGGTCTGTTGCGCATCATGATCGATTCACCCACTGGCGTTACCGTCGAAGATTGCGAAAAGGTCAGCCACCAGCTTACCCACCTGTTCACCGTCGAAAACGTCAACTACGAGCGGCTCGAGATTTCCTCGCCGGGCGTTGATCGCGTGTTACGCCGCAAAAAAGATTTCGAACGGTTTTTGGAGCAAGAGGTGTCCCTGAAATTCAAACGGGCCATCAACAATCAAAAACAGTTCAAAGGTGTATTGCAAAAAGGCAAAGAGCAAACCTGGGGAGTTCTGGTGACTCCCGATGGTAAAAATGCCGAACCCTATTTGCTTGATTTTGAAATAACTGATTTGGCGGGTGCCCGTCTGGTCCCCCATCTAAAGTTTTAGGAGCCCTGGAATGAGCCGTGAGTTGCTTTTATTAGTTGATGCGTTGGCGCGCGAAAAGAATGTGGACAAAGACATCGTCTTTGGTGCGCTCGAATTGGCATTGGCTTCCGCAACCAAGAAGCGCTTCGATGAAGAAGTGGATGTTCGCGTGTCCATCGACCGCGACACAGGCGACTACGACACTTTCCGCCGCTGGGAAGTGGTCACCGAAGAAGATTTCTACGACCCCGCCTACCAAATGGTTCTAGACCAGGCCTTGAAACACGATGCTGAAGCCGAAATGGGTGACTTCATCGAAGAAGAACTTGAGCCTGTTGAGTTTGGCCGAATTGGTGCACAAGCAGCCAAGCAGGTCATTTTGCAGCGCGTCCGCGACGCCGAGCGCGAGCAAATTTTGCAAGACTTCCTCGACCGTGGCGACAAAATCGTGATTGGTCAGGTTAAGCGCATGGAGCGTGGTGACGCCATTGTTGAAAGTGGCCGTATCGAAGCCCGCTTGCCCCGTGATCAAATGATTCCTCGCGAAAGCCTGCGTCCGGGTGACCGCGTGCGTGCCTACCTGTGGAAGGTTGATCGCATGGCCCGCGGTCAGCAAGTCATTCTGTCACGCACTTCGCCCGAGTTCATTAAAGCCTTGTTCGCCATGGAAGTGCCTGAAATTGAACAAGGCCACCTGGAAATCAAGGGCGCCGCCCGTGATCCTGGCATGCGCGCCAAAATTGCCGTACTGGCCCACGATCGCCGTATTGATCCAATTGGTACCTGCGTGGGTGTTCGTGGTTCTCGTGTTCAGGCCGTTACCCAGGAATTGGGCGGCGAGCGTGTTGACATCGTGTTGTGGTCTGAAGATCCAGCCCAATTTGTAATCGGTGCCTTGTCGCCTGCTACTGTTCAGTCCATTGTTGTGGATGAAGACCAGCATGTGATGGAAGTGGTGGTGGACGAAGCCGAACTGGCACAAGCCATTGGCCGCAGCGGTCAGAATGTGCGTTTGGCCTCCGACCTCACCGGCTGGCAAATCAACATCATGACACCCGAAGAATCGGCCAAGCGTTCCGAAGAAGAAATCGGCAAGTTGCGTGAATTGTTCACGAGCAAGCTGGATGTGGACGAGGAAGTGGCCAACATTCTGATCGAAGAAGGCTTCACCGGTCTTGAAGAAGTGGCCTACGTACCCATCGCTGAAATGCAGGAAATTGAAGCATTTGACGCAGACACTGTCGAAGAACTGAGAACCCGTGCCCGCAATGCATTGTTGACCGAGGCAATTGCCCGTGAAGAAATGGTTGAGGGTGCAGGCGATTTGATGTCCATCGAAGGTGTGGATGCCGATCTGGTTGGCAAATTGGCAGCCGCTGAAATTTCCGACCGTGAAGGTCTGGCCGAATTGGCAGTCGATGAATTGGTTGAAATTGCAGGAATTGAAGAAGACCGTGCCCGCGACATCATTATGAAAGCGCGAGCACACTGGTTTGAATAATACAAACCGCATTGAGTAGAGTCGAATCGGGCCACTCGGCCCGGTCAGCAAGGGAATTTGAAGGAATAGTAGATGACCAGTACCACAGTCGCACAGTTTGCAGCAGAGTTGAAAATGCCCGCCGATGTTCTTTTGGAGCAGCTGAAGTCTGCTGGCGTGAGCAAAAATTCTGAGGCAGATGCAGTTACTGAAGCGGACAAGGGAAAGCTTTTGGAAAGCCTGAGAAAGGCGCATGGATCTGAAAGCGGTCAGAAGAAAATTACCCTCACCCGCAAGCAGACCAGTGAAATCAAACAGGCTGGCCCTGGCGGCCGCGCGCGCACAGTGCAGGTTGAAGTGCGCAAGAAGCGTGTTTTTGTTCAGCGTGCCGAGAAAGCCGGTGAAAGCGAGCCCGTCATGGAAGCTCAGCTTGAACCCGCAGAACAAGCCCGCCGCGATGCTGAAGCCCAGCGGCAGGCCGAGTTGAAGGCACGCCAGGAAGCAGAACTGAAAGAAAAACAAGCCAAGCTTGAGCAAGAGCGCGAGCGCGAGCTGAAGCTTCAGGAAGAAGCGCGTCAGCGCGCCGAAGAAGAGCGCCTTGCTCACGAAGCTGTGGAACAAGCCAAGGCCGAAAGCGCCAAGCCTGCCAAGGCCGAAGAAGAAACTGACGTTAAAGATGAAGCCGCGCAAGCGGTACGTGCCCAAGAAGCCAAGGCCCGCGAACAGCGTGCTGCCGATGCGCTGAAAGCCGAGCAAAAGGCCAAGAAGGCCGCTGAGGACGCAGCAAAAGCCAGCGCGAATCAAGAGCGTGCACGCAAAGCGGCAGAAGCTGAGGTTGCGGCAATTAACCGCATGATGTCCCAGCCATCCAAAGTCATGAAGGCCGAGGAGCCGGTTGAGCCTCCCAAGCCGGCAGCGACAATCAAGAAGCCTGAGAAAGCCATTGTTGCTGTCACTGAAGATGATTCAGCCGCCGAGCGCGGTCGCAAAGGTGTTCGCGCTGCGGGTGCAAAGGAAGAACCAGGCCGCCGCCGCGGTGGTTTGAAAACACGCGGTGAAACCGGTGTTGGCCGCACAGGCGCTGGTGGCTGGAAGGGCCCCAAGGGCAAAAACAACCGTCACAGTCAAGAACAAAGCAACTTCAACCAGCCCACTGAACCGGTTGTTCGCGATGTTCACGTGCCAGAAACCATTACTGTGGCCGACCTGGCGCACAAAATGTCAGTGAAGGCTGCTGAGGTAATCAAGTGTTTGATGAAGATGGGCCAAATGGTGACCATCAACCAGGTGCTCGACCAAGACACCGCCATGATCGTGACCGAAGAATTGGGTCACAAAGCGATTGCAGCCAAGCTCGACGATCCTGAAGCCATGATCGAAGAGGCAGGCGTTGCGCACTCCGAGGCGCCTTCAGTGCCGCGCGCACCAGTTGTTACCGTGATGGGTCACGTTGACCACGGTAAAACCTCACTGCTTGACTACATTCGCAGTGCAAAAGTGGCCTCTGGTGAAGCTGGCGGCATTACGCAGCACATTGGTGCTTACCACGTTGAAACGGAACGCGGAATGATCACCTTCCTGGATACCCCAGGTCACGAGGCGTTTACTGCCATGCGTGCCCGTGGTGCCAAGGCAACCGACATCGTTATTCTGGTCGCATCCGCCGATGACGGCGTGATGCCCCAAACCATTGAAGCGATTCACCATGCCAAGGCAGCCAATGTGCCTTTGGTTGTCGCGATCAACAAAATCGACAAGCCCGATGCCAACCCCGAGCGTGTGAAGCAGGAATTGATCACGCATTCTGTTGTGCCGGAAGAATACGGTGGCGACTCACCCATGGTTCCTGTGTCTGCGAAAACCGGCAAGGGCATTGACGACTTGCTGGAACAAGTGTTGTTGCAAGCTGAAGTGATGGAACTGAAAGCCCAGATTGATGCGCCGGCCAAAGGTCTGGTCGTTGAATCTCGCCTGGACAAGGGCCGCGGCCCAGTGGCCACCGTGTTGGTTCAAAGCGGCACCTTGAAGAAAGGCGACGTGGTGCTGGCAGGTTCTGCATTTGGCCGAGTACGTGCCATGGTCGACGAAAACGGTCGTTCTATTGATTCCGCTGGCCCGTCCATCCCTGTAGAAATTCAGGGTTTGAGCGATGTACCTGCGGCAGGCGAAGAAGTGATTGTGTTGCCAGACGAACGCAAGGCCCGTGAAATTGCTCTGTTCCGTCAGGGCAAGTTCCGCGACGTGAAGCTGGCCAAGCAACAAGCCGCCAAGCTGGAAAACATGTTCGAGCAAATGGCCGAGGGCGAAGTCAAGAGCCTGGCTGTGATTTTGAAGGCCGACGTACAGGGTTCACAAGAAGCGCTGTCACATGCCCTGCAAAAGCTGTCAACCGACGAAGTCAAGGTGCAAGTGGTGCACGCGGCAGTGGGTGGCATCAGCGAATCAGACGTCAACCTGGCAGTGGCCTCCAAAGCAGTCATCATCGGCTTTAACGTGCGCGCCGATCAAGGTGCCCGTAAAACAGCCGAGAACAACGGTGTGGATATTCGCTACTACAACATCATTTATGACGCAGTAGACGAGATCAAGGCCGCCATGACCGGCATGCTGACGCCTGACAAGAAAGAAGAAATCATCGGTAATGTGGAAATCCGCGAAGTGTACAAGATCTCCAAAGTGGGTTCTGTTGCTGGTTGTATGGTGACCGACGGTGTTATTCGTCGCGGTGCTGGCGTTCGCTTGTTGCGCGACAACGTGGTGGTGTGGACAGGTCAGTTGGCCTCGCTCAAGCGATTCAAAGACGACGCCAAAGAAGTGCGTCAGAACTTTGAGTGTGGCTTGCAACTGCACAACTACGACGACATCCAGGTTGGCGACATTCTGGAAGCATTTGAAGTGAAGGAAGTGGCCCGTACGCAGCTGTAATGGCCGCATGGGTTTGAAAAGGAAAGTATGCGTCACAAGAAAAAAGCACCAGCCAGAGGTATTCGGGTTGCCGAGCAAATCCAGAAAGACCTGGCTGAGCTGATTCCCCGTGAGTTGAGAGACCCACGGCTTGGGTTTGTCACAATCACTGATGTGGAACTGACGCCCGATTACGCTTATGCAACCGTGTATTTCTCGGTGTTGACTGGTTCAGCCGAAACCACTGAAGAAGCATTGAATGATTCTTCGGGTTATTTGCGCAATTTGATTTTCAAGAAGCTGCACATTCACACCGTGCCCACCTTGCGTTTCAAACACGACCAATCGGTGGAGCGTGGGGCTGAAATGTCTCAAATGATCGACCGGGCGCTGAAAGGCGAGGGCGGTGGTGCCACGGATTCGGATGGTGGTGGCGACGGTGGCGGAGACTAAGAAACAAAAGCGTGCCTTGTCGGGTGTGCTGTTGTTCGACAAATCAACTGGTTTCTCGTCCAATCAAGCCCTGCAAATTGTAAAGCGCTTGTACAGGGCTGATAAAACCGGTCACACCGGTACGCTAGACCCGCTTGCAAGCGGTTTGCTGCCATTGATGTTCGGTGAGGCCACCAAGTTTGCAGCAGATCTAATCGATGCCAGCAAAACCTATCGCACCAAGGTGCGGCTTGGGTTTTCAAGCAACACGGGTGACGCCGAGGGAGAATTGACGAAAGTCAGCACCCGCGCCCTTGAAAGCATCACCTTGGATGAAGTAAAGCAGGTGTGCGCGCAGTTTGTTGGTGAAATTCAACAGACGCCACCCATGTTTTCTGCATTAAAGAAAGACGGCAAGCCTTTGTACGAGTATGCTCGCGAAGGCATTGAATTGGACAGACCCGCTCGGACCCTTTTGATCCATCAATTGGATGTCATGAAAGTCGAGCACAATACAATCCATGGTGAAAGCAGTTGCACCATAGAACTGGAAGTGAATTGCAGCAAAGGCACCTATGTGCGCACCTTGGGCGAAGACATTGCCAAGGCCTTGGGCACAGCGGGCTATCTCACGGAATTGCGCAGAACGGCAATTGGTGACTTGAAAGTGGAACGCGCGTACACCCTGGATGCACTTAAGGTGCTCGGTGAATCGGAAACCCCCTTTGACGCTTTGGATGCGGTGCTTTTCCCGGTGGATGCCCTTTTGGGCAGCCTGGGCAAAGTCGAATTGAACAATGAGTTTGCGCGGCGGTTTTCGCACGGGCAACGATTGCCACTGAGCCTGGTTGATGCCAAGCCAGGGCGAGTGCGGGTGTACGGAGAAACGTCTGCACAGGATGTGAACACCGAAGTTAGCAAT
>JAHJCM010000029.1 GCA_018812945.1 Gammaproteobacteria bacterium | reverse complement strand
GGAACAACACCGACAGTGCGTTGAAGAAATGGGTGACGTGCTCACCGGCTTCGTGCCAGTTGTTGATGCGGGACTCGTCAAGGTTGATTTTGACGTCACGGCGCACTGGAATGACTTTCATGGTGTACTCCTTTGGTTGCAGCTATTTTTATACTTTGGTACTAACGATTACATTGCTCAATGTATCAATCATTTTCGTCATTAACAACTGTAAACGTTAGAAAAACACTCTAAATTTCAAACGATCGTTTGTTTTTAGAAACACAGCAAACCATTGATTCAATTGCATAAATTATTTTGCAGTGCAATATGAAACGAGGTTTTTTTACTGGAAGTGTTTGTTCCACAAGGCCTTCCGCACCTTGTGGTGTGCGGTAAAATCGAAGTATTTATCAGTTCATTGAGAGGTATTTATGAACGCGCCAAAACCAATTTCTGTACAACAGCCGCGCACCGTGGAACACATTGTGGTGGGCCAACCCACCAGCGATGGTGCTGGCGTGAAGCTGACCCGTGTGATTACGCAAAACCTGCAGCGCAGGCTTGACCCATTTCTAATGCTGGACAATTTCGGCAGCGACAACCCCAACGATTACATTGCGGGCTTTCCGAACCACCCGCACCGTGGGTTTGAAACCATCACTTACATGATTGCCGGGCGCATGTTGCACGAGGACAGCAAGGGCAACAAAGGCTTGCTGGAAAACGGCGGCGTGCAGTGGATGACGGCTGGGCGCGGTGTGTTTCACAGTGAAATTCCGCAACAGGAAGAAGGCGTGATGGAGGGCTTTCAGCTGTGGTTGAACCTGCCCGCGAAAGACAAAATGTGCACGCCCTGGTATCGCGATTTCAAGAACAAGGACCTGCCCCAGTTTAAAACCGCCGATGGTGTTGCGGTAACCGTGATTGCAGGCAACAGCCATGGCGTGGAAGGTGCGGTAAGCCGCGAGAGCACGCAGCCTTTGTACCTTGATTTGCACTTGCCTGCGGGTTCGAAATTTGTGCAAGAACTGCCTGCGCAACACAATGCGGTGGTGTTTGTTTACCGAGGCGAAGTGAAGGTGGGCGGCCAAGTGGTGGGCGACAAACGCATGGCGATTTTGAAGAACGAAGGCGATGGCGTGTTGATTGAAGCCAGCGCCGATGCCAAGGCCCTGCTGATTGCAGGCAAGCCGCTGAATGAGCCGATTGCGCAATATGGCCCGTTTGTGATGAACACTGAACAGGAAATTCGGCAGGCATTGCAAGATTTTCGAGAAGGTACGCTGGCGTAAAAAAAGCCCGGAGAAATCCGGGCTTTTTTATTTGCTGCTTCAGTGGCGATTACCGCTCAATCACCACTGGTTTTTTCATCGCAACCCAACTTTCCGCCTTGGGCAAATAGTGCTGCTCAATCACGTTGCGTTTGATTTTCATGGTGGGGGTCAGGAAACCGTTCTCCATCGTCCACAAATCTTTCACCACCACAATGCAACTCAACTTCTCATGCGCTTCAAGCTGACCATTCACATGGTTCAATAATTCTGTCATTTCACTTTCAACTCGTGCTGCTTCATTTGGGTTTTGCTCCAACTGCTTGTGTTCTTCAAGTGGCAGCATCACCAATGCAAAGGGCTGTGAAAACGATGGTCCGGTAACACACACGGCCTCAATCAATTCATGGCCATTCAAGCGGTTTTCAATCGGCACAGGCGCGATGTATTTGCCCTTGCTGGTCTTGAACAGTTCCTTCACACGACCAGTAATTTTCAAGCGGCCCTGGTCGTCGATCACACCCATGTCACCTGTTTTCAAAAAGCCATCTTCGGTGTACGACTGCGCAGTGAGTTCGGGGTTTTTGTAATAGCCCATCATGTTGCAGGGGCTTTTAACCAATACCTCACCGACTTCGGAAATTTTGCATTCCACACCCGGATAAGTGTTGCCGACGTAGCCCACGCGCACTTTGCCGGGCAAACTGCAATGCGAGTAAGCGAAGTTCTCGCTCATGGCATAGCCTTCGAGCAAATCAAGCCCAAGATTGCGGTACCAGGACATCAACGCTGGGGCCAGCGGTGCAGACCCGCTGAGCGCCATGCGCACTTCAGCCAAGCCCAGTTTCTTTAGCAGGAATTTCTTGAACAAGCCTGAAAGAATCGGAATTCGGAAAATAACTTGCTGCACACCCAGCGGAATTTTTCCGCAGATGCCGTTGTAAAACTTGGTCCACAAACGCGGCACCGAGAAAAACAAAGTGGGCCGTGCGCGTTGCAAGTCTTGAATAAAGCTGTCGAGCCCGAACGAGAAGTACACATGGAAGCCATAGAAGAGCGAGCCGGTTGCCAGAATGGCGCGCTCGGCGGCGTGGGCCAGTGGCAGGTAGGAGATCATGCGGTCGGTGTTGCTGAAGCTCATCACCTTCGAGGTACCGCGCAGTGCGCTGATCATGGCGTTGAACGAGATCATCACGCCCTTGGGTTTGCCGGTACTGCCGGATGTGTACAGCATGGTGGCCATTTCGTCTTTGCTGCGCTTCACCGGGTTTTGCGTGGGTGCGGTAGCGGCCACAATGTCGTCCCATTTCTTGGCGTGGGCCAACTGGGGCGCCAACGGCAAAGTAATGGTGGGCATGCTGGTGGGAATACCCTTTTCAACCACGCGCCACAACTCGTCCATCTTGCCGATGAAAATCATTTTGGAGTCGCTGTTCTCCAGCACATATTCAGCGGTTTCAGCATTCAGTGTGGGGTACAAGGGAATGGACACATGCCCTGCCCGCCAAATGGCGAGGTCGGCCATGATCCAGTGCGCACTGTTCTTGCCCAGAATGCCGATGTGGGTTTTCTCGGGCAGGTTCAGCGATTGCAGGTACGCGGCCATTCTGTTCACCTGGTCGGCTACTTGGCCCCAAGTGTAGTCCACCGTTTTTTCAGTTGAAAAAGGCTGGGTGAAATAAACCTTGTTGGGTTGAGTGGTTGCCCAGTGGTCCAGGCAATCCAGCAGGGTTTCGAATTTCTCGTACTGCGCTGCACTCATGTGTTTGTCTCCCGTTGTACTTCGTTTTTTTATGTTGGTACAAGAATATCAGCCCGGTGGCTGCCCAATTAAAAATTCACATTCCATTTGTCAACCTGTACCGCCATATACGAGTTATTGCATGACATTGGCACCAAGATTTCGCACAGCCTATTTTCATCCGGAGTTCTCAATGAAAACGCTTGTTTCAATCATCGCACTGGGCACCACGCTTGCATTTTCCCAATTGGCCCAGGCCGGGGAAAAATACCGGGAACCCCGCATCGACATCAACATCCTGATTCCATCAGCCTTTGCAGCCTTTGGATACGATGATTACTACGACCACCGAGGCAGGGACGACTACCGCTACGGCAAACGCTTCCGCGATCGATATGACGATGACGACGACGATTGGGACGACCGCTACCACGATGATGACGACGACGATGACGATGACGATTGATTCTCGCCAGCGCCAAGGCACTAATCCGGCACTAATCCGGCACTAATTCGGCACTAATTCAAAGCCCTCTGTTTTCCAGCAGTATTGCGGCACCCAAGCCGCCGCCTGCACAGCTGGATATCACTGCATAACGCTTGTTCTCCACTTGTAGCCTTCGGGCTGCCGTGGTGAGCAGGCGAATGCCTGTGGCCGCAAACGGATTACCAAGCGAAAGCGAACCACCCCAGGTATTGAGCTTCTCGATCGGCAGTTCGCCGGGCACTTTGCCTTGGTAGTACTCATCTGCAAATTCACGCCGCTGCATGCAAGCGATGTTCACCAACACTTGGGCTGCAAAAGCCTCATGAAGTTCCCACACGTCGATGTCATTCATGCTCAACTTGTTTCGAGCCAACAAGGCCGGAATGGACACCGCGGGCCCCAGCAACATTTCTTCTTCCAGGCTTTTCACTGCTGCCAATTGATAATCGACCACTTCAGCCAAGGGCTGCAGGCCCATGTCGTGTGCGGCTTTCTCGCTGGTGACCAACAAGGCGGCTGAACCATCGGTAAACCGGGACGAACCTGCAGCGGTGATCACGCCGCTTTTGCTGAAAATGGTGCGCATGGTGCTTAGCTTCTGGATATTACTGTCTGCGCGCGGTGTGTTGTCCAATGTAATGGGGTGTTTAAAACCAGGTACCTGCACTGGAATGATGGTGCCGTCGAAGTGGCCTTTGTTCAGTGCCTCAATGGCCAACTGGTGGCTGCGCACAGTGAAGGCATCACAATCCTCGCGGCTGACTTTGAACTTGCGCACCATTTGTTCGGCGCACACACCCATGGTTTTGCGGGTGGTGAAGTCGGTGCCAGTGGGCATTTCGGGTTTCAAGTCGGCTGGGCGAAGGCTGGCCAGGTTTTTCAGTATGTTTTTGGCAGAGGAATCTTGCCGCACCTTCATGGCTGCACGCCGAATTTTTTGCGAATAGCGAATGGGAATATCCGAAAAACTTTCCACGCCTGCTGCAATGCCCACCTCGATTCGGCCCAGGGCAATCATGTCGCACAAATTGGCAAAGCCCACACTGGCCGACAAACCAGCCATGGAGGTGGTGTAAGCGGGAATGGTGGCTGGCAAGCCAGCGCTCAACATGCTTTCACGCGCCACGTTGGAAGTTTCAATTTCATGCAATACCGTGCCCATGGTCACCATGTTCACGCGGTTTGCATCCAGGCCGGTTTTACTCACCAAACCCGCAATGGCTTTGCTGCCCAGCTCATAGGTCATGAGCTGGGAATAGGCACCACCCGAATCAAGAAACGGAGTGCGCACACCATCCACAATCACTGCTTTGCGAATTGACTTCATTTGAAGCGCCCCACCATGTGCAAGGTACCATCGGCTGCAGCCAGTCGAAGTTGGGTGTAGCCTTCAGGGTCCTTCGCTGTGCTGGTTTGCACCTGCATGCCCGGATTGGGCAATGGCAGTGGTTTGATCCATCGCACATCGAGATCGGCCACGGAGTAACCGGCGTTGTTCAACACTTCCCAGGTGCGGGCCAATTGCCCGAAGCCATGCAAAATGCAGCTTTTAAACCGCGTACGTTTGCCCACCGCCTTGATGGTGTGAATGGGGTTGAAATCACCCGTCAACATGGCAAAGGCCAGGCCGTCTTCTTCCTCGGCATCCCAGTTTCCTGCGGTGTTGAATTCATGTTCCTCACGCTTGGCGGGTTTGCTTTTGCCAGCAGGTTTTGCCCGGGGCACGGTGGAGTAACTGTCGATGACCATGGCCAGTTCACCCTTGGGGTTGCTGGCCTGCACGCGGGTGTGAATACGCACTTTGTCACCATCGTCGCTCACATCCATCAAGCTGCCGCGCAAGGCGATGGCCTCATCGCGGTTCAGTGGCTTGTGAATTTGCATGCGCAAGCCCTGGTTGAGCAGCGACAACAAATTGTACGGCGCAAGGCTGCCCAGCTTGGCCAGCATGGGCATGGCCCAGTGGCTGCAAAAGTGCGCAGGCATTTCGGTGCGGTAGCGATTGGCAGGTGCGCCTGTCCAGGCCACATATTGGTCCAACAGCTCGTTGTTCAAGGCAGGCACATGCATGCTGTGGTGCACGGGCAATTCCGGCAAAGTACTGGGCCGGGTAATGGGCGTGGCATTGCGAATGGCCGCCCAACCCATGGATCGAATGTTGGGCCAGTGCAAGGCCAGGTATTTCAATGGATAGTCTGCCAACATGGTGTGTGTAGTCCTTTTTCCTTTTTACAAGCCCAACTGCTTGCCGATAATTTCATTCATGATTTCGTAGGTGCCACCGCCAATGGATGCAATTCGATTGTCGCGGTACAAACGCTCCACCAAACTTTCGCGCATATAGCCCATGCCACCAAAAATTTGCACGGCCTCATAGGTAATGAAATCCGATGTTTTAGTGGCGAAGTTTTTGGCCATGGACACTTCTTTCAAGGCGGGCTTGCCGGCCTGCATGCGAGCAGCCACGCGGTAAGTGAACTCACGGCTGGCTTCCAGTTGAGTGGCCATGTCGGCCAGTTTGTGGCGAATCACCTGGTGCTTGCTCAAGGGTTTACCAAAAGTGCTGCGGTTTTTGGCGTAGTTCAAGGCCTCGTTGAATGCCAGTTCCGACAAGGTGTTGGCGTAACAGGCCAAGCCCAGGCGCTCACTTTCGAAGTTGGTCATGATCATCATGAAGCCACCGTTTTCAATGCCAATCAAATTCGATTTGGGCACCACCACATTGTCGAAAAACAGCTCGGCCGTGTCGCTGCACCACCAGCCCATTTTCTTCAATGGCTGACCAGTGGTGAAACCGGGCGAGCCTTTTTCGATCAACAACATGCTGATGCCGCCATAGCCCTCGCCGCCTGTGCGCACGGCCACGGTGTAATAGTCGGCGCGTATGCCTGATGTGATGTAGGTTTTGGAACCCGACACTTTGTAGTGGTCGCCACAATCGACCGCGCGGGTTTTCAGGTTGGCAACGTCCGAACCACCACCGGGCTCGGTTACTGCCAATGCAATGATTTTGTCACCACTCAACACTTCAGGAACAATGCGCGCTTTCATTTCCGCGCTGGCCCATTTTGCAATCGGCGGCAGGGCAATACCATGCGACATCAGGCTGGAGAAAAACCCACCGGAGCCTGCACGCAACAGTTCTTCAGTGGCCACCAGGCTCATGAAGTAATCGCCTTCGGAATTGCCACCGAATTCTTCTGGATAGCCAATACCGAGAATGCCTGCGTCGCCAGCCAGCTTGTAAATTTCGCGGGGGAATGTACCGGCCTCTTCCCAATCATTGATGTGGGGTGTGACATGACGTTCCACAAATCGTCGAATATTGCGGCGCGCTTCCTCGTGGGTTTCATTGAAATAGGTGGTGAACATGCGAAGGCCTTAAAGAGGTGATGACAATTGTCGAATGCGGGTTTGGAAATAAGGAGGTCGACGAACTTCGCCATACCCAAGCCATGCAGCCGCCGCAGCAAATGCGGCACGCCCTTCCGGCATGGTGGGAGAAAACAAAATGAAATCGTGAAAAACGCCTGACCACACATCGACATGGCACACGGTGCCCAAATGCTGTGCCTGCTTCACCAGCCTTAAGCTGTCAACCATGAACACTTCATTGGCTGAGCACTGCACATACACAGGCGGCAAGCGCGACAGGTCGCCCAACAAGGGGGAAATCAAAGGGTTCTCAGGATTGTGAACATTGGCATACGGTGTGGCGAACATGCGCTTAAGCCAGTCACGGGCCTGTGCTTCGTTGTGACCCAGGAAAGCATCCACCACTTCGGGGCGCAAATCACTTTCACCCAAGGAGGGATCAAGCCAGGGCGAACTCAAATACACGCGGGAAGGCAAGCGCTGATCGCTGGCGTTCATGGCGTGGCACAGCGCAAGGCTCAAATTGCCGCCTGCGGAATCGCCAGCAAGCAGCAACTCATCCTGGCCGTGTTCTTGTAACAGTGCTTTCCACACGGCAACCACATCATTCAGGCCAGCAGGGAAAGGGGCCTTGCCCATCAAGGTGTAATCGGGCACCCAAGCACGGGCAATGCCCGATTTCTTGCACAGGCGGGCAACAAAAGCCCGGTAGTTGGCGGCGCTACCAAATGCAAAACCACCACCGTGCAAGAACAGCAATGTTTGACGGCTGTTGGCATGTGCACTGTGATTCTCGATGATTTCTACCGGCACGCCATTCACGGTGCGGTGCTGCACAGTACAACCCGCAGGCATTCTGGAAAGCTTTTGCAGCAGGTTGGTAACGCGCTCGCCAACCCGCCACACCTTCTCGGGATTGCGGGCCGACAGCAAACGCCCTTGGCACAGGCGAAGAAACAGGGTGACGGATTTGGACATTGAGCTCATGCAACCATCTTGTTGCACACACTCAATTCAGCCTAGGGCAAAGCTGGACAGAATGGGGGTAAATAGCGACAGAGTGTCCTAATTTACCCTGCTTTGCGCAATAAACGCTTGGGGCGACATGCCAAACCAGCGCTTGAAGGCGCGCCTGAAATTGGATACTTCCTGATAACCCAGGCTGAGTGCCACGGATTCGATCGTGTTGTTGCTGACGAGCAAACTGAGTTTGGCTTGCCGGGCCAGTTCAGAATCGCGCAGTGTCTGGTAACTGGTGTGTTCATTGCGCAGGTAACGCATCAAGGTGCGGGATGACAAATGAAAATGGCTTGCCACCTGCTCGCAAGTCCATATTTGACCGGGGTTGCTGCGCAGCAACTCGGTGACCCTGGCTGCCCAGTTGCTGGGGCGTCGCTGTTCCAGCAGCAACTGCTCGCAACGGGCCAAAGCCATGGCATGGGTTTCAGGATCAGCCATTGGGTTGGACATCAAGGCCAAACCATGGGGAATCACGATCTTTGTTTTCGCTTTGCCAAACAGGCAAGGTGCATGCAAAAACTCGGGATACTGATCAGCATATGGTGGGGCAGAATACGCCAGCTCGATTCGAATTGCAGGTTTGGAATTGCCAATGATCATGCCGAGGTGGTTGACCATGGTGGCCAGCACAGCCTCGCAGAAAAAGCGCCCCACTTCGTCCAGATCTATGCCCATGTTGATGATGACCGCAAAGTGATCGCTGGCAATGTGGCCTTCCATGCGGGCAAAGCCACCGCGTATGTCATGAAACTTTTCAGTCGCTTTCCAGGCATGACCCAAAGTGGGCGATGAAGCAATCAAGGTACCTAACGGCCCATGCGCAGCAAGGTGCAGATTTGCACCCCAGCGTAAACCCAAGGCCGGGTTGCCACTAAGTTGTAGCGCGTTGCGCACGATGATGGCTTGCGTTTCCGCATCGATGAACCTGTTCAACTCGAACAGATCAGCAGGTGCAAGACGTGTACCCTTCAACAGCAGAAGCTGACCCTTGTGGTCCAGCCCCTGCTCACGCGCTAGAGTGCGCGTGTAGGCCGTTGGAAATACAACCTTGTTGTTGACGCCTTGTGCAATCACACTGTTGCGGCCAGGCGGGCACCTTGGTTGATTGCTTCCTTGGCATCCAGCTCGGCAGCCTTGAATGCACCACCAATGATGTGAACTGTTTTGCCCAAGGCGCGAACTGATTCCTCCAGTTCACGGTTGGGATGCTGGCCGGCACACACAATCACATTGTCCACTTCCAGCAAATGCTCGGCACCATCAGGCGTACGAATGCGCAAACCTGCATCTTCAACACCAATGTATTCCACACCAGACAATAAACGCACACCCTTTGCTTCCAGCGCAGCACGATGGATCCAGCCCGTGGTTTTGCCAGGGCCTGCAATTTTCTTGGGCTTGCGTTGAAGAATGGTGATTTGGCGAGAGGCTTTTTCAGGATTGGCCTTCACGCCTGCAATGCCACCACGCGCTTTTTGGTCGCGGTCAATGCCCCAGAATTCGCAGAAGTCTTCAATGCTGGTGGAAGGTGATTGTGCAACACCATGCTCATTTTCGTGATGCGTTAGAAACTCAGCCGTATCCACACCAATGCCGCCACCGCCCACAATGGCCACACGCTGACCCACAGCCTTGCCATGCTTGAGCACATCGAGATAACCCATCACCTTGGGGTGATCAACACCCGGCAGGCTGGGCACATTGGGAATAATGCCCGTGGCCAGCACCACTTCATCAAAGTCTTTCAGATCATCCGCACTGACCCGCTTGCCCAGTTGCAGGTTCACGCCTTCCTTCTTCAGCATGGTGCTGAAGTAGCGAATGGTTTCATGAAATTCTTCCTTGCCGGGCACTTGCTTGGCAATGTTGAACTGCCCGCCAATTTCCTTGGCCTCATCGAACAGGGTCACCGCGTGGCCGCGCTGTGCAGCCGTCAAGGAGAACGACATGCCTGCGGGGCCTGCACCTACTACCGCCACTTTTTTCTTCGCGGTTGTTTTCACAAAAACAAGCTCGGTTTCGTGGCAAGCCTGCGGGTTCACCAAACAGCTGCAACGCTTGCCGCCAAAGGTGTGGTCAAGGCAAGCCTGGTTACAACCAATGCAGGTGTTGATTTCATCCACACGGCCTTCTTTGGTTTTCAACACCCAGTCGGGATCAGCCAGAAACGGGCGGGCCATGGCGATCATGTCGGCATCGCCGGGCATGTTCAAACGGTTCGAAGCAGCCACAGGAATGGATACCACTTCCTTGATTTTGCGGGTCGCCCAGGTGAATGCACCGCGCGGCACTTGCGTGGCGATGGTTGGAATTTTTGCTTCGTGCCAGCCAATACCGGTGTTCAGAATGGTGACGCCCGCTTTTTCAAGTTCACGGGCCAGCAGCAATGTTTCTTCAAGGCTTTGACCATCGGGTACCAAATCAAGCATGGACATGCGGTACACGATGATGAATTCTGCACCCACTTTGGCGCGAATGCGGCGCACCACTTCCAGCGGAAAGCGCATGCGTTTTTCGAAAGTGCCGCCCCATTCATCGGTGCGCTCGTTGCCGCGCTCGGTCAAAAACTGGTTCAGCAAGTAACCTTCGGAACCCATGACTTCGACACCGTCGTAGCCTGCCATTTTGGCGTACGAAGCCGCGCTGGCGAAGCCATCAATTTCCTGTTCAATTTCCTCTGCGGTCAGCGCGCGTGGCGTGAATGGGAAAATAGGCGACTGCTTGGCCGACGCTGAAACCATGTTCACGTTGTAAGCCTGGCGGCCCGCGTGCAACAACTGAATGGCAATTTTTCCGCCTGCGGCGTGTACGGCATCGGTCACCGTGCGGTGACGAATGGCGTCTTGCTCGCTGGTCATGCGGCCTGCACCGGGCCACAACACGGCGGTTTCCGAGGTGGCAAAACCACCGGTGATCATCAAACCCACGTCGCCTTGTGCGCGGCGTGCGAAAAACGCAGCCAGCTTGGCCGGGTCTTCCTCTTCAAGCCCTGTGTGCATGGAACCCATGATGACGCGATTTTTCAAGGTGGTGAAACCCAGGTTCAATGGCTCAAGTAGCTTGGTGTGCGACGCTGCTGGCATTTCGATTCCTCAGTGGTTGACTCAATAAAACATTACAAAATTATCTGAATACTACTTTAATCTGAAACTATTTCCAGTACAAAAGTACGCATTTACGATGCATGTTGGTGGCGATAATCCTTCGGGGTTTGGCCGCACCAGCGTTTGAAAGTTCGGCTGAAATTCGATGCATCTTCGTAACCCAGCGCATAAGCAATGGCTTCAACGGTGGAATCGGTGTGGGCCAGCATCCAGCAGGCGCGTTCTTGCCGCACTTCATCCAGCAATTGTTGAAAACTGGTGCCCTCGGCCTGCAGGTGGCGCATGAAAGTGCGTTCAGTGAGGTTTTCCTTGGCGGCCATGGCTTGCAAGGTGGGCATGTGGCCTTCGCTTTGCTGCAACTGCATGCGCACGCGCTGGGCCAGCGTGCCGCCCGCTTGCAGGCGTTGCAGCTGCAAATCACAATCGCGAAGCAAACGTTGCAAGGCTTCATCATCGGCGGCCAAGCTGGAGCTGTTCACCAAGGTGCTGCCCAACACCACACGCAACTGCGAAAAACCGAAGCTGTTGTGTTGCGCAATGCGCTGATATTCATGCGCCCACGCGGGTGCTTCAAACGGCCATTCAATTTTCAGCTGTTGCGGCAGTTCTTGC
>JAHJCM010000223.1 GCA_018812945.1 Gammaproteobacteria bacterium | reverse complement strand
CGGAAGCTGGCCAGCATGCGGCCGACCTCATCACCAAACTTTTTCTCCATTTGGCTTTCAAGGTGTTTGTCAAAAAACACCAGTGGCCCCAGTGCACCTGCAATGCGGGTGTTGGCATCGGCGCGCAACTCCGCCAATAGATCGGCCACAGCCAACATGTGTTGAATAGCGGGTTCTTGAGTGTCCAGAATATGGTCAGCCGCGTGAAGCCGTGCGTAATTCAGTGCTTCTTCGACTCGGGCTGCGTCAAATTTGTTCAACAACACCAGGGCTGGCGCAGAAGCGCTGCCTTTTTTCTCGGAGCCCAGTGTTGATGAAACTGAAACCATGTGTATTTGGGTGGATTCGTTAAGACCAGTTTAAAACAAAAAATCGCGAACAATATTAATTTGCTCGTTCTGCATGAAAGTAGGGGCATGGCCAACGCCGTGCACCTCGATAACGCGTGGCTTGGGACCACGTTGACTCATTTCCGCCACGGTCTGTTTTGACAGAAGATCAGAATGTTCTCCGCGCACCACCAATGTATCGGCCTTGATGGCGTCAAATGCAGCCCACAGGGCTGTTTCATGCAGCAAGGTGGTGGATTCTGACAGGTTTTGAAAAGCCTGGCCGATCGCCGGGTCATAGTGGGGTTGCCAATGTCCGTTTTTTTCGACCAGCACCGAGTCGCACAATTCATTCCATTGCGATTCGGTGTGGGGACCAAAAGGTTGTGAGATGGCGCGAATATATTGTCTTGCCTCTTGAAGTGTTTGAAATTGAACGGGTTTTCCAACGTAGTCGCCAATGCGCTGCAGCGCGCCAAAGTTCAGACTCGGGCCGACATCGTTCAGTATCAGTTTTCGAATCGGATTATTTGGCAAGCTTGCGTAAGCCATGCCGATCAGGCCGCCCATGGAAGTGCCAAACCAGTCCAGCGTACCGGCATTCAAGCGGGCGACCAGGGCCACGCAGGCACCCACGTAGGTGGGCACGCCGTACAGCGCAGCATCGGGCAGCCAATCTGAGGCTCCCCGACCGGGCATGTCGGCAGCCACCACGCGCAGGTCTTTTCCAAGGTCTTGGGCCATTGTTTCAAAATCAGCACTGCTGCGGGTTAGGCCATGCACGCACAACAACACACGTGGGTTGTCGTGGTCGCCCCATTCGCGGTAGGCTAATTCGTGTAAACCATGTGGACTTAACCATTGCACGGTGTGCAAGCGCGCTGTCAGCATTGTTCAATACCCTCCATTGAATTGTTTTAATCAGTATTTCAGAGTTTCATTATCGAAAGAGGTTTATCCGTGGATTTTAAGAACATGAATGCGTTGGTCACCGGCTCAACCAGTGGTATCGGCTTGGGCATTGCCCAGCGATTGGCGGCCAAGGGTGTGAATGTGATGCTGAATGGTTTTGGCACGCCGGAGCAAATTGAAGCGGCCAAACAAAGCGTTGCAGCGTACGGTGTGAAGGTGGGTTACCACGGTGCCGATTTAACCAAAGTGGCCGAGGTAGAGGACCTGGTCAACAGCACTGAACAGTTGTTAGGCCAAGTGGATGTGCTGGTGAACAACGCAGGTATTCAGCATGTGTCCCCAGTAGAAAGTTTTGATCCTGCCAAATGGGATGCGGTAATCGCCATCAATCTGAGTGCGGCATTTCACACCACTCGCTTGGTGTTGCCGGGAATGCAGGCACGCAACTGGGGGCGAATTGTGAATATTGCCTCTGCCCACGGTTTGGTGGCCTCGGCCAATAAGTCGGCCTATGTTGCCGCCAAGCACGGTATCGTGGGGCTGACCAAGGTAGTTGCTTTGGAAAATGCAAAAACAGGCATTACCTGTAACGCGGTGTGCCCTGGCTGGGTGTTAACACCCTTGGTACAGGCACAGGTGGATGCACGTGCGGAGCGGGAAGGTGTTTCTGTTGAAGAAGCGAAAGTAGGTTTGTTGAGTGAAAAACAACCTTCGCAAGAGTTTGTAACGCCAGAGCAGTTGGGTGGTTTGGTGGTGTTTTTGTGTTCCGATGATGCGCAGGAAGTGCGGGGCGCGGCTTGGAACATGGACGGCGGGTGGGTGGCGCAGTAAGCGTCGCGTTTTTTTACCAACTCGGCATGGGTTACTAGTGTCACCCTTGATGGGTGACTTGGGAGCTAAACTTGAAGGGTCACCGCTGCCCGAAAACTTGGCATTTCGGCTTGTCGGCTTGAGCCTGCACTAAGCCAAGCCCTCCAAAAGTCACGGTCGGGTCTTGGCTTTCGCGCCAGGGCGCGATCGTTAGTCTCGGCGCGCCAAGCCGGCAAGTTTTCTGACTG
>JAHJCM010000005.1 GCA_018812945.1 Gammaproteobacteria bacterium | reverse complement strand
TGTTTCAATGGTTTCAGGGCCAAACATTACATGCACAATTTGAAAGCGCCTGCCAATGACCCGTGCGCGGCGAAACAGCCGTTGGGTTTGTTCAGGGCTTGCGTCAGTGGCCACGTCAAAGTCTTTGGGGCGCATGCCCAAGAGCAAATCGCGCACGGCACCGCCCACAACAAATGCCTTGTAACCCTTGCTTTGCAAGGTTTCGCACACGCGGATCGCATTGTGGCTGACCAGACGGCGATCAATTTTGTGCTCGGCTACACCCCACACCTTGGGTTTGTGCACGCCGTAGCTTGCTTTCACTTTCTTGGGTGTCCCCAGGTTCAAGTGAGCAGCAGGCCCCGGGGTTTCACGCCCCAGCGTGGCCGGCTTGGAAAACATCCGTTTGAACAGTTTCTTGATCATTTGAACAACTCAAGTACAGGCCAGCCACGTTTCTGTGCAATTTCAGCCAGTTTGTTGTCGGGGTTTGCTGCAACCGGGTTGCTTACGCATTCCAGAAGAGGCAGGTCGTTGATGGAGTCGCTGTAGAAGTAACTGCTCTCAAAGCTGCTCAAAGTCCAGTTCTTCACGGCCAACCACTCGTTCAGTCTGGTCACTTTGCCCTCCCTGAAACTGGGCACACCAGTGACCTTGCCTGTGTATTCACCATCGACCAATTCAGGTTCGGTTGCGATCAGGGCTTCAATCCCGAATGCCTGTGCAATTGGTTGGGTAATAAAGCTGTTGGTGGCCGTAATGATCACGCACACGGCATTGTCGGCCTGGTGCCGTTTTACCAGCTCAATGGCGCTTGGTTTCATGTTGGGGCGAATAACTTCGGCCATAAACTCGTTGTGCCAAACTGCCAGTTGCGCACGTTTGTTGTCGCGCAGCGGGCGCAACTGAAAGTCGAGAAACTCGTCGATGTTCAGCGTACCTGCTTTGTAGTCCGCAAAAAACTGATCGTTGCGCGCCTCAAATTCGGCCCGGTCCAGTACACCTTTGTTGATGAGGAATTGCGACCATCCATGGTCGGAGTCAATGGGCAACAGGGTGTTGTCCAGGTCAAACAGTGCGAGTTTCATATTCTCGAATTACCAGACTTTCTCGTCGTTTCATCCAGTGGCGCAGCAAATTCACGCTCACTGGTTTTTGTTGTTCAAGGGAAAAGCGATCCAGCCCGTCCATCACCGCCATCAGCGAGCCCATGTCACGCTGGAAATAGCGAAGGGCGTACTCAATGACCTCTTCACTTAACAGCAGGCCCCGCGATTTCGCCGTGGCTTGCAGTGCGGCATGTTTTTCCTGATCGCTCAAGGGGTGCACCCGCAAGCACAAGCCAGCTTCAATGCGTGTGCGCAAATCATCACGCAGTTTCAGTTCGGTGGTGGGATGCTCACCCGCCAGTACGATTTTACCGGGTTTGTTCTCGGCCATGCTTGAATTGAACGCATTGAACAATTGCACTTGGGAGTACGGGGTCAGGCGGTCAATGTTGTCGATCACCAAGGCCTGTTCGCCGGGCTTGAACACGAAGCGATTGCCGCCGGCAAGTACATTTACTCCCAGTTGGCTGGCCACGCCCCGCAGCAAATGACTTTTTCCGCAACCTGAAGGTCCGTAGATGTAAACAAACGGACTGGTTCCCTTCATGTTGATCAGTTCTCGCAATTCATGCACAAGTTGCCCGTTCTGCCCAACCAGAAAGTTGGACAGTGTCGGCCTGGGCGGCGTGAACACATCGAGAAGCAACTGTTGCATGGGCATTGCCAAAGCGGGGGGAATCAAGCAGCCCCCAATAATACCCTTGAATGACACTTTTTACGCCCTGTCTCGGTTAAAATACACCCACTCGCGCTTGTGGCCACAAACCTGAAGCAAGCAACCCAGCACCACAATTTTTCGGACCGAATTTCAATGAATTCTCCCTTGACCTACAAAGACGCCGGCGTTGACATGCAAGCCGGTGATGATCTGGTTGACGCAATCAAACCCATGGCAAAGCGCACCATGCGCCCAGGAGTGCTGGCTGGTATTGGCGGTTTTGGCGCCATGTTCGAAGTACCCAAGGGGTACAAGGAACCCGTGCTCGTCTCCGGCACCGATGGTGTGGGTACCAAGTTGCGTCTGGCCTTTGAGTGGAACATTCACAACACCGTGGGTATTGATTTGGTGGCCATGAGTGCCAATGATATTTTGGTGCAAGGCGCAGAGCCCCTTTATTTTCTCGATTACTTTGCGTGCGGCAAACTTGACGTTAAAACAGCCGCAAGTGTAGTGGGCGGTATTGCCCATGGTTGTGAACAGGCGGGTTGTGCGCTCATTGGTGGTGAAACCGCCGAAATGCCAGGTATGTATCCCGACGGTGAATATGACTTGGCTGGTTTTGCGGTAGGCATTGTTGAAAAATCCGAAATTCTGGATGCCAGCAAAGTGAAGGCTGGCGATGTTATTTTGGGCCTCGCGTCCAATGGCATTCACTCCAATGGTTTTTCATTGGTGCGAAAAATTCTGGAACGTGCCCAACCCGATTTAAACCAGCTTTGTGATGGCATGCCTTTGCGCGAGGCCATCATGGCCCCAACGCGCATGTACGTGAAGCCTGTGCTTGAGTTGATCAAGAAGGTGCCGGTTCATGCGCTGGCTCACATCACTGGTGGTGGTTTGGTCGAAAACATTCCACGTGTGTTGCCCGACAATTTGGTGGCTGAGCTCGACCGTGGTACTTGGCCAGAAACAGAGCTGTTCAAGTGGTTGCAGCAAAACGGTCAGGTACCGTTTGATGAAATGAACCGCGTGTTCAACTGCGGCATTGGCATGGTTGTGGTGCTGCCGGCAGAACAAGCCAAGGCTGCAATCGATTTGTTAAGCGCAGCGGGTGAAAAGGTGTATCAAGTGGGCGTAGTACGCCCGCGTGTTGAGGGCGAAGCACACACCATTGTTCGCCCTGCAAAATAAGCGCTCGCCAGTTAATCAAGCCGGGATAAAGCCCAGTCGATGTGTTCCATCAGGAATGCATCGGCGCTTGAGCGCATTTCGAGCAGTGCCTCACGCATTCCTGTAACACCCACACTATTGCCTGCGGCCACGGCCAAATTTCGTCTAAACCGCCTGTAGCCAATCCGCCGAATGGCGCTGCCCTCGGTTATTCTTAAAAACTCTTCCTCGGTCCAGCGCATCATGGCAAACCAGTCGGGTTTATCAAACTCGGCGCGCGGATTGAAGTCAGCATATTGCGCAGGTTTGGCGAATTTGTTCCACGGGCATGCCAGCTGGCAGTCGTCGCAACCATAAATTCTGGTGCCCACGAGTGGGCGAAGTTCAAGGGGTATTTCGCTGTCGTGCTCAATGGTCAGGTAAGAAATGCACAACCGGGCATCCACCTGGTAGGGTTTCACAATTGCGCGGGTAGGGCAGGCCGTGATGCAGCTGGTACACGTACCACAGTGGTTCTTGCCAAATTCACCACTCAGCGGCAAAGGCATGTTCGTGAACACCTCACCTAAAAAAAACAGCGAACCTTCCTCGGGGTGAATAAGCAACGTGTGTTTGCCTCGCCAGCCCAAACCAGCCTTGCGTGCAATTTCCACTTCAGCCGTGGGAGCGCTGTCCACAGCAACACGAAACCCGAATCCGCCTACCTCGGAATTCACAGCATCGGCGAACCGTTTCAGGCGCTGGCGTATTACCTTGTGGTAATCACGCCCGCGCGCATACAAACTCACATAGGGTTTGTTGCTGGCTTCGATTTCCATCAGGGTTTTCTCGGTGAATGTCGTCGCATCAGGCTGGTTCAGCGTTGTTTCAGGCACGTAAGGCACACGCAGTGATACGATTCGAATCGCACCGGGAAACAGGGTGTCTGCATTCAGGCGATTCAGTCCGTGGCGCTCCATATAGGCCATTTCGCCATGCATGCCCTGGTTTAGCCAGGCTTGCAGATGGGGCTCACAGGCCTGCAAATGGGTGTCGCTGACACCCATGCAGCCCAAACCTTGTGTTTCGGCCACACGTTGCAACAATGCCCAGTTCTCTTGTTCTTGATGAGCCTGCATGAAAACTTATACCCGTTATTTACCCGACGACGCCGCAACCCACAGTGTAGGGGAAAAGCTCGCCAAACTTGCGCAAGCGCCGCTTCGCATCTACCTTTCAGGTCCATTGGGTGCAGGTAAAACAGCATTGGTGCGTGCCTTTTTGCGGGCTTTGGGAGTGCAGGGTGCGGTTAAAAGTCCCAGCTATGCGTTGGTAGAACCTTACAATTTCTCGAATTATTCTGTGTATCACTTTGATTTTTATCGATTCTTCGATCAGAATGAATGGGAAGAATCCGGTTTTCGTGATTACTTTGAGGAAAATGCCATTTGTTTGGTCGAATGGCCTGATAAGGCTGGCGGCCTGCTTCCTCAAGCGGATATTGAAATTCACCTGAGTTATCACCAACACGGGAGCCCTGAAACAACAGGGCGACGCATCGAGGTGAGGGCCCTGTCGCCAGATGGGCAGTATTTGGTAAAACAACTGAACGAACAACAATAGCCTATGAATTCGCGTCGCGACTTGTTGAAAACCGTTGGAGCAGGAATGCTTCTGAAACTAATACCTGTGGGTGCTTTTGCTGCTGACCAGGTGAAGTTTGTGGATGTGCGCTTGTGGCCAGCAGATGAATACACACGGGTAACGCTAGAGCACGCAGGCGCTATCAAGTACAAACACTTCCTGATTGAGAATCCCTGGCGCATGGTGATCGATTTGCTTGACATGCGACTCGACAACACCCTGAAAGACCTCACCAGTCGCCTGCATCCCGAAGACCCTTACGTGCAACAAATTCGTGTCGGGCAATACGATGCGAACACCGTGCGACTGGTGTTCGATCTGAAGGCAGAAGTCAAACCAGAAATTTTCACGATTGATCCAATTGCCGAGTATCAAAATCGATTTGTCGTGGATTTTTACCCCAAAAATCCGGCAGATCCTTTGCTGGCTTTGCTGAAAAAGTCGGATGACCCGGCGATGCGAGAGGATGAAATTTCTCGTGCGCTGCGCTTGGCGGAATCGGAGACCAGTGGCACTTTGAAGCTGGAAGGTGTGGCTCCTGAAAAAGGCGGGAGTAAAACCGAAGTTGCCAAGGCACAGCCCAATGCACCTGTTGAGAAGAAGCCGTCTCCAGAACTAAGACGAATGATCACGGTTGCGATCGATCCTGGCCATGGCGGTGAAGACCCCGGTGCGGTTGGCAAAGGTGGCACTTACGAAAAAAATGTGGTGTTGGCCATCGGTAAAAAACTGAAGGCAGAAATAGACAAAATGCCGGGCATGCGGGCCATGTTGACTCGCAACGGTGACTTTTTTGTGCCTTTGAATACACGTGTGCAAAAGGCTCGCAGCGTGAATGCTGACCTGTTTGTGTCTGTGCATGCAGATGCCTTCATTCGTCCCACTGCGGGCGGATCGTCGGTGTATGTTCTATCTGAACGAGGCGCCTCCAGCACTGCCGCGAAGTGGATCGCCAACAAGGAGAATGCCTCTGATTTAATCGGTGGGGTCAATATCAAAGGCACTGATTCGCAACTGGCCCGTGTGCTGCTTGATTTGTCGACCACCGCTCAAATCAATGACAGCTTGAAGTTGGGCGATGCGGTTCTCGGCAATTTGGGCAAGGTGAATCGATTGCACAAGCCGCGTGTGGAACAGGCGGGGTTTGCCGTACTGAAGGCGCCCGACATTCCATCCATCCTGATTGAAACGGCCTTCATCAGCAATCCGGATGAAGAGAAAAAACTGGCCAACCCGGGCCATCAACAGGAATTGGCTGAAGCGATCGCCAAGGGTATTGCAAATTACTTCGCCAAGAACCCTCCTGTTGCCCGCACTCCTCTGACCTAAACCGGGCGCGCTGCCACTTATAATGAGTGGATGAGCCACCGTCCGATATCCCTGTTGCCCGATGTATTGATCAGCCAAATTGCCGCAGGCGAAGTGGTTGATCGTCCAGCGTCAGTTGTTAAAGAACTGCTGGAGAATGCTTTGGACGCTGGTGCATCTGAGATCACCATTCGCATCGATGGTGGCGGTATTCAACGAATTTGCATTCAGGACAACGGCAAAGGCATACCCAAAGACGAACTCGAGTTGGCGGTCACACGCCATGCCACTTCAAAAATTCAATCGCTAAGTGAGCTTGAAAGTGTGATGAGCCTCGGCTTTCGAGGAGAGGCTTTGGCCTCAATTGCTTCAGTAAGTCAGTTTACGCTGAGCAGTTATCCGAAAGGTCAGGAATGCGCATACAGCATCAGTAACCAAAGTGGGCGCTGGCTTGTCGAGCCCTCATCGGCAAGCCCTGGTACCACGGTCGATGTGCAATCGCTTTACTTCAGTACACCCGCACGCCGCAAGTTCCTGAAAACAGAGCAAACTGAATTTTTTCAGTGTCTGGACGTCGTTAAACGCATGGCGTTGGCCAACCCCTCGGTCACCTGGCTGGTGTATCGGGATGGCAAATTACAAAGCCGTTTTCAGGAAAGCAGCTGGAGTGCTCGGGTCTTCAGCATTCTCGAAACCATGGCCAATGGTGCCTCCAAGCCAATTGACGTCCAAACTGCCGATATGCAATTGCATGGTGCGGTTGGCCTGCCCGACGCAGCCCGTGGAAAAGGCGATATGCAGTTTTTCTACGTCAATGGCCGCTTTGTGAAAGACAAACTGATTGGGCACGCGGTCCGGTCAGCCTATGAAGATGTACTTCATGGCGACAAATTTCCCGCCTTTGTGCTTTTTTTGAATTTACCCGCCAATGAGGTGGATGTGAATGTGCACCCCGCGAAAACAGAGGTGCGATTCCGAAACGCGCGGGCAGTGCATCAATGGGTGCGTCAATCGATTCAGGCCTGTCTTGCTCCTTCCAGGGCTGTCGCTCCTCTCAGTGATTCGTCCGCAAGTGTTGAGGTCGGGGCGCCTTCTGTCGTCACACCCTCCGTGTCGGGCAACGGCAATGTGTGGAGGGCGTCCAGCACTTCCTCGCCAGCGATTCAGGTTCAGGCAAAAAGTGCAGCGCTTCCTTTCCTGCGGGAGGAGCTTGCCGATTACATTCAAGCCTATCGCCCAATTGAACCCGCGCCGCGTCCTGCCGTCATTACGCCGCGACCCTCAGTGCAAGAAAGCCAGCAAAGCCAAGCAGCCGATCATGCAGAATTGTCTGAGTATTTGGGACAGGCGATTGCGCAGGTACACGGCATTTACATTCTCGCTTTGCGTCCCGATGGCATGGTGGTGGTCGATATGCATGCAGCCCATGAGCGTGTGCTCTATGAGCAGTTCAAGAATGCGCTGGACAATCAGCAAACCATCTCTTCCCAAGAGTTACTTGTGCCCTTGTTGGTACAAATTGATCCGCGCCTGGCCAGTGAAGTCGACAATGGTCAGCACCTTTGGGAAAAACTGGGTTTTCGCTTGAGTCTTATTTCAACTCAGGAAATCGCGGTGCGCGCCGTGCCCACGATGTTGGCGGGTCAGGATTTGTCTGCATTGCTGCAACAGTGGCTTGAAGACTTGCACCAGTACGGCGTGGCCCATGTGCTTGAACGCCAGCGCAATGAATGGCTGGCAGGCTTGGCTTGCCACACTGCGGTGCGTGCAAACAGAAAGCTCACCGTGCCTGAAATGAATGCGCTGTTGCGTTCTATGGAGCGCACCGAGCGGTCGGATCAATGCAACCACGGCAGGCCCACATGGCGTCATTTCAGTTTGTCTGAAATGGACAAGTGGTTTTTGCGCGGCCAATAGAGCAAAGGGGGCGTGAATCACGTGAGCATTGGCACAATTCCGGCTCTGGCTGTACTTGGACCCACGGCATCGGGCAAGTCTGCCTTGGGCTTGTGGATGGCCGATCAGGGGTTCCCGATAGAAATTATCAGCCTCGACTCAGCACTGGTGTTTCGGGATATGAACATCGGCACCGCCAAGCCCACCCCTCAAGAACTGGCTTTGGTGTCGCACCACTTAATCGATATCATCACACCAAGCGACACTTTCAGCGCCGCTGAGTTTGTCGTTCAATGCCATGCGCTGATTGCGGATATCCGTGCGCGAGGCAAAGTGCCTGTTATTTTGGGCGGAACAATGATGTATTACAAAACACTGGTCAGCGGCATGGATGACCTTCCTGCCGCCAACGCCGAAATTCGCCAAGCCATAGAACAGCAGGCCTTGGAGCAGGGCTGGCCCGCTATTCACGCCCGCCTCGCCGAGGTAGACCCCATTACAGCTCAGCGCTTAAAGCCCAATGACTCCCAGCGTTTGCAGCGCGCGTTGGAGGTTTTTCAAATTACCGGCCAGCCGCTTTCAAGCTTTCATCAGCGGGATCAGCAGGCCGATTTGCAGATTCCCACCCTGGCCATCGAACCCTCTGACCGGTCTGTCTTGCACAAGCGCATTGAGTCTCGTTTTCTGAACATGCTGGAGCAGGGCCTTGTTGAAGAGGTCATCGAGCTTCGTCACAATTACGTGTTGGATGACAGCATGCCCTCAATGCGTTGTGTGGGGTACAGGCAAGTGTGGGAGCATTTGCACGGCCATTGCACTCGGCAGGAAATGATAGACCGGGGTGTTGCTGCCACACGCCAATTGGCCAAGCGGCAAATAACGTGGCTGCGTTCAACTTCCAACAAAGAGGTGGTTGATCCGCTGCAGGCGAATTGGCTTCAAACCGTGAAGCCTTGGATACAAAAACAGATCGAGGCTTTGCTGCCATGACGGCTCAACGCACTGGATCGGTGACTTGGGAGCTAAACTTGAAGGGTCACCGCTGCCCGAAAACTTGGCATTTCGGCTTGTTGTCTTGAGTCTGCACTAAGCCAAGCCCTCCAAAAGTAACGGTCGGGTCTTGGCTTTCGCGCCAAGGCGCGATCGTTAGTCTCGGCGCGCCAAGCCGGCAAGTTTTCTGACTGGTCATCGTGCGACCCATTGCAAGTTCAGCTCGCCAGTCACC